>JAIRMC010000099.1 GCA_031258965.1 Azoarcus sp. | reverse complement strand
GTGTTGCACATGTTGTTGCCATCGCCCACCCAGGCCACGGTCTTGCCCTGGATGGAGCCGCGATGTTCGATGAAGGTAAAGATGTCGGCGAGCGCCTGGCAGGGATGAAGCTCGTCGGTGAGGCCGTTGATGAGCGGTGCCCGCGAGTTGGCGGCGAAGCGTTCGACGACGCTCTGCTCGAAGGTGCGGATCATGACGATGTCGCTCATGCGCGAGATGACCTGCGCGGAATCTTCGATGGGTTCGCCGCGCCCGAGTTGGGAGTCGCGCGTGTTGAGGTAGATGGCCGAGCCGCCGAGCTGTTGCATGCCCGCCTCGAACGAGAGTCGCGTGCGCGTGCTCGCCTTCTCGAAAATCATGACGAGGGTGCGATCGAAGAGCGGGTGATACGGCTCGTAACGTTTGAATTTATCCTTGATCCAACGCGCTCGCCGGAAGATGTAGGCATACTCTTCGGCGGTGAAATCCTTGAATTGCAGGTAGTGTCTTGGCGGAGTCATGGCGGTACTTTCGGTTGTGGCCATCATTGAGGCAGGAAGTCGCAAATCAGCGGAGCGATGCCGTCGACCAGGGTCTTGACGTCATTGTTGCTGAAGATGAGCGCAGGCAGCAGGCGTATGACATTACCCGCGGTGACGTTGATGAGGAAGCCCGCTTCGAGCGCGCGCGCGACGAGTTCGCCGCACGGGCGGTCGAGTTCGATGCCGACCATCAGCCCAAGCCCGCGGATATCCACTACGCCCGGCACCGCAGCAAGCGCCCCGATGAATCTTTCGCGGATGGCTTCGCCCACGCGTGATGCGTTGGTGAGCAATTTCGACCTGGCGATGACATCAAGCGTGACAAGCGCGGCCGCGCAGGCCAGCGGATTGCCGCCGAAGGTGGAGGCATGGTTCCCCGGCTGGAAAAGCCCGGCGGCCGGCCCGGCGGTGACGCAGGCGCCAATCGGTATGCCCGAGCCAAGCCCTTTCGCCAGCGTCATGATGTCGGGACGGATGCCCGCGTGCTGCCAGCCGAACCATTTTCCGGTGCGCCCGACGCCGCACTGTACCTCGTCGCAGATCAGGAGCCACCCATGCACGTCGCACAGCGCGCGCAGTTCGCACAAATAGCTGTTGTCGACGATGTGGACGCCGCCTTCGCCCTGGAGGACTTCCAGCATCACCGCCACGACATCACGGTTGCGCGCGGCGACTTGGCGCAGCGCGTCCAGGTCTTTGTACGGCACCCGCAGGAAGCCCGGCACCAGCGGCTCGAACCCCGCCTGCGCCTTGCGGTTGGCGGTCGCCGAGAGCGTAGCCAGCGAACGCCCATGAAAGGCATGCTCCATGACGACGATCGTCGGCAGGTCGACGCCTTTTTTCTTGTGCCCGTAAAAGCGCGCGAGCTTGATCGCCGCTTCGTTGGCTTCCAGCCCGGAATTGCAGAAAAACACTTCGTCCATGCCGGAGATTTCCGCCAGCCGATTGGCGAGTTTTTCCTGCAAGGGAATGCGGTAAAGGTTGGAGGTATGCAGCACTTTGCCAGCCTGCGCGGAAATGGCTTCCACCAGGCGCGGATGGTTGTGGCCGAGGGTCGTCACCGCAATGCCGGAAAGCGCGTCGAGATAGCGTTTGCCAGCCTCGTCGAAAAGCCAGACGCCCTCGCCATGAGTAAAAGCCACCGGCAGGCGGGCGTAGGTGTTCATGAGATGGGAAAGAGGCATCTATCCGTCACTCCACAAAATGCGCACGGCGGCATGGGCCGCCGTGCATGGAAAAGAGGTTGATTTTAAGCTCAACCGCGTTACATGTACAGAAAGCGCGGGCAATCGCGCGAGCGCCATCGGCCCGGCGCGGGAACCGTCGCATGCACAAAAACGATTTATTTGCATCCCTCCATGATATTTGACTGAATTCCCTTTCAAAAAGCGCGGGTATGATCCGGCATAAAGACAACTCCACGCGAAACCACGACATTTCTGGAGAAATGCATGAAAAAGAACCTGCCTGTCAGCCAGCGCGAAGTGTCAATGCCTGCCGGACGCTACATCGTTTCCAGAACCGACCTGAAAGGCGCCATCACTTATGTCAACGATACTTTCGTCGAATTGAGCGGCTTTTCCAGGGAAGAACTCCTCGGCCACAACCACAACATCGTCCGCCACCCCGACATGCCGCCACAAGCGTTCGCGCAGTTATGGGAAGCGGTCAAATCCGGCGTGCCCTGGCGGGGGCTGGTCAAGAACCGTTGCAAGAACGGCGACCATTATTGGGTAAAGGCGCTGATCGTGCCGGTCAAGAAGGAGGAAAAGACCACCGGCTACATGTCCGTGCGCACCCTGCCCGCGCGACAAGAAATACAGGAAGCCGAAACGCTTTACGCGCACTTGACGGCAAGCGGCGAAAGCCTGCCCTCGGTCGCCGCCCGCCGCCCGCCCTCCTTGCGATTTCGCCTTATAGGGTTGGCGGCCCTGCTGGTGTTCCTGCAACTTGCCGCTACCGCGCTGGAAATCCTGGGCAGCCAGGCGGGTATATGGACGGGGCACATCCTGGGCGCCATCGGCGTGCTCGCCGGTCTTTTGCTCGTCCACTGGCAAAGGCAAACCCTGGACGGCGTGGCGCACGCGACGAAAATCATGGACAGGATCGCGCAAGGCTTCCTGGGCGATGACATCCCGGCGCGGCATTCCGACGAACTGGGCAAGATGTACGAGGCCATGACGACCATGCAGGCGCACCTGAAGGTAATGCTCGCGGAAATCAGCGAGATCGCCGAACGGGTGCGGCGCGACTGCGATCTGCTGGGAGAGGCGATGGGCGTCATTCACCAGCAGTCCTCGCAGCAATCCGAATCCGTACACCACATCACCGCCAACGTCGAGCAACTGCAAGGCGACGCGCGAACCATGGCCGAGGGCGCGGACGAAACGGCGCAGGCCGTGGAAGCCTCCCGCAAGACGCTTGATGACGTCGTCACGCGCATGCGGGAAAGCCGGGAAGCCTCCCGCCGCGTCGTCAACACGGTCGAGGACGCGGGCAAGATCATGGCGGAACTCTCCCAGTCCATCGGCCAGATCGGCACGGTTTCCGGCGGCATCCGGGAAATTGCCGATCAAACCAACCTGCTCGCCCTGAACGCCGCCATCGAGGCCGCCCGCGCGGGCGAATCCGGGCGCGGCTTCGCGGTCGTCGCCGACGAGGTGAGAAAACTCGCCGAACGCGCGGGCAGCCAGACCGGCGAAATCAGCCGCATCGTGGAGGTCATCCAGTCCGTCACCCAGGACGCCCTGAAAGCCATGGCGCAAACGGGCCGGGAAGTCACGGCGGCGGAACAGGCGCTGAAGCATTCCGAAACGGGCCTGGCGCGTGTGGAAGAAAAAGAAGGCGTCATCAACGACATGGCCCGCCACATCGCGCAATCCGCGGCGGCGGAATCCGCGTCCACCGAAGGCATCGCCACGCACCTCGCCCATATCCTGGAGAGCGCCGAAGGCAATGTGGCGCATCTGGAAAACGCTCGTGGGCAAGCCATCAGCCTTGCCCACGTCGCGGATGCCCTGGGCGCGCAAATGTCGTTCTTCCATTTCAATCTTTGAAAAACGCTGGATGTCTTGGCCATCCGCACGAAAGAAAACATGCCGCATCCCGAAGAATCGCGCGATTCAGGGATGCAGGACTAAGCCACGCCGCCAGTCCGAAAGCAAGAAGCCGCCTCCGGGCGGCTTCTTGCTTTCTGGTATCAGATTGTGAGCTGTCACTCATCTGTCACTTGCTTGTAACGAACTCCCGCCAAAGTTCGCCATGCGTCTGGATCGTAC
Organism: Azoarcus sp.; assembly: GCA_031258965.1. GTDB lineage: Bacteria > Pseudomonadota > Gammaproteobacteria > Burkholderiales > Rhodocyclaceae > WRNU01. Next base: position 62,783 of record JAIRMC010000099.1, on the reverse strand, counting down.
TCATGGGAGAGAAGCAAATGCATACCAACGTGGTTCACATATCCGAACTCAACAAAAGTTTCGGCGTGAAACAGGTGTTGTTCGATCTCTCACTCCAGGTCGGGGAGGGCGAGATGGTGGCTTTGATCGGGTCTTCGGGGTCGGGAAAATCCACGCTCCTGCGACACCTCCCCGGTCTCATATCCGGCGATGGCGCACGGCGGACAGGGGAGGAAAACAGCGTCGGACAGGACTTGTCCCGTGCCAGCCTTGCGGGGATGGCCCGCGCGCCGTCACTCTCCTCGTCACATTCCCCGCCGCATCTTGCGCCGCTTTCTTTCTTGTCGCGCCCGTTTTCTTCGCCCGCCGCCTCTCCCGCGATTCCGTCATATGCCAGCACCGCGAGCCGGGTAGAGGTGTTGGGGCGATCCATTCAGTGTGGCGGACGCTTGAGCCGGAACGTCCGGCAGCATCGTTCCGGAATCGGCTATATCTTCCAGCAGTTCAACCTCGTTGGGCGCATGAGCGTAATCGGCAATGTGCTTCTGGGATCACTAGGGCGGATTCCGCGCTGGCGCGGGGTTTGCGGGTTTTTTTCCGCAGCCGAGCGCCGGCAGGCATTCGAGGCGCTGGAACGGGTCGGCATGGCGAAATACGCCTGGCGACGAGCTTCCACCCTTTCCGGCGGGCAGCAGCAGCGCGTGGCCATTGCGCGGGCGCTCACGCAGCGCGCCAAGATCATTCTCGCCGACGAGCCTGTCGCCTCGCTGGATCCGGAGTCGGCGCGCAAGGTCATGGATCTGCTTGCGGAAATCAACGCCCAGGACAAAACCACCGTTCTCGTCTCGCTGCATCAGGTGGAATACGCCCGCCGCTATTGCCCGCGCACCATCGCTCTAAAAGAAGGGCGCATCCACTACGACGGGCCGACCCATGTCTTGAGCGACATGCGTCTGGCGGGCATCTACGGCGCTGAAATCTCGACCATCGACCGCCAACGCAATGACGATGCCGACAACGCCATCGACGAGATTTCGCTGAAATGTCATTCGGGAATAACCTACGAGTTTCTGCGCGCGGCGTCTTCTTTTTGAGGCTTCATCCTGGAAAGGACAATATCATGCACCGGCGTTTCAAATCCGCCCTCCTCTGCCTAGCCGCCTTGTGTCTTGGATTTCCCGCGCAGGCGCAGCCGCCGAAGGAAATCAATTTCGGCATCATGTCCACGGAAACCTCGCAGAATCTGCGTACCATCTGGGAACCTTTTCTCGCGGATATGAGCCGCCAGACGGGCCTGAACGTCAAGGCGTTCTTTGCATCGGACTATGCTGGAATCATCCAGGGGATACGCTTCGGCAAGGTCGACATCGCCTGGTTGGGCAACAAGGGCGCCATCGAGGCGGTCGACCGCGCGGGCGCGGAAGTTATTGCGCAAACCGTCTTTGCCAATGGCAACGCGGGCTATTGGAGCGTACTGCTCGCGCACAAGGACAGCCCCTACAATTCCATGCGGGATGTGCTGGAAAACGCCAAGGACATTTCCTTCGGCAATGGCGATCCTAATTCGACGTCCGGGTTTCTAGTGCCTGGCTACTATGTCTTTGCGCAAAACGGGGTAGACCCCAAGAAGATTTTCAAGCGCACCCTGAACGGCAGCCACGAAATCAACGCCCTGGCGGTTGCCAACAGGCAAATCGACGTTGCGACATGCAGTACGGAAGTCCTGGGGCGCATCAAGATCACTTCGCCCGAGAAGTATCTGCAATTGAAGGTCATCTGGAAATCGCCGCTGATTCCCTCGGACCCGATTGTAATGCGCAGGAATCTTGACGCCAAGACCCGGAAAATCCTGAAGGATTTCCTCTTCGCCTACGGCAAGGACGAGGCGGAAAAGAAAATCCTGAGCGCCTTGCAATGGGCGCCTTTCAAGGTTTCCAACGACGAGCAGCTTTTGCCTATCCGCCAACTCGAACTTTTCAAGCGGCAAGCCGTCGTCAAGGCGGATGAAAAGCTGTCGGAAAAAGAGAAAGCCAGCCGCCTCAAAGAGATTGGCGATGAACTGACGAAGCTCGACCAGCGCATGAAAGAACTGGAATTGGCGCGGAAATAACGGGAATCATGACAATTACCTCATTCCCGCAAATGCTCCAGATGGAAAACACAGGCAGCGTCAACAAAAGGCCGTGGCTTGTGCTTTTCGGTTGGGGACTTGTTCTGGCGCTGCTGTCCTGGTCATGGCGGGGCGCGGAAATGGCGCCAGGACATTTGGTCCGTGACGCGGGCAATATGGCGGAATTGGCGCGGGATTTCTTCCCGCCCGATTTCAGGGATTGGCGGCTTTATCTACAAGAAATGCTGGTCACGCTGCATATCGCTGTCTGGGGAACGCTGCTGGCCATTTTTTGCGCAATTCCATTGGGGCTGTTGAGCGCCGAAAACATCGCGCCGTGGTGGATACGGCATCCGGTGCGCCGTTTGATGGATGCCTTGCGTTCCATCAATGAAATGGTGTTCGCCATGATTTTCGTCGCCGCCGTCGGCCTGGGGCCATTTCCCGGCGTGCTGGCGCTCTTTGTCCACACCACGGGCGTGTTGGCGAAACTCTTTGCCGAAGCGGTGGAAACCATTGACCCTGGCCCGGTGGAGGGCGTGCGCGCAACCGGCGCCAGCGCCTTGCAGGAAATCATCTTCGGCGTCGTCCCACAGGTCGTGCCTTTATGGATTTCCTATTCGCTTTACCGCTTCGAGTCGAACGTGCGTTCGGCCACCGTCGTCGGCATGGTCGGCGCGGGCGGCATCGGCGTCATTCTGTGGGAGTCGGTGCGCGGTTTCCAGTTTCCGCAGACCGCCGCCATCATGATTGCCATCATCATCACCGTCAGCCTTCTGGATATTGCCTCGCAAACCTTGCGCAGACGATTTATCTGATTATTTCTCACGAACCGTCATGGACACGAATCACGATCCCGCCCTCGCTTCTTCCGGCCTCCAGGCGCGACAACAATGGATGTACACCCTGGCGCACGCGGACATTGCAGACCTGTTGCCTTTCGAGACGCAGTTGAAAACGGAGTCCTACCAGCTCATCCGTCCGCCGGAGATCGGCATGGCGATGGTGCGGGGGCGCATGGGCGCGACGGGAGAACCCTTCAATCTAGGCGAGATGACGGTGACGCGCTGCGTCGTCCAGACGAACGAGGCATGTATCGGCTACAGCTACATCGCGGGCCGCGACAAGAAACACGCCGAGCTGGCCGCGCTCGTGGATGCCTATTTGCAGGGTACACGCCATCGTTTCTGGATGTGCCAGATCATCGAGCTTCTGGACGCCCGGAGGTTGTCGCGGCAAGCCGGAAAAGCGCGCCAGAACGCCAGCACGCGCGTCGATTTTTTCACATTGGTACGAGGGGAAGACGATGTTGCCTGAGGTTCCGACGACAAAGGACAGTCGATTGCCGTCCGCCGCGAAATTGCCATTCGCGGGATCTGGACTCGAACCGGGTTTTCCCGATCCCGTCCGGGATGCTCAGCAAGTTTTTCGCGCCGCGCTCACGGTAATGAGCGAGCCTGGCAAGGAGCGGCTTCTGACGGCAGGCAGGCAGATCGCGGGATTGCACGGCGCAAGTTACGCCTTGCTGCTTGCGCTCGCGGACGCCGACACGCCGGTGTGGATTTCGCCAAGGCTCGATCATCCCGCCCTGCGCGCCAATCTCATCTTCCACTGCAATTGCCCGATCACGGCGCATCGCCCGGAAGCGGCGCTGGCCGTGCTCGACGGCGAAGCGGCGCATGACACGACGTCATTGCGCGAATTCAGCGTGGGCGACATCCGCAGGCCGGATCGCTCCTGCACGCTCATCGTCCAACTGCCCAGGCTCACGGGCGGCGCGCCGATGCTCTGGCGCGGGCCGGGCATCCCGCTCGAACACCGCGTTTTTCTACCACTGGCCGAAGCATTCTGGCAGGCGCGGGAAAAACGCAATGCCTTTCCGCTTGGACTGGACATCTTTTTCACGGCGGGAGAACGCCTGATGGGATTGCCGCGCACCACGCACACGCAATACTCCGATGAATATGCCCAAGTTTTGCGCCGCATCCTGCACAGGGAAGACGACAAGACCGCCCACAAAGCGCCACGCACGGAAAGGCGACGGAAAATTCCAAGGGAGGACGCCTGAATGTATGTTGCCGTCAAGGGCGGCGAACGGGCCATCGAAAATGCGCATCGTCTGCTCGCCCATAAACGCCGCGGTAATCCCGAAGCGCCGGAGCTTGCCGTCTCGCAGATTCGTGAACAGATGTTCCTGGCGGTTGCGCGCGTCATGAGCGAAGGCGCGCTCCACGACCCCGGACTGGCGGCGCTCGCCTTGAAACAGGCGGCGGGCGATCTGGTCGAGGCCGTCTTTTTGCTGCGCGCCTATCGCACCACCCTGCCGCGCTTTTGCGGCAGCCGTCCGCTCGATACCGGCGAGATGCGCATCGAGCGGCGCATCTCGGCAAGCTACAAAGATCTCCCTGGCGGACAACGCTTGGGCGCGACCTTCGATTACACGCATCGCCTGCTCGATTTCGCCCTGCTCGCCGAGGGCGAATATCCAGCGCCCAGGATGGACGCCCCGCCGCCCGCCGCTTCGGCGAGCGCGCCGGAGGGAGACGCCGTACCGCACGTCATGCACCTGCTGGCGCGGGAAGGACTAGTGGAGGAAGCAGGCTCGCCGAACGGCGCGCCCGTGTCCGCACCGCCGCCCGATATTACCCGCGAGCCGATCTCCTTTCCCGCCGCGCGCGCAAAACGCCTGCAAATCCTGGCGCGGGGCGATGAAGGCTTCCTGCTGGCGCTGGGCTATTCCACGCAGCGCGGCTATGGGCGCAATCATCCGTTTGCCGGGGAGATTCGCATTGGCCGCGTCGATGTCTGGCTGGAGACGGAAGAATTGCCATTCCCCGTGCCAACGGGTGAAATCGAAGTGAGCGAATGCGAAATGCTCAACCAATTCGTGGGCGGGCGTGGTCAGCCGCCGCAATTCACGCGCGGCTATGGTCTTGCCTTCGGCCAGGCAGAGCGCAAGGCGATGGCAATGGCGCTGATCGACCGCGCCCTGCGCGCCGGGGAATACGGCGAGGAGGCCGGCGCGCCCGCACAGCAGGAGGAGTTCGTGCTGGCGCATTGCGACAACGTCGAAGCCGCAGGCTTCGTCTCGCACCTGAAATTGCCGCATTACGTCGATTTCCAGTCGGAACTGGATTTGATCCGCACTTTGCGCCGTGAATACCTGAATGCGCAAACGCCCGGCCCGCGCCCCGCCCACGCGGATGCCGCGCACGGCGAAGCACACGACACACTGGAGGAAACCCACTCATGACCTTGCAACATGAATTGCCATCCACGGGAATGCCGGGCTACAACTTTGCCTACTTGGATGAAACCACCAAGCGCGCCATCCGTCGCGGCCTTTTGAAAGCGGTGGCCATTCCGGGCTTCCAGGTGCCCTTCGGCGGACGCGAGATGCCGATGCCCTACGGATGGGGCACTGGCGGTATTCAGGCGACGGCTTCTATTCTAGGACTGGACGATGTGCTGAAGGTCATCGACCAAGGCGCGGACGACACCACCAATGCGGTTTCCATCCGCAATTTCTTCAAGCAAGTGGCTGGCGTTGCCAGCGCCACCCGCACGACAGAGGCCACGATCATCCAGACGCGCCACCGAATTCCAGAAACACCACTCCAGAACGGACAGATACTGGTCTTTCAGGTGCCGATTCCCGAGCCGCTGCGTTTCATCGAACCTTCCGAATCCGAGACCGCCGCCATGCACGCCCTGGGCGACTATGGCGTCATGCACGTCAAACTCTACGAAGACATCGTCCGGCACGGGCGCATCGCCACCCGCTATGCCTACCCGGTGGAAGTCAATGGCCGCTACGTCATGGACCCTTCGCCGATTCCACGCTTCGACAATCCCAAGCTGCACATGAATCCGGCTCTCCTGCTTTTCGGCGCGGGCCGGGAGAAGCGGCTCTACGCATTGCCGCCCTACACCCGCGTCGTGAGCCTGGATTTCGAGGATCATCCATTCGAGATTCCGCGCTGGGAAAGCGCCTGCGCCATCTGTGGCAGCACGGAGAGCTATCTGGACGAATTGATCGTCGATGACCAGGGCACGCGCCGCTACGTCTGTTCGGATACAGACTGGTGCGAGACGCGCGCGGCGGTGGGAGAAAAGACGACATGAGCGCCTTATCCTGCGACACGCTGTTGGAATCCCGCGCGCGGCGGCGGGCGGACGCCGACGAAGACTCCCCGGAAAACTTTTCCGAAGCCACGACGCCACGCCCAGCATGGGCGGCGGAATCCCCTTTGCTGCAAGCGGAACATGTAACGCGCCTCTTCGGCCCGGAACAGGGCTGCCAGGATGTCTCATTCACCCTCTATCCCGGCGAAGTACTGGGGCTGGCGGGCGAATCCGGCTCCGGCAAATCGACCCTGCTCGCCGCGCTTTCCGGGCGCCTGCTGCCGGAAGCGGGCCATGTGCGCTACCACGACGGCAAAGACTGGCTCGACGTGCACGCGGTTGGAGAATCCCGCCGCCGCACCCTCCTGCGCACCGAATGGGGCTTCGTCGAACAAAACCCGCGCGACGGCCTGCGCATGTCGGTCTCCGCCGGGGCCAACATCGGCGAGCGGTTGATGGCGCAAGGCGCGCGCCATTACGGCAAGCTGCGGCAAGCGGCGCTCGACTGGCTCCGCCATGTGGAAATCGAGCCTGCCCGCATCGACGATACGCCGGGGAGTTTTTCCGGCGGCATGCGGCAGCGCCTGCAAATCGCCCGCAATCTCGTCTCCTTCCCCCGGCTCGTGTTCATGGACGAGCCGACCGGCGGGCTGGATGTCTCCGTGCAGGCGCGCATTCTCGACCTGCTCAGGAATCTAGTGCGCGAACTGAAGCTCTCCGTCGTGCTGGTGACGCACGACCTGGCGGTAGCCAGACTGCTCGCCGACCGCCTGATGGTCATGCGCCGCTCCCGCATCGTCGAAGCCGGTCTCACCGACCAGATTCTCGACGACCCGCAACACCCTTACACCCAGTTGCTGGTCTCTTCCATTTTGAAAGTGTGACGCATGGACGCAATTCTCAAGGTCTCCGGCATCGGCAAGCGTTTCGTGCTGCATCAAGCGCAAAGCGCCGTGCTCACCGTGCTGGAGAGCATCAGTTTCGCGCTTTTCCCCGGCGAGTGCCTCGTGCTTTCCGGTCATTCCGGCGCGGGCAAATCCACGCTCATGCGCATCCTCTACGGCAACTACCTCGCGTCCCGCGGCAGCATCCGCATCCGGCACGGCGGCGAATGGCTGGAAATGGCCGGCGCTGAACCCCGGCAAACCCTGGCGCTGCGGCGGCACACAATAGGCTATGTAAGCCAGTTCCTGCGCGTCATCCCGCGCGTGACGGCGCTGGACGTAGTCATGGAACCGGCGCTCCTGCGCGGCTGCGCAAGAAAGACGGCGCAATCAAAGGCGGAAGCCCTGCTCACGCGCCTCAACATTCCCGAACGGCTTTGGCATCTCGCACCGGGCACTTTTTCGGGCGGCGAGCAGCAACGCATCAACATCGCGCGCGGCTTCATCGCACCCTGGCCGCTGCTCCTTGTCGACGAACCCACCGCTTCCCTGGACGAAACGAACCGCCAAGTGGTGCTGGATCTGATCGCGGAAGCCAAGGCGGCGGACAGCGCCATCATCGGCATCTTCCATGACCGCTCGGCGCGCGAGGCCATCGCCAGCCGCTTCTTGAATCTGGAGAGCGCCCGCGCGCATACCGGAGGAGAATCTTTCCATGCCGCATGAAATCATTCTGAACAACGCCCGCGTCGTGACCGCGGAAGAAGTCTTCACGGGATCGGTCGCCATCCGCGGCGGTCGGATCGCCGATCTCGACACCGCCCCGAGCGTCCTGCCGAACGCGCAGGATCTGGAAGGCGACCATCTCCTGCCCGGACTGATCGAACTGCACACCGACAACCTGGAAAGGCACATGAGTCCGCGCCCCGGCGTCGACTGGCCGCCGCTTTCCGCCGCCCTCACTCACGACGCGCAGGTCATTGCCTCCGGCATCACCACGGTATTCGACGCGATCTCCATCGGCGAAATCCACCGCCGCGGCCAGCGGCTCGCCAACCTCATGCCGATGCTGGAAGCCGTGGATCACGCCGCGCAACACGGCCTCATCCGCGCGGAACACCGGCTGCACTTGCGCTGCGAAGTCGTGCACCCGGAAACAATGGGCATCTTCAATCACCTTTGCCGTCATCCGCGCCTATCGCTCGTCTCCATCATGGATCACTCGCCCAGCCAGCGTCAGTTCGTGAGTCTCGACAAATACCGCGTCTACTACAAAGGGAAATACGGCCTCAACGACGACGAAATGGAAGAATTGATCGTCATCCAAAGCCACAAGGCGCGGCAAAACAGCGACCGCCAGAGAAAAGCCATTGCCGCGCACTGCACCGTCCTGCGATTGCCGCTCGCCAGCCACGACGACGCAACAACAGCGCATGCGGAAGAATCCGCCGCTTTGGGCATGGCCATCGCCGAATTCCCGACAACGCTGGAAGCCGCCCGGGCCTCACGCCAAAAAGGTCTGAAAGTGCTGATGGGCGCGCCCAATCTCGTGCGAGGCGGTTCCCATTCGGGCAATGTCCCGGTGAGCGCCCTGGCTGGGGAAGGCGTACTCGACATTCTCTCCAGCGACTATTACCCATCAAGCCTGCTGCACGCCGCGCTGAGGCTTGCCGAAATGCCGGGCTTCACCCTTTCTTCCGCCATCAACACCGTGAGCCGAACCCCCGCGCAGGCCGTCGGCCTCGGCGACCGGGGCGAGATCAAAGCCGGTTTGCGCGCCGACTTGATCCAGATGCGCAACCATGAAGGCCATCCGGTCATCCGGCAAGTCTGGAAACAAGGGGAACGCGTGTTCTGATCAACCGGCGTTTCCAGAAACACATGCCTCCACGACCGCCAGGCCGTGGAGGCAAGAGAGAAACATCTGCCGGTCCCGGAAGAATTGCACGGCTCCGGGATGCGGGACACCCCTATCAGTAATTGAGAACCTTGCGGATTTCCTTCTCGTCAGACCACTCGACGATACCGCTTTCAATCTCGATCAGGCGCATATTGATCTTGTAATACACGTCCTTGACACCGGAACCGCGCTTTGTGATGGAAGAAACACTGCCATCGAGCCGGTATTGCGCGCCCTGCATGTTACCGACTTTCGCGGCCGAGCTTTTCTTGTACAGGCCGCTCTGATTCTGGCGGCGCAACTCATCGACCTGGTTTTGCATCTCGTCGCCCGCGATCACGTAACGCACCCCATTCTTTTGCAAGTGGGAAAGAACAGTATCCGTAATGAGCTTGGTGTCGAAATACTCGCTCGTCTTGTTCTCGACCGGCGAGGCCATGAGCAGCCCGCGCTTGCGAATGATGTCTTGCAGCAACGGCGTTTGCAGCAGGGATTGCGTCATTTTCTCGGATGTCGTCTGGATGTCGGTGGAACCCAGGTCGGTCGACACCGTTTCGACGGCCTTGGAGTCGCCATAACTGATACCCTTACCGACCGTGGGCGAATTGAGCGTCTGGCAAGCGGACAGGGAAAGCGCCAACAGCGCGGGCAAAAGGGGAAAACGGGAAAACTTCATGAAACCCTCCAGAAATTGAGAAGAAACTCGGACAGGCCGGGTCATCTGTACGGCGGTTTGTCGGCGACGTTGCCGGGATTTTCGGCGGAAGTCGAATTATTGGGACTTTGCAGTTCCAACTTGAAATCGGTGGCCTTGAACGTGGGCGCCGTCACGTTGAGAACCTTATCCTGTTTTCCATAAACTAGTTCGGGCTTCCAGGGTTCTTCTTCCCACACCGTGAAGCCGTCGTTGTCGAGCCAGCGGAAACGGTAATGGAGCTGCTGGTTGGCAGGGGACGAGTTGGATATCGTCGCCTGCACGCGAAGCAGTCCGTCCCGGCGCACGGCGCGCAGATCGGCCACCTTGAGGTAATCCATCCGGCCCAGTTCTTCCACCTTGCTGGCGATAGAACCGCCATCGTCACTGTAGACAGGCAAGGCGGCGCCCAGGCAGGCAAGGCCGAGAGAAAATGTCAAAATCATTTGCTTCATGATTCCGGCTCCGCGAAAAAAATCGGTCTACACAATACGATGCATCCGGCGCGCCATGACAGGGAAAGCATTCGTGCCTCCCCTGTCCGCGGCGCGCCGCATTTCAACGTAATACCTTCGGACGAGCGCCGCTCCCCAGTATGCCGGAAAGGCCGCCCGCGCCAGACGGCTTGCTGGCCGCCTCCGGTTTTTCGTCCACGGGTTCATCTTCCACGGCTTCTTCTAGATCGGGCGCGGCTTCAAGCGTTCCTTGCGCGTCCCGCTGGCCGACATAGACGAAATTGCCGGACAGACGGATGGGGACGATGGTCATCGTGTCCTCGATCTTAATCCTGCCCCGATAGATGCCGTTACGGGTACGGAATTCGATGTCCTGCTCCCCAACAGGCAGGATAGCGCGGGCAACGGACAATCTTGCCGGCAGCGTCCGCCAGGATCGCTCGTCCGCCTGCTCGCTCCCCACGGTCGCCACGGTCGCGGCCAACCCCGCCAGCGCACCGCCTTTTTTCTTAGCCTGGTATTGCAGGGCGGACTTGATTACGGCGCGAACGGCGGTTCGGCCAATAATGCCGGGCAGCCTGTCTTTCAATTGCCTGCGCGCCAGCGCGTCGACATTGACTAGCGTTTCCACAGGCAAGGACTGAGCGCCGACCGTGATGGAAGGCGGCACATACGCGCGGGTATCGGCGGTGATGACCGGGAACGACAGCGGCGTGACGACGACTTCCTTGTTGATCGGAATCGGCAAGGGGATGGTGATCGAGCGCAGCGCGGGCGCGAAACCGCTTTCCACGACGAAAAGCACGTCGGCCTTCCCGGGGCCGGGCTTGCCGCCGAGTTTGCCGGTTGCTTTTTGCCGGATCAGCTTACTGTCGGGCCGCAGTTCCAAGGCATTGCGATAGCCCGGCGCGGCCAGGGAAGGTTCGCCTTTCAGCTCGAAGAAATAACCGGAAAGATAGTGCGCGAAAGCATTCTGGTAACCGTTCTTGAGCGCGCGCGCGTCCGGACTGTCCAGCTTGTCGACTGGATAGCCGTTCTTGGCCAGGTCATCGACGGAAAATTTCAGGGATTGTTTTCCCGTTTCTTCCTGGATGCGCTCGTATTCCTGTTCGCGGAAGCTTTCGATCAGTTTTTCGCGCTCGAATGTCTTTTTCATTTCGATGCGCGCATCATCATTATTGCCCAGCATCACATGATCGAGCATCAGCTTGGTGGACAAGAAAACCTTTTCGTAATCGTTCCCGTCGTAACGGCTCACGCGGTCGCTGACCAGATAAGTAGCGACATCCCCGAGAACCTTCGCCGGATTGACGCGATACTCGTCTTCCCAGATCCGCACAATCCCGTCGGCCTCCAGCCAGGCATCGCGGCTACGCTCGTATTCGTTATCCAGGCGCAATAATTCGCCCTTTTCAAAGTAATACAGGATATCCTTGCCGAAAATGGAATCCGCCTGCGTTTTTTCCTTTTTCCCGCCATTCGCATCTTTTTCATCACTGGACGAGAAAACGGAGTCGTTGTTGGCTTCCAGTTGTGCCAGAGCGCCCTTGACGTCGCCAGCATTCACCATCGAGATAGTGTTGCCCAATTCCTTGTTATAGCTGCGCAAAGGGCTTCCCGCGCACCCGGCCAGAAAGACAGATAACGCCAATACGGGCAACAGGGCGTGTTTCCGCATTCCATGGCAATGTCTCCCGATGGAAGAATGCCTTGGTTGCGATGAATCTCCGGCGCCATCGGGCTGGCGGACGCCTGCCCTTGCATCAAGACAAAAAACAGCAGTAAGGTCCATGGTTATCACTCGACTGTGGAAAGCCGCAAAATATATACTAATATCTGATTTTTATCTACAAACGCGATTATTTTTTCTTATTGAACAGTAAATGGAAGCTGCCATTGTCCCTGTCGATGACGCCCGATTCACAACATTGTAATAGCCATTTTTGACGTGGCATGCGATCAAAAGAAGACGATTTCATGCCGCCATGTCATTCCCGCCGGAAGCCAAGCCATATCAGCGCGCGAATGAGAAACTCCGGCACAATGCTGAAGATGTAGATCGTGACCAGACCATGCAAAACCGCCATGCCGAGCAACAGCGCCGGAATGCCATGGCCACGATCCAGGAACAGGCCCGCGCCGAGCGCCACCGCCACCATGAACAAGGCGTTGATAATGTTATTGGCGGCAATGACTCTGGCGCGGCAATCGACGGGGCTGCGCTGTTGCACGAGCGCATAGAGCGGCACGCAGTAGATGCCGCCGAAAGCGCCAAGCAAAAACAGGTCGGCGCAAACCCGCCAGACGGTGGCGTCGCGCAGCAGCCCGCCAAACGGTGGCAACGCGCCAATGCTACCGACGGAAGGGATGAGCGCGATATCGATGCCGAAAAGAGTCATGCCGAGCGCGCCGAGCGGCGCCAGCCCCGGCTCCACGGCCTTGCCGCGCCGTTGCGTGAGCCTGTCGCACAATAGCGATCCGCTCCCGATGCCTGCTGAAAACGCCGTGAGCAGCAAAGTCACCGTGCTTTCACCGCCGCCAAGCACCGACTTGGTATAGGCGGGGAGTTGCGTCAGGAGCAGCGAGCCATAGGCCCAGAACCACGAAATGCCCAGGACGGAAAGGAAAACGCTGCGTTCCCGCCGGGCGAAGCCGATGCAATGCCAGGTCTCGGAAAGCGGATTGAGCGCGATCTTCAATTCCGGCACAGGCGCGGGCGCGGCGGGAATGCGGCAACTCGCCCAGAAACCGCCAAGCGCCACCGCGAGGCAAATGCCGGCGATCCACGCAACGCCGCCATCGAACCCGGCCAGCAAGCCGCCAACGAGCGTGCCGAGCAGGATGGAAACAAAGGTGCCCGCTTCCACCAGCGCATTGCCGCCCACGAGTTCATCGTCGCGCAGGTGTTGCGGCAGGATCGCGTATTTCACCGGGCCAAAGAGGGTGGATTGCAGCCCAAGCAGGCAGAGCGCCGCGAGAAGCGCCACCAGGTTTTGCAGCCAAAACCCCACCCCGGCGAGCAGGATGATGATGATTTCCAGCGCCTTGACCACGCGCGCCAACCGCGCCTTGTCGAATTTGTCCGCCAACTGCCCGGCGGTGGCGGAGAACAGAAAGAAGGGCAGAATGAAAAGCCCCGCCGCGAGATTGGTCAGTACTTCCGGCTTCATGCCCGTCTGGTAAACCGTGCCAAAGGTCAGCAACACCATGAGCGCGTTCTTGTAGGCGTTATCGTTGAACGCGCCCAGGAATTGCGTCAGGAACAGCGGCCAGAAACGGCGCTCGCCAAGCAGGACGAACTGGGAATGACGCCTTGCGCTTCCGGCGCCGGGGGATCGCGCCATGTTCTTGTCTTCCATTTAAACGGCCTCGAAAAAAGCGCGGGTCTCGAAAACCCCGGCGGGAAAGGATTTGCCTTGCCAACGCAGGTTTCGTTTTAGTGCCAGGTCGAAATAAAGGGGATTGTGTTCGCGCAGGGTTTCCAGATCGGCGACGGCTTCTTTCGGCAAAAGGCCGTCTGCGGCCAGCGCGGCGGGCGAAATCAACGGCAGAATGCCCGGCAGCGGATAATCGGAGCCGTTGAGCAGGCGGCCATGCCAATCTTCGCGTTCAAGCAGCGTCCGGATGATTCCGGGTTTGCGATTGCGCAGCACAATGGCAGAGATATCGCCGTACAGGTGCTCTTTCCATTCGGGCCGCTCCATGAGGCGGGCAAAAAGCTCGAAACTCGTCCGTTCTTTTCCCGGCGCGTCCAGATCCTCATCCTTGCCCACGCTCGCGCAATGCGCCACGACCACCCGCACGCCAGCGTCCAGCGCCCGGCGCAGTTTCAATGGATTGCCAAAGTGCTCCATGCTTGCGCCTTGGGCCGCCTTTTCCGCGCCGCAATGGCTGATGAGCGGCAAACGCAGGCGGGCAAGCGCGCTGAAAAAGGCGTCGCAACGTTTCGACGCGGGGTCGATGTTCTGCGCCGCGGGCAGCCATTTCACCGCTTTTGCGCCCTGTGCGGCGGCGGCTTCGAGCCGGTCGACCGCGTCGGGACGGTAAGGGTGGATGGAGGCGGCCCACTCGAATACCCCTGGCCATGCCGCCGCCATCCGCCGGGCGTAATCGTCGGGGACATGGAAGGTACTTCTGTCCGGCACTGGCAGCCCGCCATCATCGTGATACCAGTCAAAGGCAAAGATTAGCGCCTTGACGCCGGAGGACATGTTCCGCAAGAGCAGGGCCAGCCGCCTCACGTAGTTTTCATCCACCGTACCGGGCATGCTCGATACGCAACCCGCATTCAGATAAAACAGGCGCTGGCTGTAGAGCACCGGATGCCACAACCTCAAAAGACGATCTCCAACCACCAGGCCGCTGCCGCTGTCACCGATGCCCGCCAGATGGACGTGGCAATCCCACACCCGCGCGGGATCAAGTCCTTCCCAGACGCGGGCAAGCCACATGCTCTCCGCCAGGCCGTCGAATGCGGGGTCGCGGCAGGGGTTGACGAGAAAAGGCTTGTGCGCGCGGCACCCCGCCGTGGCCGCCAACAGCCCTGCCGCGCCGAGAAAACGGCGGCGGGAAAATTTCATTTTCAACGTTTATTCTCCCGGCATTCAGGCCGCTTCGGCCATCTGCTTCAAGGTTACGTAATCGGTCTTGCCCGTACCGAGCAGCGGCAGGGCCTCCACGCGCACGATCCTGCGCGGCACCGACAGTTCAGGCATACCCGATTCCCGCGCCGCCTTTTGCAGGGCGGCACGTCCAAGACCGGCGTCGGTGGTAAAAAGCACGAGCGCCTCGCCCTTATCCTCGTCGGGCCGGCTGGAGACGGCATGCTGCGCGCCGGGAGAAGCCATCGACGCCATTTTTTCCACGGCTTCGAGACTCACCATTTCCCCCGCCACCTTGGCGAAACGCTTGAGCCGCCCGACGATGCGCACGAAGCCGTCGTCATCGACATCGACGATGTCGCCGGTTTCGTACCAGCCCTCGCCCAATTCCGAGGACGGCGCTTGCAACTCGCCGGGACGATCCGCTCTCAGATAGCCGCTCATCACATTGGGGCCGCGCACATGCAGGACGCCGCCCCGCTCGATGCCCGGCGTGGCTTGCAGCCGATATTCCAGGCCAGGGAGGAACTGCCCGACCGTGCCGCCGCGATACGCCATAGGCGTATTCACGGCGATCACCGGCGCGGTTTCGGTCGCGCCATAACCTTCCAGGATGCGGATGCCGAATTTCTCGAACCACTGCTCGCGCACCGCGCTGGAGAGTTTTTCCGCTCCGGAGACGACGTAACGCAAACGATAGAAATCATAAGGATGCGCAAAACGCGCGTAATTTCCAAGGAACGTGCTGGTGCCGAACATGACCGTGCAGCCACGGTCGTAGGCGAGTTCGGGAATGACGCGATAATGCAGCGGCGAAGGATAAAGGAAAAGGCTCGCCCCGGTCAGCACCGGCAGCAACGTTCCCGCCGTCAGGCCGAAGGAATGGAAAATGGGCAGGACATTCAGCACGCGGTCGTCGCAGGTGAAATCGATGATGGCGCGAATCTGCATGATATTGGCAAGAATCGCGCGATGCGAGAGCACCACGCCCTTGGGTTTGCCCTCGGAGCCGGAAGTAAAGAGCGCCACCGCCGCATCCTCCGGCGTGGCCTCGACTTCGACCTGGCGCGGAAACCACAGCGCCCAACACATCAACCACAGCTTATCGAAAAAGCGCGCCTGCCCGCGCAAGTCCTCAAGGTACACAATGCGCTCCAGGCCCTGCAAGGCCGCGAGCTTGCCGGCAAGCCTGGCTTGCTCGACAAAGGCGCGCGAGGTAATGAGGGTACGGATGCAAGCCGCCGTGCACGCCGTCTGCATTCCATCGACGCCCGCCGTATAGTTGAGCATCGCGGGCACGCGCTTCAGTGCCGTCAGGCCGAGAAACAGTCCGAGCGTCGGAGCCATGTTGGGCAGAAGCAGTCCCACCCTCTCGCCGCGCGTGGTCAGCCGCCCGGCCAACCGTCCGAGCATGAGGGCCATCTTCAGCAAATCCTGGTAGGTATATTCCACCTGCCGGATGTCCTCGACGACGCGGCGGTCGCGCCCGTGCCGCGCGACGGCGTCACACAAAACGCCATACAGCGTGTTCTGGTGCCGCTTCGCCAGCGCCATCTCCTGCATCAGCCGGCGCATCGCCTCACCCGACTTGTAATGCCGCATCCTGGCGTTCGGCGCTTCCGGCATCGGCAGCCTGGTGGCTGGCAGCACCGTCAAGGTTACGCGCGGGAACACCTTGCGCCGTTGCCCGCGCATCCGCGAAAAATAGCTGCGCAACGGCCCGTCGATGCGCACCGGCAAAACCGTCGCGCCGGTTTTGGCTGCTACGAATGCAGGCCCTTCATAGACTTTCATCAGGCTGCCGGTCAGCGTGATCCGCCCTTCCGGGAAAATCGCCACAGGCCGCCCCGACGCCAGCAGACGAATAACCTGCTTCACTGCCATCGGATTGGAAGGATCAACCGACAGGTAATCGGCCAGCAGTCCAAGCCCGATCCGCAGC
Source organism: Azoarcus sp. (assembly GCA_031258965.1). Taxonomy (GTDB): domain Bacteria; phylum Pseudomonadota; class Gammaproteobacteria; order Burkholderiales; family Rhodocyclaceae; genus WRNU01. The sequence continues at coordinate 46,093 of JAIRMC010000099.1, read as the reverse complement.
CAGATATTCTTTATCGCTTCGGTATGCACCATGAACACCATGTCCCTGATCGGCAGGAAAAGCCCCAGGAGCATCCCGTCCAGGAAAGACTCGTGGTTGGCGACCACCAGCAGGCGGCGGCCCTCTCCGGCATTGGCGGCCAGGGCTTCCTCCACCCCGTCCACCCGCACGCGGAAAAAGAGCCGCGCCAGGGCGCGCAGCAAGACGCCAAGGAAACCGCGCACGGCGGCCTTGAAAGCACTTTTGTTTATCATGTTCATGATCTTCGTTGCGTTTGGTTAAAAAAATCAGCAATGGTTGCGCACGTAGTCGAGCACATTGCCGAGAACGTTTTCCAGCCAGCGGCTGTTGATCCAATACCAGACTTCCTTGCCGATCTTCTCCGAGTGCAGCACATCCGCTTCGCGCAGGATTTTCAGATGGTGCGACACCGTGGAGCGCGTCAGCGTCGATACCGCCGCGATCTGGCCCACATTGAGACGCTCCCCCTTGTCGAAGAGCATCAGGATGCGTTGACGGTGTTCGTCGCCCAAGGCCGTGAAAACGCGGGCCATGGGACGCCACTCGGCGGGGATGGTGCGGGTGTAGCCGGGCTTCATTTCGACGATCTTAGTTATATCGTTACGTTTTGTCAACGCCTTTCCATCAGCGCCCTTTCGGAAGATGTTCGCGCCACGGACGGCCATGGAGGGCATCGCAATGCCCAAAATCCTTGACGCAACGCCTCAAGCCCTCGTCATTGCGAGCAAGGCGCGGCAATCCATAAGCCATATGTCGCACCATGGCGCCATGCGCTTCGCAATGACGTCAAGCGAAGATTCCCCTTGTATAGCAGTCCAGTACAGGGAGTCCTATCCTCACCTGTCCAAAGTTGATGCACAAGCCACGCAGGTATCGGAACAGCGCCCAAAGTCGCGGCGGAAATCCGTCCAGCCCGAGCGGGGGCGGGCCACTGTGCAAGGCCGATATTGCCTGATCGAAAAAGCCGGATGGGAGGCGAAGTCCCAGACCGTTCGTTCGTTGCCGTAACGGCCACGATGAACAGAACCAGGCCGGCGCGCCGGGCAGAACCCGCCTCGCGGCGCGAAACCCGCTTCCCTGGCGGGGAAGGCGAGTCCTGCCGCGAAGCGGCTGCGTTTCAGGATGAAGAAGCCGAAGATACGCGCTTATTTGCACACTGGATCATCTACCAGATCCCCGTCGCAGTTCGTAAGCGGGTGCTGAAAACCGCTGAATGTGCTTCTCGTTTCTTTCCAACTACCATCCTTTCTCTGGCAGGTCGAATAGACGGTATCGCCCTCGACCCGGGTGTTTCTGCACGTCCTGGCGAAGGAGCCGACCGGCCCCGTGCAGGCGAGATTTCCATCGACGTTGCTTATATTGCCCACGCAGGACGTAGCAAACGCCAGCGTGGAAGTCTTGCTGCTGCCATCGAACCGCTTGCAGGTGGCGGTGAGGTTTTCCCCTTCCTGCCGGATGCTGGAACATGTCTGCCGATAACTTCCACCTGGAACGTCCGCCAGCGCCAGTGGCGTATACGTCGCGGCCAGGGCCAGCAATCCGGAAACGAAGGCTACATAGAGTTTCATGATCTTCTCCCTCATGATGAATAACGAAACGAATCCTGCCGGGAAACCCTGTTCCACCGCGCCCATGAAGACGATAACGGCAGGATTCCGAAAGCTTCCGCGGCCATGCGAACAGGTTCTTCAGCATATACTTTATGGTATGCCGGTGAATGAAAAAAATGACGGATTCGTGCAATCCGTCATGCCCCTTGAAAAGAAACCCGCGGATTTCCAGCGACGCCAATCTCTACGGCGCGCCGTCGCCGATCATCGCGAAATCGGGCGAATGACGGGCGGCAATCCCGCCGCGAGCTGCCCGGTACGCGCCTGACTATCGTCCGGGCCGGGATTTCCCACGGTCGCCAAGTAAAAACTTGAAGCGGGGCGGGGTTTCGGCATCGTCGGCTTTTGGGCATTCACGCGATCTGGGTTGCGGCTTCGTTCCAATGGCGATTTCGCCCAGAACCGCTCACCGGCGGCGAGGGCGACGACCCCATCCGGGACGACGATATCGTGCTCGTGGACGACCGCGATACTGTGCTCCTGCACGGCAACGTCACCATCGAAGGCGGAGGCGGCAACGACCGCATCGAAACACATTACGGCGCGAATAACGATGTCTTCCACGGCAGCATCGGGCGCGACATTCTTGAAGGCGGCGCGGGAACGGACACGTTCCAATTCGCCAAGGCCGATTTGCAAGACGAAAGCACGCACAGCACTATCGCGGATGCCAGCGCACAAGACCGTATCGTGCTCGACGGCGTACAGTTGGACACCCTGAGTTGGGTGAGCAGACCCAACGATACGTGGGAGAGCAGTGACGGTTCGATTCTGCTTTCCCTGAAAGGCGCCGATCTGACGATCCAGACCTTGACAGATCATGTTCCGAATCCCGGCATGATCGTCGTGAAAGACTTTGCCAACAGCATCCTTGGCTTGTCGCTTCCCCAGACCCCACCGATCAATCATGCGCCGACGGCAAGCGGCACGCTCGAAAATCAAACCGTTACGGAGACGGAGCCTTATAGTTGGACGCTCCCCGCGAACCTGTTCGCGGATGAGGATGGTGACGCGCTCACCTACACCGTCACTCAGGTCAATGGCGATCCCCTGCCGAACTGGCTGACGTTCAATCCCGACAACCGCAACCTGAGCGGTACGCCCATCGATGGCGACGAAGGCAGCCTCGACCTGCGCGTCATGGCCACGGATACCTACGGGGAGAGCGCCATGCTGGCTTGGAAGCTCGACATCGCGCCGGTGAATCACGCGCCGAAAGCAAGCTGGGTGGCGCCGGATCAAACGATCACCGAAACCGGGTTTTTCACCTACACGATACCGGCAGGTCTGTTCGTGGATGACGATGGCGATGCCTTGACCATCACCGTCGTTCAGATCAACGGCAATCCACTACCGGAATGGCTCACGTTCGATGCCGAAACGGGCACGCTTTCCGGTACGCCCGCCGATGGTGACAGAGGCGCCTTGAAATTGCGCATTCTTGCGACCGACCCGGACGGCGCATCAGGCAGGATGGACTTTGGCCTGGACATTGCTGCAATCAACCATGCGCCTACAGCAAGCGGCACGATTCCTCTCCAAACGGCAACCGAAACTGAAGCCTTTGCCTGGACGCTCCCGGCGGGGTTGTTCTCGGACTCCGACGGGGATGCGCTCACTTACAGCATCATTCTCGCCGACGGCAACCCGTTGCCGACATGGCTGATGTTCGAGACCGCCAGCCTGACCCTTTCCGGTACCCCGAACATCGGCGATGCAGGCGCGCTCGCACTGGCCGTGACGGCTACCGACCCATCTGGCGCATGGGTAAGCCAGCAATTTACGCTCGATGTTGCGTCGCCCTACAACGTCCTCTCTGGCACGATGACTGACGACACGCTGGTCGGTACGGCGGGCGCGGATCGCATCCTGGGACTGGAGGGCAACGACGCGTTGCGTGGCGGCGAGGGCGACGATATCCTCGATGGCGGCAACGATGCCGACATACTATATGCGGGCCGTGACAACGATGTGCTGCGCGGCGGCGTGGGCGGCGACAGGCTCTATGGCGAAGCGGGCAACGACATCCTGCGCGGCGGCAAGGGCAACGACACCCTCACCGACACCCAGGGCGACGACACTTACTACTTCGCCTTGGGCGACGGCGCGGACACCGTGCTCGACACGCAGGGCAACGATACCCTGATCTTCGAGGGCATCGACTACGCCGATCTCTGGTTTACCCAGACCGGTGTCAATGGCCGCAACCTGGAAATCAGCGTGCAGGGCACGGACGACAAGATCACGGTGACAGACTGGTTCCTCGCCCCCAGCCGCCAGATCGAGCATATCCAGGCAGGCGGTTACGTGCTGGACGCGGCGGAAGTGGCAAAACTGGTCGAAGCACTGGCGGGCTACGCGCCGTCTCCAGATTTGGCGACCGTTGGCGGATCGTTCATGGATATTGCCGACAGCTATTGGCATGTTGTGTAAGAAGAACCAGGTATGGCGCCACTCATTCCGCGAGACCGCCGCGTCCACCTTTCCATCAACGCGCTTCCGGGGCAGAAGGTTCGCGGGCGCGTGTCGCGCGGCGGCCGTGCCTTTATGCAGACAGCCGGGCAAGACGCGCCCTATTTTTCGCAGTGGCGAGAAATTACACACGCAACGAAAAAAAACAACAAATTTCCCTCTCCAAAAGACGCCACAACTTCAAAAACCGTGTATCGTGGCGCGGCAGTCGATTCAAGCGTTGTCCCTGTGGTACCTCCGTGTTCGTGCGCGAACTGTTTGGTTGGATTCCCTCGATACGTTTCTTGATCGCGCTGGCTCCTTGGGCGCATGCCCAACCATACAACCCGATATCTCTCGCAGGAACACATATGAGCACTCAAACCGGAACCGTCAAATGGTTCAACGATGCCAAGGGCTTCGGCTTCATCACTCCGGAACAAGGCGGCGAAGATCTTTTCGCCCACTTCAGCGAAATCCAGGGCAGCGGCTTCAAAAGCCTTGCCGAAAACCAGCGCGTTGAATTCGAGGTCAAATCCGGCCCCAAAGGTTTGCAAGCGGCCAACATCCGTCCGCTCTAACCAGCGCAAGTCCTGAACAAAACGCGGCCCCCGGGTCGCGTTTTGTTTTTTGCGGACGCTGAACGCCGCGCGCTTTTCCAATGCTTTCTATCTTTATATTCCCGCCTTGCCCGCGCCTCGCGCGCGCCCCGTTACCATGACCGAAGCCTCCTCCTCCCCCGCTATATCATCCCCATTCGCGCAACTGGGCCTGCCCGCTGAATTGCTCGCCACGCTCGCCGAAGTTGGTTACGAAACCCCCTCCCCCATCCAGGCCGCTTGTATTCCGCATCTGCTCGCCGGACGGGACCTGCTCGGCGAAGCGCAGACCGGCACAGGGAAAACCGCCGCTTTCGCATTGCCGATCCTGGCGCGGCTCGACCTCTCCTCGCCCCGCCCGCAAGCGCTGGTGCTCACCCCAACCCGCGAACTCGCGCTCCAGGTCGCCGAAGCCTTCGCCAAATATGCCCATCGTCTGCGGAATTTCCACGTCCTGCCAATCTACGGCGGACAAAGCATGGTGATACAACTGCGCCAACTCGCGCGCGGTGCGCACGTCATCGTCGGCACGCCGGGGCGGATCATGGATCACATCGAGCGCGGCAGCCTCAAACTCGACGCCCTCGCCACCCTGGTGCTCGACGAAGGCGACGAGATGCTGCGCATGGGATTCATCGACGACGTCGAATGGATACTCGAACACACTCCGGAGAATCGCCAGACCGCGCTTTTCTCGGCCACCATGCCCGCCGCGATCCGCGAAGTCGCCCATCGTCATCTGCGCGAACCCGAGGAAATCCGCATCCGCGCCGCCACCTCGACGGTAGCGAAAATCCGCCAGTGCTACTGGACGGTGCGCGGCGTCGACAAACTTGACGCCCTTACCCGCATCCTCGATGCCGAAGAAAGGCTCGACGCCGCCATTGTTTTCGTGCGCACGAAAATCGGCACGGAAGAACTGGCCAACAAACTTGCCGCACGCGGCTATGCCGCCGCCGCCCTTAATGGCGACATGACGCAGGGTTTGCGGGAGCGCGTGATCGAGCAACTGAAAAACGGCGCGCTCGACATCGTGATTGCCACCGACGTTGCCGCGCGCGGCATCGATGTCCCGCGCGTCAGCCACGTCATCAATTACGACATCCCCTACGACACCGAAGCCTACGTCCACCGCATCGGGCGCACCGGGCGGGCCGGACGCGAAGGCGTAGCGATTCTTTTCGTCGCGCCGCGCGAGCGCCGCATGCTGAAGACCATCGAGCGGGCCACCCGCCAGCCCATCGAAGCCATCGCACTTCCCACCCGCGAAGATGTTTCCACCCTGCGCATCAGCCAGTTCAAGCGGAAAGTGCTGGATACGCTCGCCAACCCCGACGCGGCGCCGGATTTCTTCACGGGTGTGATCGACGAAATCGTCGAAGAAAACGATCTCGATGCCCGCGAGATTGCCGCCGCGCTGGCCTATCTCGTCCAGGCCGAACGGCCTCTGAGAACCGGGGAAGACGATTCGCAGGAACCCCCAACCCCGGCGCGGCGTTACGACAGGCCGCCGCGCGAAGAAATCTTCACCACCGGCGCGCCACGCGAACGCGCGCCGCGCCCAGGCCGCGAGGAAATCCTCGCCCGCCGTGGCGCTTTCGCCGACAGCAAGCCACGACGTTACCGGATCGCGCTTGGCCGCGATCACGGCATCACCCCCAAGGAGATCGTGGGCGCGCTCGCCAACGAAGGCGGCATCGAAGGCCGCTTCATCGGCCAGATCGACCTTTTCGACGATTTCTCCACGGTCGAACTCCCCGCCGACCTGTCCGCCGACCTGCTCGCCGCGCTCGCCCGCATCCTCGTCCGCCATCGCCCGCTCGGCCTGCGGCTGACCGACGAGAACGAATCGCCGCCCGCGCGGCGCTTCCATTCATCCGGCCCGCGCCGCGACGAACGGCCCTTTACCAAACCCGGCCGCCACGCTGATCGCGGTCATGAGTCCGACCGGGCATTCCCGCCGCGCAAAAAACCGTCGCGTGACGAATATCCGGGTGCGCCCAAGGGTAGAAAGCATGCAAAGACATGGGAAAAGCGCCAGAAAAAGAGATAGCGGAAACACGGGGTGGCAGCAGGCCCGCCCTCCGGCGTCCGGCCAAAAAGGAATTATCGGTAACGACTTGAGTTTCCTTGCAAAAAAAGTCACGAAACCGTTTCGTCAAAAATAGGCGCTTGCTCTATATCCCGGCAGAATCCATAATTGCCGTCGTCGCTTGCGAAGGCCGACTGTTCTTCAACCGTTCTTTTCCAGAAGGTATGCGTGCTTCATGCCTTCGCACTTACAACACAATGAGGGATGAATATGGCAGCCAAATCTGAACAAATCAACGAGCTTCAGAAGAAGGGGCTTGAAGCCGCCGTGCAACTGGCGCAACTCTCCATCGAAAACACGCAACGTGTCATCGAAATCCAGGTTGCCGTTGCCAAGTCGCTATTCGAGGACAGCGTCAACAACGCCAAGGCTCTCGGCGGCATCAAAGACCCTCAGGAAGCCTTGCAGCTACGCAGCCGTTTTGCGCAAAACACTGCCGAAAAGGTTTTTGCCGGCGCGCGCGAAATCGCCGAAGTCGCCACCAAGGCACAGACCCAGGTCAGCAAACTCATCGGCGAGCAGATCACCGCCAGCAGCGCGGAGGTTTTCGGGGCTATCCAGAATCTGTTCAAAGGGTTGCCCATTGGCGACCAGGGCACGCTGGAAGCCATCCAGGGCACCCTGAACACTACCCGTACCGCGGTCGAGCAATTGACCCGCGCTTCGAGCGAAGCCTTCCAGGCTTTCACTCAGGTGCAGGTACCGGCCACCACGGGCAAAAGCCGCAGCAAGTAAAACAAGGAGGCTCTGGGCGCCGTCATTGCGAGGGGCGAAGCGCCGTATAACCCAGACGGCGGTTACTTCGCCCCGCCTGCAATGGCGGGAAGGGGCGCTTGCAATGACGGACTCGGGTTTGAAACCCTGCCCTGCCCTTTAGGGTTGCCGGTGGTTTTTTGCGCCTGCGTTGCCTTGTTGCACTTCCCCGCCTAGTGCTTCAAGTAGCGCCGGAACCAGGTGCGCAAGCTCGCCCGTCATCAACGCGAATTCGGCATCGAACAGCGCCTCGGCATCGTCTTCGCTGCCTAGTTCTTCGCGCACCACGTCGAGGAAATCCAGCCGCTTGAGTTCCAGCTTGTCGGTAAGCACGAAGCTGACGCGATCATGAAAAGTCAATGCCAGTTTAGTCGGCATCTTGCCGGCGGTGAGGTGATCCTTGATTTCGCCGCCATCAAGCGGATGATGCGCGTAGCGCACAGTCGCTTTTTCCTCGCTGGCGGAACGCAGTTCACAGTCTTGGTCAATGGTGAAATTCGCGGGCGCTTCGCCCGCCAGCCAATCCGCCATCGCTGAAGCGGGCGAATGCGCGGTACGCAGCAGGGCAAGCGGAAAGTGATCGAACGTCTTGCGTAAATGTTCGAGCGCTTCCTCGGCCCTTGCCTGGCTGGAAGCGTCGATGCCAAGCCAGCCGCCGACTGGGTCGATCCAGGCATGGATGCGGCGGCGGCGGGTAAAGGCTCTTGGCAGAAGCTCCTGCGTTACCTGTTCGCACAAATCGCGCATCTGCTTGCGCCCAAGTTTGTAGCCTTGCTGCTCGGCAAGCTCCGCCGCGCGCTCGTCGGCTTCCTGACGCACCACCGCCGCGGGCAACAGACGGGATTCAACGCCGAGCGCGATCAGCCATTGGCGGCCCACCGTGCGCAGCAAGGCATCATCGCCCCTGGGCGAAACCCAACCGTTTGAAACCATGTCCTGAGCGCCGCAAGGCTGGAGTGGCCGCGCCATCAACCGCGCTTCGAGTTCCGCCGGGGCGATGTCCCATCCGCCAGGCAGACGGTAGAGCTGGAGATTCCTGAACCACATGGGAGTTCCTTTCCGCGCTGAAGCGGTGTTCTATTTGTTGCCGTCAACGCCGTTGGCGCGCGCCGAAAAAGTGCGCAAGTGTAGCCGAATCACAGCGCCGAAGTCACCGATTTTCGCTGAAAGGATTCCGGGTGGGAAGAAACGCCGGGTGAGTCGATTGTCATCACCAGCAAAGCGGTGCCGCCAATGCAACACATGGATTGCCACTCCGATGAGCAAAATGGCAACTTCTGTCAAATCATTAACTTACGTCACCCGACATCGCGCAAACGTGACAGGAGTTGCCATAAATTGCCTTGGTTTTTCCGGAGCGTGTCACGAAATGGTCACACGACAAAACATGTAAGTAACAAGCTAGCGCAGGGCCAAACATGGTTAGCCGCGATCTTTCGGCACATTCGGGAGACAAACAGCTTGCATTATTTTATAGTTAGTACATCATTCACACTCGCATAAAGTATTTGCACGCTTTTTTCACAACAGGAGCAAAAAACCATGGCATTCGACGCCTTCCTCAAAATCGACGGCATCCCCGGCGAATCCACCGACGACAAGTATAAGGACTGGATTGAAGTTTTGACCTACGGTCATGAAGTCGAGCAACCTGTCTCAAAAACCGCCAGCAGCGCGGGCGGCGCAACGGCGGAGCGGGTCAACTTCGGCATATTTTCCATCACCAAACACGTTGACCTTACCTCCCCCAAACTTCTCGAAGCCGTCTGCACGGGCAGGCACATCAAGGAAGTGACCCTCGTTGTCTGCCGCGCGGGCGGCAACAAGGAAAAATACTTGGAGATCAAAATGGAGCAGGTACTGATTTCCCGCTATAGCCATCTTGGCGGCGGGGGCGACTTTCCCGGCGAACGCATCGACTTCGCTCCCGGCACTTTCAGACTGACCTACACGCAACAAAAACGCGCGGACGGCGCGCCCGGCGGCAACGTTGCGATGGGCTGGAGCCTGATTACCAACAAGACGATTGCCTGATCCGGCACGGGCGGCTTCCCGACGGAACCGCCCTCTGATGCATTTTGGGAGGGAAAGAACATGCCTGCACCAGCAAAGAAGATAAACCGATCCCTGACAGTCGGGGAAGTCCAGATGCTCCGGCAGATTTTCGGAAGCTCGATCAACTACAACGCGGTCACGGTTCGCAACTACAAGTGGACTGACTTGCAACCTGCTGATGTTGCCATGACGCCAAATGGTAATATTTATTTCGGTGAGATGCTTTTCAAAGAGGATTACGCCGCTCCAGATATATTTCCACGATACGATAAAGTGCATCACTTTATCCATGAAATGGTGCATGTCTGGCAATATCAACTTGGCTACGCTGTCATCATTCAGGGAATCGGTTCTGTCTTTGGGTACGGCTATAAGTACAAACTGGATACCAAGAAAAAATTGTCAGACTACCCGATGGAATCGCAGGCCAATATCATTGCCGACTGGGCAATGTATGTGCTGTATGGGCAAGCAAAACTATATTCGGGGAAAGAGCTATACAGTCTTGCTGATCTGGAAACGGTGCTTGCGGATTTCATTGTCGACCCCAAAAATAAGAAGAACCTACCCACGGCCAAAAACGCACTCTGCGAGGCGGAACCCACATCTATCGGGTGCATGTGAACTGAGGGAGACGCCAAATGAGAAAAGCCTGCCTGCCTATATGCCTGCTTCTGCTTTCAGGCTGCTGGCAGAGATATTACGATCACGAAGCGATGGTTACGCTAAAAGAAGGGGTGCCGTGCTTCGCGCCGGTGAGCGACGACAAAGCACGTAAGGAGGAAGCTGAAATTTACTCGATTATGCTTGCTCGATACCCTGTTATTATTCAGGAGGGCAGTTTTCCGTTTACTGGAACATGGAGTGAAGGCTGGAAGCCAAGTATTTTACTTTCAGGCGACGAGTGCATTCTCTATGGGGGAGATTCCCCGTTGGAAAAAAATACTTTTTACGGTGTTAGCTTCAGTGCTGGCGTTCCAGGCCGGATGGCACCGGAAATACATGGATATGGCAAAGTCTTCTGCCTTTCCGAAGGCAAGGACGGCGAAACCATCATCCACCAGTTTTCGGACAAGGACATTCCCGAAAGCTGCCCGCCATAAATTGCTTTGGTTTTCCGGAGTGTGTCACAAAGGTTATGTGACAAAACATGCAAATCATGTATCCATGGGTTGCTGCCCCTACGGCCTTCAGACAACCACAGTCCGTCCCATTGGGGTACTACCTCCAGAGTTCTCCCCTTTGATGGCCCTGCGGCGGTAGGGAACCCCTGACGGTTCCACGCAACAGCGCGGCACGGTCTTCGATCAGAGATGCCGTAGCGCCCGGAGGGCGCGGGCAGTTGATGGCGGGGGGTGTCGGGGGGGAAAACTCCTGTTTTCTCCCCCGCCTTTTTCCGCGCGAAGCGCGCTGTAAGTACAGCATGGTTCTATACGCTGTACAAAACATGCTGAATCGGTAAGGTAGCGATGGTTTTCCAGCTAGTTCCGAAAATGCTGCACGGAAAGAGGGTAGCTTGCTGATGGATTGCTGAGCGGTACCATTCTTGACGTTCATCCGTCAAGAAGTCTGACTTGCCCGAAGGGCGCACGCGAAGCGGTTCGTGTTATCTGAGGATGCGCAAGCATCCGATGGCAAGCGAGCGGAGCGCGCAGGGCGGGACGCCCGGAGGGAAAAGGGATTTGTAGGGGCGCGAAGCGATCGGAGCGAAGCGTAGCCCGGAGAAGCCCGGTTCTGCGAAGCGGAATTTCTCCAGATTGCGGGGTCCGTGGTCTCTTGTAAAGAGGGTGTGCGTTTAAACGGCTTTTAAGGCACCTACAGGACGATTTTATGTGATGGGTAAGGGGGGGGTGCATCCTGTCTGCTGTTTTGCCTCTATGGGCTTATATTCACGTCCGAACAGTGTATGTGCATATATTATAGTGTGTCTGTACCGGGTATCCGTTCCTTCTTCGTTGTGTGTACGTGTACGTGCACGTGTACGTTGTTTGCACATTGCCTGTGAATGTGCGGAGCAAAGACATTAAGTATGTGAGTATGGATTAAACAAGATTAGAGATGATGAGATTCTTTATACAAATAACTCTCTCTGCGTCTTTCTATGTCTCGTATTAAAGTGATGTGGTTCTTAGAAATAGAATTAGTAAACGCTTTATGTATCTCAATGTTTATATTGAATAAAAAATAGCGGGGCCAGCCAAAAATTGCAACATTTAAATTTTGAAAATTTCCCGATTGGTGCTACTTTTTTGCACACTTTAATGTTTTGGCTGACGGCAGAATTGCGCCATTCCCTGATTTGGAATTGCGCAAATGTTTCTCAATTCTTTTGGTGCGAGCAATCACCGTCAATCGTGTGGCAAAGCGTCCGGCGCTGTGCGGCAGGCAGGTTCGCCGGAGCGAAGCGACGGCGAACCTGCCTGCCGCACTGGGCTTGTCCCTTTACAAACAAGTGGAACGGGGACGGGGACGGGCGAACCCTCAAGGCAATTCGGGGTGCCCTGTGTTCCGATTCGCATTGACACAAAAGCTACACGCTTGCAGCGCATGCGCCGCAGGGTGCTGACAGGGGCGCGATTACATGGGGGGCAGGTCTCTAAGTGGCGCACGGCCATGCTGACGCTGACCTATCGCCCCGAAGTACTCTGGGATGCCCGCCATGTCTCGGCGTGCATTCGCAGTATCCGGCAGTGGTTGAAGCGTAGGAATACTCCATGCCGCTATGTTTGGGTGCTTGAGATGACCAAGGCGCAAAGGCCGCACTATCACATTCTGGTTTGGCTGCCTTGGGGCTGCAAGCTGCCCAAGCTCGATCAGGCGCAATGGTGGCCGCATGGGATGACGCGCATGGAGTGGGCACGGCATGCCGTGGGTTATGCCGCCAAATATGTGAGTAAGGGACAAGATGACATCATTTTGCCGAAAGGCGCGCGCATGTATGGGGTGGGCGGTCTGGAAGGCGAAGCTCTGAATGAGGCGCGCTGGTGGGCATTACCGGTCTGGCTTCGGGAACAAGTCGGCAAGGATCAGCCTGTCCGCCGTTGCCCGTGTGGGGGCGGGTGGCTTGATAAAGAAAGTGGCGAAATTTTCCGATCTCCATGGAAAGTCGCTTTCCGTGGCGGTTCTGTTTATGCCTATCAAGGTGACGGCCCTATTGATTGGGCTGCCTTTCAGGAAAAGTCAGAAAGGATTGCAAATGCTGCTGTGGTCGCTTGAAGAAGTCGCTCGCCAGCTTGGCGAAGTCTCTGTCCGTACCGTGCGGCGCTTGATAGAGCGCGGTTCCTTACCGGTTTGCCGCATTGGGCGCTTGATGCGCGTTCCTTCTGAGGCGGTACGCGAATTTATCGCGCAGCGAACCGAAGGGGGCCATAATGTTCCCTGCGCGGTGTCGGAGACGCACACGTTAAGGAGTAAAAAATCATGGTCTACCGACGCAAAGATTCCCCGGTCTATTGGGGTAGTTTCACAGACGCAGGCGGCAAGAGAGTTAGACGCACTACTGGCACGACAGACTTGCGCGAAGCGCAAGCCATCGAAGGCAAGTGGAAACTCGAAGCGCATCAGGTGAAGCGGTGGGGTGGGGTGCCAAGCCGTTCGTTCGATCAATTAATGCTGGCGTATTTTAAGGTGACACAAGGCATAAAACGCAGCACAAGGCGTGATGTTTGCACGCTTCGGAAGCTGACGCCATTTTTTACCGGGCGTGACCTTCTGACGTTGAAGCGTTGCGATATTCGGGCCTATGTTGACAAGCGTCTAAGCGATGGTGTTGCGAATGCGACAATCAACCGTGAAGTGTCGTTATTGTCAGCGGCGATCAACTATGCGCGCCATGAATGGGATTGGGAGATTCCGAACCATGCCGAAGGGATGCATCTTAAAGAGCCGGAGGGGCGCATTCGGAGTTTGACGGTTGAGGAAGCGCGCGCGCTGACAGCGGAAGCCGAAAAGTCGCGGCAATCGCCGCATCTTGCAGACTTCATAAGATTGGCATTGAATACGGGATGCCGTCTTAATGAGTTGCTCGGTTTGCAGTGGGGCCGTGTCGATCTGAAAGCTAACCTGCTTCATTTGGGCGAGCACGACACCAAGAGCGGTCGGCGGCGTTCTGTGCCTCTGAACGCTGAGGCACGGGCGGCCATGCTGAATTTGGCAAGGTTTCGCGCGTCGCACTGCCCGGCGTCGCCTTGGGTGTTTGCGCATGAAGATGGAACGCGGCAAGCATCCGTGCGCAGTGCGTTTAAGATCGCACTTCGGAATGCGGGCATCACTGATTTCCGCATTCACGATCTGCGGCACACGTGCGCATCGTGGTTGGTCAGTGCCGGGCAGCCGTTGCAAGCCGTGCGTGATTTGCTAGGGCATTCGACGATCAGGATGACAGAGCGTTACGCACATCTAGCCCCGGAAAACGTCCGGAAAGCGGTGGCGGTGCTTGATGGTTTGTCACGATTTAGTCACGTTGAGCAAGGGAAGGGCTTGGAAAAACGCGGTTAAGTCCTTGTGTTTATGGTGACAATTCATAAAGCCGTATAATGGCACCTTGGATTGCCACGGCGCATCAAGCCTCGCAATGACGATTAATCAAAGGGAGTCATGCGGAATTTCGCCACAGCCGCGTATCAATGCCCGATTGCGCCCTCTGCAAATGCCGTGTTAGCCTGCGCCCCGCCTTGGCATGCTTCCGCCAAAATCGGGGACATGGCAGGGTTTTCGCACTCTTGGCGCCGCCGGTTTCGCAACCGGCGGTTAAACGGGAAAGCGGTGCGCGTCCCCGGACGCAATGCCGCTGCTGCCCCCGCAACGGTAAGCAAGTGCGGATTCGCCATTCATGTCACTGGGCATCTTGCCTGGGAAGGCGGCGGATCAAGACTTGCAAGCCCGGATACCGGCCAGATGCGAACCGATGGAGACGCCACGGGGCGGCGATAACGGTTCCTTCCCCTCGCCGCCGCGCCGTTTCCTTTCTCCAGCCATGATTCCGGTCTGCGGGGACGCTGGCCGGATGGGGGCATGTCCATGTCTGTCTGCAAAAAAACGCTGGCCTGCCTTTGCCTTGCGGCCATCGCAGTGCCCATTCCCTCTTTCGCCCAGGATACCGCGCCAGAACTCGCCGCCATCGTCGTCACCGCCACGCGGCAAGAAACGCGGGCAAGCGATCTGCTTGCGGATGTCTCGGTCATCGACCGCGAGGAGATCGAGCGAAGCGGCCAGGATACGATTATCGACCTGCTCGCGCGGCAGCCGGGCATCCAGACAAGCGCCAGCGGCGGGCCGGGCGCGGCGGCCAGCATATACATTCGCGGCGCGAACAGCCAGCAGACCCGGGTGCTCATCGACGGGCTTCCGGCAAACTCCGTCTCGCTGTCCGGGTTTCCCTTGCACTTCATGACGCTTGCCGAGGTGGAACGCATCGAAATCCTGCGCGGCCCAGCTTCCTCGATCCACGGCGCAGACGCTATCGGCGGCGTCATCCACATCATCACCCGGCGCGGCCAGCCGGGCCTGCGCGCCGATGGCTTTATCGGCTACGGCAGCCACGACACCCAACAGGCCAATGCGGGAATCAGCGGCGGCGACGGGCGCTGGCGCTTCCGGGTCGGGGCCAACCATTACCAAACGGATGGTTTTTCCGTCAGACGCCATGCCCGCAACAAGGATACCGACGATGACGCCTACCGCAACACTGGCGGCGCGGTGTCGCTTTCCTTCCTGCCTGCCGCCGGTCACGAGATCGGGGCGAGCTATCGCCAGAATGAAGGATTGTCGCACTACGATGACAGCATGAGCGCCGCGAGTGATTACGACTTCCGCGCACGTTTCAGAAGCACGGCGTGGCAGTTGTCCAGCAGGAACCGCTTTCTGGAAAACTGGGAAAGCGCCCTGCGCTATGGCGAGGTAGAGGATAGGCAGAAGAACTACGACGGTCTCGATACGTGGTCTTTCGGCATGCCGGTCGACAGTGTTTCAAAGTTTCACACGCGCAACAGATACTTGGGCTGGCAAAACGATCTCACCCTGCCGCTCGGCAAGGCGCTTGCGGCGGTCGAATATCTGAAACAGGAGGTCGGCCCCGATCGCGGCTACACGGGCGCGGCGAGCTATACGGATTCGCCAGACAGCCACAACGTTTCCGCCCTGCTTGGCTGGTCGGCGCATCTGGACAGGCACCGTTGGCAAATCAACGCCCGACGCGACCGGCATTCCGATTTCGGCGGCAAGACAACCTACGGC
This sequence comes from Azoarcus sp., assembly GCA_031258965.1. Lineage (GTDB taxonomy): Bacteria > Pseudomonadota > Gammaproteobacteria > Burkholderiales > Rhodocyclaceae > WRNU01. Next base: position 30,278 of record JAIRMC010000099.1, on the reverse strand, counting down.
CTCGCCTATGGCTACCGGTTTGGCGACGGCTGGCAGGTGCATGTCAACCATGGCACGGCTTTCAAGGCGCCCTCGGCTTATCAATTATTCATGGACATGGGATGGGGATTCCACGGCAATCCCGATCTGAAACCGGAAGAATCGAGAAACAGCGAAGCGGGCCTGAGCTGGGAGCGTGGCGTGCATCTGGCTTCGATCACCTATTACCGCAACAAGATCGAAAACCTGATCGACTGGGAAACGAATACCTACCAGAACGTCAACAAGGCGCTGCTGGAAGGCGTGACGCTCGCCTACCAGGGGCGGATCGGTGCATGGAAACTGGGCGCGGCCTACGACTGGCTTGATGCGCGCAACGAAAATACCGGCAAGCGCCTTGGCCGCCGCGCGCGCGACACAGCCAGCTTCGACCTTGCCCGCGCATGGGGCAAACTCGACATCGGCGCGGAAATTATCGCGGTCGGGCAGCGTTACGACGACAACAGCGAAAACGAATCGCTCGGCGGCTATGTTCTGGCAAACCTGACCGCAAGCTATGCGCTGACGCCCGAACTGCGCATCGAGGGCCGCCTGAACAACCTTTTCGACAAGAAATACGAAACCGTGCGCTATTACAACACCGACGACGGCTTCAATGTCTTCATCGGCCTGCGCTACAGCCCGAAATAACCGCCTCCGGGCGAATTCAGGAATCCCGCCGCCCGGAAAAACCGTTCAACGCGCCGCCCGCCCCGTTCACCCGCACCGATTCCGCGTCGCTGGCGCGGAAGGATTGCAGCATGTTGCGCAAGACCGTCGCATCCTCGTCGGTGAAGCCGCGCTTGAAATCGGTCAACACCAAGCGCGAGCGCGAAATCCAGTTGCCGGGCGCGTCGTCGAGCGCGCACCAGGCAGCGGCGGCAATGTCGGGCGTATGTTGTTGCAGCCACATCTTCGCTTCCTGCTCGCGTAGGCCGTGCAATTCGCTGCCCCGGCGCGGCAGGATATGCGGCGTCACGCCCAGGATGCGGGAGCGGATGTCCTCGGAAAACCGCGAACGCAGCTTCGGTAGGGAAAAAAGCATCCGCCAGTCCGAAGAAATGACGACCTTCGCTTCGTCAAAGTCGCGCAATACGGCTTCGATCAGCGGCAGGCAGCGGAAATCCTCGGCTTCGCCCCAAGGGTGGGTGACGCCATCAAAATCCATGAAAACGTAACTTGTTTGTTCCATGCTCTTTCGCCAACCGCGATCGCATCCCGCCACCGCACCGACCTCGTGATCATCTGTTGTTACGTTATATTGCATCGCACAATAATATCGCAAAAGGACGTATCATGGTGAAAACTGTCACCGTCCCGCCAAGGCGGGCACGTATACTTTGGCGAAGTTCCCACACTGGATGCGGCAATGCCGCCGTCCCAAGCCATTGGAACCGGACTCGATGTGGCGGGGTATGAAAACGCACCGGACGGAGTAGTACGATACTCCGCGCCATTTTTCTCACAGCAAACAAACGGAGTCACACATGAGCACCTATCTTGGCCTGGAAGGCAAAGTCGGCCTAATAACGGGCATCGCCAACGAGAAATCCATCTCCACCGGCGTTGCCGAAGCCTGCAAGGAAGCAGGGGCGAAGCTGGTTGTCACGTACCAGAACGACAAGACACGGGCCTTCATCGAGCCGGTCATCCACCGGCTTGGCGTCGAAGATGTTTTCCTGCTCGACGTGACCCGGCCCGAAACCCTGGACGCGGTATTCAAGGAAATCGACGCCCGCCACGGCAAGCTCGACTTCGTGCTTCACAGCATGGCCTTCGCCAAGCGCGACGACCTGCATGGCCGCGTGGTCGATACCTCCGCCGATGGCTTCGCGCTGGCGATGGACATCTCCACCCATTCCTTCGTCCGCCTGATAAAAGCCGCTGAATCCCTGCTGGAAAAAGCGGGCGGCGGCTCGGTTGTGACCATGACCTATCTCGGCGCCGACAAGGTGATCCCCAACTATGGCGTGATGGGTCTGTGCAAGGCCGCACTCGAGGCCGCAACCCGCTACATGGCGGCCGAACTTGGCGAAAAGAGCATTCGCGTGAACGCCGTCTCTCCCGGCCCGCTGATGACGCGCGCTGCTTCCGGCATCGCGGGCTTCGACGGATTGATGTCGGCGGCGGTCGAACGCTCGCCCATGCACAGCCTGGTGACGCCCGAGGACATCGGCGCGCTGACGGCCTTCCTGTTCTCCGATGCCGGGCGGCTGATAACGGGCGGCGTCCATTACGTCGACGCCGGCTACAACATCATGGGCTGAAAGCCGGACGCCCCATGGCAGACAGCCCGCTTCCTCCTCCCTGGACCATCCGTGGCCGCCCTCCCCTGCTGCTGCCGGATCGCGCGCCCAGTCATCCCCTGATCGACGGCAAGGAGGAAATCGGGCGCGGCGAGTATTCCATTGTTTTCGACAAGGGCGATGGCGAACGAGTCTACAAAGTCGTCAGTTCACCCGCCGATTATTTCCTCTACACCGCCGACGACCGCCCCAAGGGCAAGCATTTCCCGATCATCCACGCCGATCATGGCATCATTGGCCGCGCCCTGTCGGGCTATCCGTTTCACCTGATCGAGATGGAAAAGCTCTACCCGATCCCAAACGATTGCGAAGCGGCCAACCTCGCCACGCAACTGATCGAGCTTTACTGGACGGCTTGCCAAAAATGGGGGCGGCTCGGCATGGACATGGGCCGCATCGCCCTGCATCACCTGACCGTCAAGCCGCCCAAGGTCGAGGACAGCCTCAATGCCGCGCTCAGGGCGCTGTCCGATTTCGTCGAGGAATACCATGTGCTGCCGGACATCCTCAACACCAACAACCTGATGGTGCGCAAGGACGGCACCCTGGTGTTCTCCGACCCCGTATTCATCGCCTGAACGCCCTGGCGCTCCGCGCGAACAACGAACAACATCAAGGACCGATGTCGCTGCTACTGCCGCCCTGAAGTCATCACCTGCTGAAGCAGGCAATACAGCATTCCCCGGTCCGCCTGGCTCATGTCCTTCCCGCCGCCGGGGGAAAAATGCAGCTTGAAGGACGCCACCGCCTTCCAGGGATCGCGGACGTCGTAGCCGAAGACGGACAGGCCGAACAGGGCGTTGAAATTGTCGGGCGGCAGTTCAAAGGGCGGCTCGCACCACAACCCGAACCCCGCCATGGCGAGTTGACGCCACGGAAAGAAATCGCTCGGATCGGTCTTGCGGCCCGGCGCTACGTCGGCATGGCCGATAAAGTTGGCGCGCGGAATGTTGTAGCGCGCCCGGAGATCGGACAAGAGCGCCAGCAAGGCGTCGATCTGGGCCGGGGGAAAGGCTTCCTTGCCGGTGTTGACCAATTCGATGCCGATCGACGCGGAGTTCATGTCGGTCAACCCGCCCCAGTAAGACTCGCCCGCGTGCCAGGCGCGCTGGTTTTCGTCGACTAATTGCAACAGATGTCCATCGCGCCCGATCAAATAATGGCTGCTGACGTCGGAAACCGGGCTGGTCAGGGCAGCCAGCGCGCGCGCCAGCGTGCTGCTGCTGGTGTGGTGCAAAATGACGTAATTGGCCTTGCGCACACCAAAACTCGGTGACGGCTGCCATTGCGCCCTGGCATTGCCGGTTTTCGGCGGCGGCGTCACGCAAGCGCCAAGCGCCAAGCACAAAGCCAGCGGCAACAGGCAATATCGGGACAGGCGGCAAATCATGGCAATCGATTCCTCATTTCCGGGCCGGATATTCGACAGCAAATGCATCCATGTGAATCCAATACGCTCGCATCACGCGGACAAACCCTATTCTTCCCCGCCCACGCCATACATAGTATATACATGAAGGGTATACGGTATATCCGAAATCCGTGTCAAACGTCCCCAACCACGCCAAAGGAGAGCTGCTAGAATGGGGAATGATACGACTGGGACCAGTACTGAGACTAGATAAGTTCGAATAGATCGAACATTAATCGACACTAATCGATACTATCCGCCAGCCTGGGCATATAGTATCAGCCAATATCTGGAGATGGTAAGCTCTCCACCGTGGAAAATCACCAAAAGAGTATCTTATGTCAGCAAATACAGCTCATGGCAAGCTTCAATGGTCGGACCGGTATAGTGTGGGAATCCCGGAAATCGACGAGCAACACAAGAAACTGTTCGACTTGATCAACAAAATCCACTCTGCCATCTTCGCACACAAGGGCACGGCGGCTTGCGTGGGCATACTTGATGAATTGGTCGACTACACAAGAATACACTTCGCATTGGAGCAAAGCCTGATGCACATGGGCGGGTATCCGGGATACGAAAGGCATTGTGCATTGCACAGCGACCTCGTTGCCGAGGTCGAAGCCTTGCAAAGCAAAATCCACTCCGGTTCCGCGGCAATCAGTTTCGAGCTGCTGCATTTCCTGCGCACCTGGCTCAGCAAGCATATTCTGGGCGAGGACAAACAATATGGCGAATTCTTTGCCCACCACGGGCAAAGCATCATGCATGGTTGGGCGCAACGTTCTAATGAAGTTATTCGGAACCACAAGAAACGTTGGTGGAAGTTCTGGTCTTGAGACAGATTGATTTAGCGCATTTCGCATTAAATCAATCATCATCTCCGCCACGGGGAAGCGTGGCGAGAAGCAATCCAGGCGTATAGGGATTGCCACGGTCTTTCGGGCTTCGCAATGACGGGTATGAAGGGTGGCGCGGCGGGAAATGCGGACGCACCGCCCCCCGCCATCGTCATTGCGAACAAAGCAATCCAGCCGGCGGCGCGGATTGCCGCGTCATCGCGCTCCTTGCAATGACGAGGGCGGGTGCGTAATTGTCCACAGGGCTGCCTGCCTGTGCCGCTGGTCCGAATGCGTGACAAAACGAACCGGCATTCAGGGTTTCCAGACCACACTTTTCACGTCCAGCCTTTTCGGAATCAATTTAAGACCATGAAAGGCATCGGCGATGGCCTGCTGATTGGCAATTACATTATCCGCCAACGGATACGTGACGCCGTAACCGTAATGTCGCAGGGCCTCCTCGGTAATTTCTTTCGACAACCCGATTTGCGGCGCGAGGATCTCGGCGGCTTCGCCGAAATGCGACGTCACCCAATCGCCCGTCACACGGATTTCTTCCAGCGCCCATTTCAGCACTTCCGGATGATTCCTGGAAAAAGGCGCCGTCGACAAATAGAAATTGTAATTCTCCACACCGGCTCCCTTTCCACCGAGTAGCTCGCGCGCCCCAATCTGTCCAATCGCGGCTTGAGCGAACGGATCCCAAATCACCCAGGCGTCGACATCGCCGCTCTCGAACGCCACCCGTGCATCGGGCGGCGGCAGATAAACCACTTTCACGTCGGAATAGCGCAATCCCGCCCGCGCCAACCCCTTGAGCAGCAAGTAATGTACATTCGACCCCTTATTGAGCACGACCCGTTTACCTTTCAACTCCGTCACCGACTTGATCGGCGACGTTCTCGGCACGAGGATTTTTTCGGCATCGGGCGCGGGCGGCTCATTGGCGACATACACCAACGCCGCGCCAGCGGCCTGCGCAAACACTGGCGGCGTCTCGCCCACGCAGGCGAAGTCGATGCTGCCCACGTTCAGACCCTCCAGCATTTGCGGGCCAGCGGTGAATTCAATCCATGTGACTTTCACGCCCGCCGCGCCAAGCCGTTTGTCCAGATTGCCGCGCGCCTTGAGAATGGCGAGATTGGAACCCTTTTGCCAGCCCACGCGAAACTCTTTCGCCTGCGTCTGCGCATGCGCCGGGACGGGCCATGCACCCAGGCTGAAGATTCCCGTCAAGAAAATAGCAGCGGCGGCCAGGCCGACGAAGAATCGCCGCCCAATTCGTGATTTGTCGAACATGATTTTTCCTCTTGCAAGGGTTGAAGCAAAAAACAGGACGGAAAACCTTGCCCGAATGCAAAGCCACGATCAAATGAATAATCATGCGTTGATTATTTCAGCGAACAAATAAACATATTCATTAATTCCCGCTAAGGATAGACGCCCTGCCCCGCTAAGAAACCCATGAATTATTGAATCCTTTTTTCCTTCTCTCCGCTAGTATCCATGGCTCGCGGAAGCTGGACGTACAAAGCGCCGTTATTTGCCGCACGCCAGCCACTCACCGCCACACTCACCACGAAAGGAGTTTTCCATGAGCCTCGATATTTTCTGGTTCTTGCCAACCTCGGGGGATACCCGCTACCTGGGCGCATCCGATTTCGGGCGCTCGCCATCCATCGAATACCTGCGCCAGATCGCCACGACCAGCGAAAACCTGGGCTACGACGGCTTGCTGATTCCGACCGGCAGTTCATGCCTCGACCCATGGATCGTGGCCTCCAGCCTGGTTCCCGTCACGCAGCGCATCAAACTCCTCGTTGCCCTGCGCACTTCGCAGGGCGCGCCGGTCGACATCGCCCGCCGCACCGCCACGTTGGATCGCGCCCTGCATGGCCGCCTGCTTCTCAACGTCGTACCCGGCGGCGACACCGCCGAACTCGAAGCCGACGGCATCTTCCTCGACCACGACGCGCGTTACGCGCACGCCGACGAATTCCTCACCATCTGGAAGAAGCTCCTCCAAGGCGAAACCGTCAACTTCGACGGGCAATACCTGAAGGTCAAGAATTCGCGAAACTACTATCCGGCCGTGCAACAGCCCCATCCGCCCATCTTCTTCGGCGGCTCCTCCACGGCGGCGCACGAACTGGCCGCCAAGCACGTCGATGCCTACCTCACCTGGGGCGAGCCGCCCGCCAAAGTCGCCGAAAAGATCGTCGATGTCCGCAAACGCGCCGCCAAGCACGGGCGCACGGTCAAATTCGGCGTCAGACTGCAAGTCATCGTGCGCGAAACCACGGAAGAAGCCTGGGCAGACGCCCACCGCCTCATCAGCCATTTGACCGAGGACGACATCCGCCGCGCGCAGCAAAGCTTCTCCCGGATGGACTCCATCGGACAGAAGCGCATCACTCAACTGCACGGCGGCAAGCGGGACAAACTGGAAATTTCGCCCAACCTGTGGGCCGGCATTGGCCTCGTCCGGGGCGGAGCGGGCACGGCGTTGGTGGGCGATGCCGTCACGGTGGCCGAACGCTTGCAAGAATACGTCAACCTCGGCGTCGACCGTTTCGTGCTCTCCGGCTACCCGCACCTGGAAGAATCCATCCGCTTCGCCGAACTGGTCTTTCCCTTGCTCGGCAAGAAGGCCGTCAACGAAAAAGGCCGCATACAGACCGGCGGCGCTTTCGACGTTCGCGGCGCACAAGGCAATGTCAACGCCGAAGCCCAGGCCGCCTGATTGGACATGCACAACGCGCGCGCCTTTTGAAAAGCGCACGCCCGCCCCTTTCGCGGCCCATGCCGCGAAAGGGGGAATCATGAATACACACTGAAAAGCATGTCCTACAAAATCATCGACATGCGCTGCCGTCCAGCGTTTTTGCACGACTTTTTCGGCGCCACGCCCGGCAGTCCGGAACACGCCGCTGCCCGCTGGCTGAACCGCCGTGTCGGCACGCGCGGTGACGATGCCCACTTTGAAGCCTCGCTGACGCAAGAAGGCTTCCTTGCCGAAATCGAAAAAGGCGGGCTTGCCAAGGCCGTCGTCGTGGGCCGGCACACGCCATCCCAACACTTGCCCAACGATACAATCCACCGCATCGTGCGGGATCATGACAAACTGATCGGCATCGGCGCGGTCGACCCCGCCCTGCAAGGCCAGGACGCCGCCGTCGCGGAAGCGGAGCGCGCCTTGCGCGACCTGCATCTGGCGGGCATTGACCTGGAGCCGGGATTCGGCGAACCGGCGCGTCATCCCGACGATCCCGTTTATTGGCCCATTTACGAACTGGCGAGCCGGCACGGCGCGCCTGTCTTCCTGATGAGCGGCCCGACGACGCCCGACCCGCGTTTCAACGACCCCGCGCCCGTTGCCAAAGTTGCGCGCGCCTTTCCGCTATTGCCGATCGTGATCTATCACGGCTATTGGCCCCGCGTACAGGAAGCCGTGGGGCTGGCTTTTCGCCATGAAAACGTTCACCTCGTCCCCGATATGTACTTGTTCCAGCCCGGAACAAACATTTATGTCGACGCGGTCAATTCATCCCTGCGCGAGCAGTTCCTATTCGGCTCCTCGTATCCATTCCGGCCCATCGGCCAAACCATCGAGGACTTCCTGCGCCTGGGATTCCACGGCGACGTTCTCGACAAACTACTGCACGACAATGCCGCAAGACTATTCGGGCTGTAACTAGCGCGTATTTCCGCATTCCATTTCCAACAGGACAGGAGCTTTTCCATAATGAACATCCAACTGAACATCCGGCACGCTTGGCAAAACACCGTAAAAGGCATCCTGGCGTTCGGGGCCGCCGCCTTGTGCGCGAGTGCGCAAGGCGCCGATGAAACCGCCAGCGTACTCCCCGCCATCAACCTGCAATTGTCCCCATGGACAGTTGTCGCCAGGGAACGCGGCTTCTTCAAGGACGCCTTCGACAAGATCGGCACAACCAAAGTCAACCTCATCGCCTCCGGCGCGGCCGAACTGCTGGGCGCGGAAGCGGCCGCCGTGGGCGGCGGCGCGATCGCCATCGCGCAACGCATGGTCTATCCGGCGACGGTGCACCGCGCCAATGGACTGGATGGCGTCATCATCTGGATCTCCGAGCCTTCCAACCGTTATCGCGCTCCGATCCTGGCGCGCGCCGACAACAAATCCATCAATACCGTGCGCGACCTGGACGGCAAGAAGTTCGGCAGCAGCCGCATCAGCTGCTATTGGTCGTCGCCTTTCGAGATTCTCAACAAGGCCGGATTGCCATTCGATTCGCGCACCAAGAAAGGCCGGGTGCGTTACGAATCCGTCGACAACCCCTCGGTGGCCATCTCCGCCGTCATCTCCGGCGCGACGGACGCCACGGCGGCGCACCTCGCGGCGGGGCAATTCACCGGGCCGTGGCTTTCGGGCAAACTCAAAGTCATCGGGCGCTCGCCCGATGACGGCATCTACGTCAACAATGCCGGGCGCGTCACCTATTTCGCCCGCCGCGATTTCGCCGGGAAATACCCGAAAGTCGTCAAAGCCTTCCTCGAAGCGCGGGAACGCACCCGCGAATGGGCATACGACCATGTCGAAGAAGCGGCGGCCATCGTCGCCAAGGAAACGCGCGTGCCCATCGAAGTTGCCCGGTTCCAGATCACCCACCCCGGACAATGGGAATTCATGGCGGGCGAACCCAACGCCGGCCGCGCCCGTGCGGCGATCCGCAACTTCCAGAAATGGTACATCGCCAACGGCGACGACATCCTCGCGGAGCGCAACCTGAGCGACGAGCAAATCGATAAATTCATTGATGGCCGTTTCTTCGTGGGCGGCGAATATTCCATCTATTTCTGAGCCGGAACGGAAAAGCGCGCATGAACACTGAAACCCAGGCATACGCCCACCCCATTGGCTGGAAAGGCCGTGGGCGCGCGGGGTTTGGCGCGCTTCTCCGCGCGGGCAAGGCCTTCGTGCAAGCGCAGCAATATATCGGCCTGCTCCTGCCGCTCATCATCCTGGGGTTCTGGCAAACCGCCTCCACCCGCGAATGGATCGACCCGGTTTTCCTGCCGCCGCCCGCCAAGGTCGCGGGGGAATTCTGGCAAATGCTCCTGCACCAGAACTTGCTGCACGATTTCTGGGTCAGCATCGCCATCGTCGGACAGGCTTTCGTCTATGGCAGCCTCATCGGCATCGCCCTTGGCGTGGCGGCGGGCCTGTCGCGCAGGGTCGAACTCTTCTTCGGCCCCACCCTGAACACCTTGCGGCACATCCCCAGCGTAGCCTGGCTGCCGCTCATCGTGCTCTGGCTGGGGCTGGGCGCGCCCGCCAAGATCCTCGTCATCGCCAAATCGGTGTTCTTCCCCGTATTCCTCAACGTGCTGCAAGGCATTCGCGGCGTCGACAAAAACTACATCGAACTCGCGGGCGCGTTCAACCTCACCCGGCGGCAACTCATCAGGAAAATCATCTTCCCGGCCATCACCCCCAGCCTCACCGTCTCCCTGCGCTACTCCGCCGGGCTAGCGTGGGCGCTCGTCGTCATCGCCGAAGGATTGAGCGGGCTGGAAGGGCTGGGCTTCCTGATCTTCCGCGCCCAGGGCTTGCTGCTCACCGGCCAACTGCTGGTTTGCATGGTACTCATCGGCCTCGTCGGCTTCGCCATCGACCGCGGCATGCTGATCCTGCAACGTAGGCTCCTGCGCTGGAAGGCGGGATTCGAGGGCTGACAGGGCCACGCCCACAAAACCGAAAGGAGGAACCACGCCCATGAGCAGAACCGGATTGCTGGAAGTCCGCCAAGTTTCCAAGTTCTACGACATCCCCGGCCACCCCCGGCTGCAAGCGCTCGCCGATGCCAGCCTGACCGTGGAACCCGGCGCTTTCATCTCCATCGTCGGCCCCTCCGGCTGCGGCAAATCCACCCTGCTGCGGCTCATCCTCGGACTGGATAGCGACTACCGGGGGGAAATCCTCCTGCACGGCGAGCGCATCCACGGTGCCAACCTCAAGCGCGGCATCGTCTTCCAGGATCACCGCCTGCTGCCGTGGCTGACGCTCGAACAAAACATCGCCCTGGCACTGGAAAACGCCCCCCAAGCGCCGGAGGCCAAAGCCAGGGCCGTCCGGGAACACGTCGAAATCGTAGGGCTTTCCAGCTTTGAAAAAGCCTGGCCGCACCAGCTCTCCGGCGGCATGGCCCAACGCGCGGCCATCGCGCGCGGACTTGTCAACCAGCCGGAAATCCTCCTGCTCGACGAACCCTTGGGCGCGCTGGACGCCCTCACCCGCATCCGCCTGCAAGAAGAACTGCAACGCATCTGGCGCGCGGAAGGCGTGAGCATGATCCTCGTCACACACGACGTGGAAGAAGCCATCTTCCTCAGCAACCGCGTCATCGTCATGAGCGGCAACCCTGGCCGCGTGCTGGAAGAAATCCCGATTGAACTGCCGCTTCCCCGCGATCGCGCCAGTCACGCCTTTGGCGAAATCCGCCGCTATATTTTCAAGGCGATGGGCATGCGCGCGGAAGCCTTGCCCATCGCCGCCTGAGCGCCGCGCCATTTTTCGGCCAGGCCCTTTTCAACCCCGTTTTCACACCAGGAACCTTCGGGAGAACCGCCATGACCACGCCCCTATCACCCGCCGCCGCACTCGACACCGCCAAGGCGCTCGCCGCCGGCTTCGCCCGCACGGCCGCCGCCCGCGACCGCCAGGGCGGCACGCCCCTGGCGGAAAGAAACGCCCTGCGTGAAAGCGGCCTGCTCAACTTCACCATCGCCAAGGAACTTGGCGGCGCCGGCGGAAGCTGGCTGGAAGCCATCGGCCTTGTCCGTGAAATCGCCCGCGCTGACAGCTCGCTTGCCCATCTTTTCAGCTTCCATTACTACCTGCTCGCCACCGCGCGCCTTTTCGGCAGCCGCGAACAATGGACGAACCTGCATCGCCAAAGCGCGGAAAACAACTGGTTCTGGGGCAACGCCCTGAACCCGCTCAACCGCGACGTCATTGCCCGCCAGGGCGCGGACGGCAATTACGAATGGAACGGCGTCAAGACCTTCGCCTCCGGCGCAAAGGACTCTGATCTCCTCATCGTCTCCGCGCTGGAAAACCGCCCGGAAGGCCGCCTTTTCGTCGCCGCCCTTCCCACCCGGCGGGAAGGCATCGTCATCCGCGACGATTGGGACAACATCGGACAGCGCCAGACCGACAGCGGCAGCGTCGCCTTCGAGCGCGTCATCGTGCACAAGGATGAAATCTTCCTCGACCCCGGCCCGTTGGCGACCCCTTTCGCCAGCATCCGCGGCCTGATCGGGCAACTCGTCTTCGCCAACCTGTTCCTCTCCATCGCCGAAGGCGCTTTCCAGGCGGCGGCGGACTACCTGCGCCGGAAAGAAACGCGCCCATGGTTCGAGTCGCTCGCCCCCACCGTGCAAACCGACCCCTTCGTCCTGCGCCACTTCGGCGAGCTGTGGGTCAAGCTGGAAGGCGCGCGCGCCCTCACCGAACAAGCCAACGCGCGGATCGACGCCGTCTGGGCCAAGGCCGAAGCCCTCACCGCCGCCGAGCGTGGCGAATTCGCCCTCGTCATCGCCACCGCCAAGGTCGCCACGACCCAGGCCGGCCTGGAAATCGCCAGCCGCATCTTCGAGCCGCTCGGCGCGCGCGCCACCACCAATGCCCTGGCCTTCGACCGCTTCTGGCGCAACCTGCGCACCCAAACCCTGCACGACCCGGTGGATTACAAAATCCAGCAATTGGGCAACTGGATCATCAACGAGACGGCGCCCACGCCCACGTTTTATTCCTGACGGCCGTTGCCAAGCAGGCGGGGGGGGATCAGGGGAGCATGGCGATGTGATCCGCAAACCCAGTGAGCGCAGCCGCATCAGGTTAGTCGAACAACCATGGCCAGCACTGTTCACCCGCTTCGATGCGTTTGATGAACTCGTCGCGGATTTGGGCGATATCGGCCTCTGTATTGCACACGTTCTCCGGCTTTACATCCTTGTAGTCTCGATACCCCTGTACATTCAACAGTAGTGCCATACATTCTCCCTGCACATGGGTCAGGTTAAGCTTTTTCAAAAATGGCAGCACCTCTTTCCCGCGTCTGATGCTCAGGCAGGCCCGGCCTTCGGCGACGCTCGCGTCCAGCCGCAAGGCCGTTAAACGCGCCAGTGATTCCGCAACAGCGGGGCTGCGGTTCAGGCCCAGGCTACCCATCGCAAATTCCGCGACGTCCGGGCAGCGGGCTGATGCTTCATTTTTTTCCTCATTGGTCTTTCCCGCAACCCACGCCTGGGCACGGCAGGCCAGTTCCTGCATCAGCAGTTCTTCATCCGCACGGACCATAAGCCGCTCAAAACGCGCCCGATCCAGCTCAAAGCGCGTCTGATCTTCTGAAACGGGTTCCGGCACGGCGGAACACGCGGCAAGCAGCGCCGCGAGGCTTGGCAAAAGAATGTTTTTCATCATTGCACCCGGATGAGCCTGACGCCAGATTGCCATATGTTCCACCTGTTTGATGCGCCGTTGATGATGATGCAGCCCTTTGAGGCGGACTGGTTCATTTGAGCGTTATCACCGTGGATAAGAAAGTTGTCGCGCCCGTATGCACGGGTTCCCGGCTCGGGGGCAAGGACAATAACGTTTGTTTTATTTCCGTCATTGGAAACCCGTTTCCAGTCAACCATTCGCCACATTCCGCGCGGGATAGGGCCGTTATGTGCCACGGTTTCGTAACCGGGATTGTTCACATGGCCGGGCGATCCAGAGTAGGTCGGATAGCTTGCCCCGAAGTTGATGGGCCGGTAAAACCGCCCGTCGTGAAGATCAAAAATCCAGTACGCGCCCGGTGATGGCATGGTGTTTCCCTCCTGAGTAAAAAGTGCTGCGTTGTGCGTGACGGGCTGCTGCGTTGTGCGTGACGGGCGTCACGGAAGCGCATGCCGCGTATTAACCGATGGGCGGGCAATCCTTTTCACGAAATCACCGCCGAGAGCATCGGCCCCCACGGCCCCGGCTCGCCTTTGGCATTCTCGAAGCGGATGCAAAAGTATGCCGTCTTGCCGCTGTCGGCCTGCTCGAAGTCGAAGGTGTCGCTCTGGCGGCGGGTGAAGCGGCTGTGCGGCAACTCGTCGCCGGAGACGGGCGCTTTCATCAGTTCGCGCTTCGGGCCAGTCGCCGCCTCTACGCTTGCGCCGCCGGGGGGCATCACGCCGTAGTAGATCCGGTAGCCGTAATCGCTGTGATGCGGGCCGGGCGGGGTGCCGGGCACGGCACGCAGGGCCAGTTTAAGCGTGTGCCGGGCCGGCCAGGTGATGTCGGCCTCGGCCTGCGCGCTGGGCGGGGGAATGGGGGTGGGTTCGGTGTCGCGTGTGCGCACGCCCAGCTCCTTGCGCTGCGCGGGGGTCATTTTGGCGTTGAAGCGGATGCGCTCGGCGGCAAACTTCCTCATCGCCGCAATGGCCGCCTTTTTAACATCGTCCTTGGCAATCCGGTTGGTCTCCGTCGGTGTCGTGTGGTAGGTGGCGTAGGCGGTGTTGAAAGCGGTAATGGTGGCGATGGTTGACGTGCATTCTGTTGCCACCCAGCCATAGGCCGTCTGAAGGCTGGCGTTCGCCAGCTTTGTCGACCAGACGGCCATCAGCTTGATGAGGCCGTCTTCAGTGGTGGGCAACCAGTCTTTGTTCAGAGCCATTTGCGTATCTCCTTGATGTCGGAGGGTTGATTAACAAGGGGTTTGCGGGCGTCACGCATGGCGCTCCGGACGTTACGGAAGATTTTCAGGACGTTACGAAAAACTTTCCGGACGTTACAGAAGATTTTCCGGACGTTACGAAAAATCTTCCGGACATTACGAAAAATCTTCCAGACGTTACGAAAAGCTTTCCGGATATTACGAAAAATCTTCCAGACGTCATGGAAGGTTTTCCAGGCATTACGAAAGATCTTCCGGACGTTACGCACAGCGTTCTCGTCTTGCCCACATGCGGAGGGTAGCTGTTTTTTATGCAAAGGAGCAGTTTTTTTGAATGGACGGTCCCAAACCCCGCCGTTACGGCGCAATCTGTGCGGTTTATGCAACGCTGCCATGCTGTCATGCTGCGGCGCGAGGTGACCGGGGAATTCTGGCAAATGCTCCCGCACCAGGACTTGCCGCACGATTACCGGGTCGGCATCGTTATCGCAGGACGGGCTTTCGTCCATGGCGGCCTCGCCGACATCGCCCTTGGCGTGGCGGCGGGCCTGGCGACTTGTTACCTGGGGGGCAATGGGCCAATGGGCTACCGAGAGATACCGTCTTGGCAATGTGGCGCTCGTCTCTTGCTATCGGGCGGTGAATTCCCTATACTCCGGAACTCTCCGACGCGGGGTGGAGCAGTCCGGTAGCTCGTCGGGCTCATAACCCGAAGGTCGAAGGTTCGAATCCTTCCCCCGCAACCAACGCCATTTGCAGAGCGCCGGCCAGTCCGGCGCTCTGCATTTCCGCTGTCAGCGCGCCGTTTTCGGGCGTGAGGGTCACGTCGCCGATCAGCTCGCGCAACGCCTCGCGCGCGGTGGCCACGTCCTCGACGCTATCGCGTTGAAATTTCGCGGAAGGCCTGGCTGGATATGCCCCCCCGGCGGGCGCTCATTGCGCCAGCAACAAGAACAATACAGGCCGTTTGGCGAGTGCGGGCGGCGGGGTTTTGCGCCAATCGGCAATAGTGAGTGTGCGCAGGTATTCGCCGGCGGCGGCAAGGTCGCGCGCGATGCATAGCCGGGTGCGCGGCTGGCAGACGCGGAGCAAGGCGGCGAACAGGCGTTCGTTGCGGTAGGGCGTTTCGATGAAGATTTGTGTGCGCCCAAGGCGGCGGGATTCGTCTTCGAGACCGCGCAACTGGCGATCGCGGGCCTCGCCGGCGACCGGCAGGTAGCCGTGGAAGGCGAAGCTCTGGCCGTTCAGGCCGGAACCCATGAGTCCAAGGAGAACCGACGAAGGACCGACCAGCGGGACGACCCGTAGCCCGAGGGCGTGCGCACGGGCGACGAGTTTTGCGCCAGGGTCGGCGACGGCGGGGCAGCCCGCGTCCGACATGAGACCAATGTCCTCGCCCGCGCGTGTGGGGGCGAGCAAGGCATCGAGTGCATCCTCGCTCGCATCGGCGGGGAGTTCTCGAATGTCGGCGTCGCGCAGTGTGCCGGGAAAATCCAGCCGTTTCAGGTGGGCGCGGGCGGCGCGGGCGTTTTCGACGATGAAGTGGCGGATGTGCGTGGCGCGCTGCTGGACGGCGGCGGGGAGGAAATCCCGCCATGGCGCGTCGCCCAAAGCGACGGGGAGGAGGACGAGCGCGCCCGGTATTCCGCTGACGGGGCGGGCATCCGGCGCGGCGCTCACGGCAGCGCCAGCCCCGCCGCGCGCAGCATGCGGGCGAGCGCGATCAGGGGCAGGCCGATGAGAGCGGTGGGATCGTCGCCGGAAAGTACATCAAGAAGCGCGATGCCTAGCCCTTCGCATTTGGCGCTGCCGGCACAGTCGAGGGCGGGTTCGCGTTCGAGATAGCGGCGGATTTCGTCCTCGCCCAGTTTGCGGAAGCGCACGCGGGTCTGGACGGTTTCGCATTGTTCCTTGTCCTTGTGGTTGCGTCCGTCTATGAGGGCGACGGCGGTGTGAAAGAGCGCCTCCTGGCCGCTCATGCGCCGCAGTTGCGCGGCGGCTTTGTCGAGTGAGCCGGGCTTGCCGAAGATTTCCTCGCCGAGTGAGGCGGTCTGGTCGCTGCCGATGACGAGCGCGCCTGGCCGCTGGCGGGCGATGGCGCGGGCTTTGGCAAGCGCCAGCCGTTCAGCGAGCCGGGGCGGCGTTTCGCCGGGCAAGGGGGTCTCGTCGATGTGTGGGGCGTGGATCTCGAAGGGCAGCCCGAAGCGTTCGAGTAGCTGGCGGCGGTAGATGGAGGTGGAAGCAAGGACGAGGGCGGGATGGCCGGGAAAAGAGGATGCGGGCGAGGTCATGGCGTCGACACGGGCGTAACAGGAGGCTTTGACAGTGGCAGAGAAGGATAATATTATCCGCCGACTATGTCCGGGCAAGACACGGGGCGGTTCCAAGATGGCGCTGGCGCGGGAACGCATCGCTGACGTTTTCCGGTTCGCCGCCGAGGGCGGGGTGCTGGAAGGCGAGACGCCTGTGGCGGATTTCAACCGTCTTGCCGATTGGCTCGCGGAGAGGGTCGACGCGGTGCGTTGGCGGCTTGCCGGACGGCTCGACGCTGAAGGCGGGCCGCGGCTCGATCTGGGCGTGGCCGGACGGCTGGTGTTGCGTTGCCAGCGTTGTCTTGAAGGCATGGCGTGGGATCTGGCGCTTGATGCGGTATTGCAGCCGGTACGCGCCGGGCAGGTTTTGCCCCGCGATGAACTGGAAAACGACGAGTTCGATGTGATCGAGGTCGATGGTGATGTCGATGTGTTGTCGCTGCTGGAGGATGAAATCATCCTCGCGCTGCCGATAGCGCCCCGGCATGAAGATTGTGGCGTGTCTCGCCGGGCGGAAACGGACGGCGGGGCGCGTGGAGAATCGCCGTTTGGCGTGCTTGCCGGTCTGCGTGGCGGCGGCAGGTAATTTGTATTCAGGAGTGTTTCATGGCTGTCCAGCAGAACAAAAAATCCCCGTCCAAGCGCGGCATGCATCGCGCACATGATTTCCTGACCGCGCCCCCGTTGGCTGTCGAGCGGGATACGGGCGAGGTGCATTTACGGCATCACATCAGTCCGGGCGGTTTTTACCGCGGCAAGAAGGTCCTCAAGGACAGGGACGAGTAAACCCTGGAATTACTCATGGGAAGGCGGCGCGGGGCGCGGAATGCCCGCGCCGTTTTTTTCGCACTGTTTCTTTCTACGATGAGAATTCGATGAGTGTCACTGTCACTGTCGCGGTCGACTGTATGGGCGGGGATTACGGCCCGTCCGTGACCGTGCCCGCCACGCTGGCTTTTTTGCGCGATCATCCCGCTGTGAATGCGGTGCTGGTCGGGCGCGAGGAAGTTCTAAAGCCGTTGGTGGGCGAGGCCGCCGGCAGGTTTGGCGCGCGCCTGGGTATTCATCATGCCGAACAGGTGGTCGGCATGGACGAGCCGCTGGTGAGCGCAATGCGCGGCAAGAAAGATTCCTCGATGCGCGTGGCAATCGAGCAAGTCGAGTCGGGGCGGGCACAGGTAGCGGTTTCGGCGGGTAATACCGGCGCGCTGGTGGCGATTTCGCGCTTCGTGCTCAAGATGCTGCCGGGCATCGACCGCCCGGCGATCTGTTTCGCGCTGCCCACGACCGGGGGGCACATTTACGCGATTGATCTGGGCGCTAACGTCGATTGCACGGCGGAGCATCTGCTTCAGTTCGGTATCATGGGGACGGTGCTGGCGTCGGTGCTTGATCATTCCGAGCGTCCGTCGGTGGGCCTGCTCAATGTCGGGACGGAGGAGATCAAGGGCAATGAAGTGACCAAGAAGGCCACTGAACTGCTGCGCGCGAGCAATCTCAATTTTCATGGCAATGTCGAAGGCGACGATATCTACAAGGGCGTGACCGATATCGTGGTCTGCGATGGCTTCGTCGGCAACGTGGCGCTCAAGGTCTCCGAGGGGCTGGCGCGGATGATGGCAACGTTTCTGCGCGAGGAATTCAATCGTGGCCCGCTTTCGCGTCTGATGGGGGCGCTGTCCTGGCCGGTGCTCCGGCGCTTCAAGCGCCGGGTAGACCCGCGGCGCTACAATGGCGCGGTGCTGTTGGGCCTGCGCGGCATCGTGGTCAAAAGCCATGGTTCGGCGGGTGTCTTTGCTTTTGAACAAGCGCTTGCCCGCGCCGCCAGCGCCGCCAGCGACCGCCTGGTGGAGCGTATTGGTGACCGGGTGGCGGCCATTACGGGCACCCACGAGGAGCGGCCCGCATGATCCATTCGAGAATCGTCGGTACCGGCAGTTACCTGCCGGGAGAGCCGGTTACGAACGACGACCTGGTCGCGCGTGGCGTGGATACCTCGGACGAGTGGATCACGGCCCGCACCGGCATCCGCGCCCGCTATTTCGCCGCGCCCGGCGTGACGGCGAGCGAACTAGCGCTTGTCGCGGCGCGGCGGGCAATCGAGGCCGCGGGCTGCGAGGCCAGCGATATTGATCTCATCATTGTGGCGACTTCGACGCCAGATTATGTTTTTCCGAGTACAGCAACGTTGGTGCAGGCCGGTCTGGGCATCCGGAACGGCGGCGCGGCCTTTGACGTGCAGGCGGTGTGCTGCGGCTTTGTTTACGGGCTGGCGATAGCGGAAAAATTCATCGCCTCGGGCAGCCATCGCCGAGCGCTGGTGATCGGCGCGGAAGTGTTTTCGCGCATCCTCGACTGGACGGATCGCGGCACCTGCGTGCTTTTTGGCGATGGCGCGGGCGCGGTAACGCTGGAAGCTTCTTCCGCCCCCGGCGTGCGCGCTACGGCGCTCCATGCCGATGGCCGTCATCACCCGATTCTATGCGTACCCGGCAATGTCGCCGAAGGCAAGGTGACCGGCGATCCTTTCCTGCGCATGGACGGACAAGCTGTGTTTAAATTCGCGGTCAAGGTACTCGGCGACGTGGCGCAGGAGGTAGCCGATCTCGCCGGGGCGCCGCGGGCGAGCATCGACTGGCTGGTACCGCACCAGGCCAACATCCGGATTATCCAGTCCACGGCCCGGCGTCTGGGGCTGCCGATGGACAAGGTCGTGACCACCGTCGACCGCCATGGCAATACCTCGGCGGCCTCGGTGCCGATTGCGTTGGATTGCGCAGTGCGCGCCGGGCAGATACGCGCCGGACAACGGGTGGTGATCGAAGGGGTCGGCGGCGGCTTCACCTGGGGCGCGGCGCTAATCGACTTCTGAGCGCGCCAGGGCTGTCCCTGTTCTATCAACGGAGGAGAAATGGCTTTCGCACTGGTATTTCCCGGTCAGGGTTCACAGGCCGTCGGGATGATGAACCCTTATGGCGACTCTTCCGCCATCCGCGAAACTTTCGACGAGGCGTCGGCGGCGCTCGGCGAGGATTTGTGGCAAATGGCGCTCGAAGGGCCTGCCGAACGCCTTGCGCTGACCGTCAACACGCAGCCCTTGATGCTGACGGCCGGGGTGGCGGTGTACCGCGCTTGGCGGGCGGCGGGCGGCCCGTTGCCCGCCCTGCTGGCGGGGCATAGCCTGGGCGAGTATTCGGCGCTGGTTATGGCGGGAGCGCTGGACTTCGCCGACGCCGTGCCGCTCGTGCGCTTTCGTGCGCAGGCCATGCAGGACGCCGTTCCGGCGGGCGAAGGCGGCATGGCGGCGATCATGGGGCTGGACGCCAACGAAGTTCGCGCCGCCTGTGTCGAGGCCGCGCAGGGTGAAGTGGTGGAAGCCGCCAACCTCAATATGCCAGGCCAGATCGTGATTGCCGGCGCCAGGGCGGCAGTGGCGCGCGCCATATCGCTTGCCACCGTCAGGGGCGCCAAGCGCGCGGTGATGTTGCCGGTGTCGGCGCCGTTCCACTGCGCGCTGATGAAACCGGCGGCGGAACGCCTGGGCGAGCGCTTGGCGACGGTGAAAATCTTCCGGCCCCGGATCGACGTACTCAACAACGTGGACGTCGCTGTCTGCGACGATCCGGAAAAAATCCGCGACGCCCTCGTCCGCCAGGCGTTTTCGCCGGTGCGCTGGATCGAGTCGATCACGGCGATGGCCACGCGCGGCCTGGACCACGTCATCGAATGCGGCCCCGGCAAGGTACTCGCGGGCATGACCAAACGAATCAGCAAGGATATCAACGGCGGCTCGGTGCACGATGCGGCGAGTCTCGAACAAGCCATTGCGGCGGTGAGGACACTATGAGTTATTCGCTCGAAGGACAAACAGCACTGGTGACGGGCGCAATGCGCGGCATTGGCCGCGCGGTGGCGTTCGAACTTGGACGTCAGGGCGCGACCGTGATCGGCACGGCCACGACGGACGAAACCGCCGCGGAACTGGCGCAGGCTTTGCGCGATGCCGGGATAAAGAGCGCAGCCATGCCATTCGATGTCACCGACGGCCCCGCCTGCGAGGCGGCGGTCGCTGAAATTGAAAAAGAATTCGGCACGATTGGCATCCTTGTCAACAATGCGGGCATTACCCGTGACAACCTCGCCATGCGGATGAGGGACGAAGAATGGGACGCCGTGATCGACGTCAACCTCAAGGCGGTGTTCCGCATGACGCGGCTGGTGATACGCGGCATGGCGAAAGCGCGCGCGGGCCGCATCATCAACATCACCTCGGTGGTCGGCAGCACGGGCAACGCGGGGCAGGCCAATTACGCCGCTTCCAAGGCGGGCGTGGCGGGCATGAGCCGCTCGCTCGCTCGGGAACTGGGCAGCCGCAACATTACGGTCAATTGCGTGGCGCCGGGTTTCATCGACACCCTGATGACACAGGGTTTGCCGGAAACCGTGCGTGCGTCCATGTTGAGCAACATCGCACTGGGCCGTCTTGGCAAGCCGGAAGAAGTCGCCGCCGTGGTGGCTTTTCTCGCCTCGCCCGCAGCGGCCTATATAACCGGAACGACCGTACATGTCAATGGCGGAATGTACACGACATAGCACGCGAGGCCGTGGCGTCGTTGTGTGTTTCTGGTAGAATGCTGGAGTTTTTTTACACCCCACAATGGGAAGGAGTTCGTTCATGAGCGACATCGAACAGCGCGTCAAGAAGATCGTTGCGGAGCAACTAAGCGTAAACGAAGCGGAAATCAAGAACGAATCGTCGTTCGTCGACGATTTGGGCGCGGATTCGCTGGATACCGTAGAACTGGTCATGGCGCTGGAGGAAGAGTTTGAATGCGAAATACCGGACGAAGAAGCCGAGAAGATCACCACCGTTCAACAGGCGATCGACTACGTCAACGCTCATCTCACGAAGTAACTCCCCGTGCTCTGATCGTTTTTTGATTCCTCCGCCGACTGTCCGCAGTCGGCGGGATATATTTGCTTTCTCGGAGTAACTCGTGTCGCGTCGCAGAGTCGTCGTTACCGGCCTGGGTGCCGTCTCGCCGGTAGGCAATACCGTTCCCGAAGCCTGGGAGAACCTGATCGCGGGCAAGAGCGGCATCGGTCCGATTACCCGTTTCGATGCCAGCACCTTCGCTTCCCGCATAGCGGGCGAAGTCAGGGATTTCGATGTCACCGCCTGGGTGCCGCCGAAAGATGCGCGGCGGATGGACACCTTCGTTCATTATGGGCTTGCGGCGGGCATCCAGGCATTCCGTGACGCCGGTCTCGAAGTCACCGATGCCAATGCCGACCGTATCGGCGTGAATATCGGTTCGGGCATGGGCGGTCTGCCGATGATCGAAGAGATACACGGCGTCTTTCTCGCGGGCGGCGCGCGGAAGATTTCGCCGTTCTTCGTTCCCGGAACCATCATCAACATGATTTCGGGGAATCTGTCGATCATCCTCGGGTTGAAAGGGCCGAATCTCGCCGTAGTGACGGCATGCAGCACGGGCCTGCACGCCATTGGACTGGGCGCGCGCATAATTGCCCATGGCGACGCGGACGTCATGATCTGCGGCGGCGCGGAATCGACGGTGACGCCATTGGCGGTAGGGGGATTCGGCTCGGCCAAGGCTTTATCGACCCGCAACGACGATCCCGCGACCGCCAGCCGCCCGTGGGACATCGGGCGTGATGGTTTCGTGGTCGGCGAAGGCTCCGGCGCGCTGGCGCTCGAAGAATACGAACATGCCAGTCGGCGCGGGGCGAGGATATATGCCGAATTGATTGGCTTCGGCATGAGCGGCGACGCCTATCACATCACCGCGCCGAGCACGGACGGTCCCCGCCGCAGCATGGTCAATGCACTGAAGGATGCTGGACTCAACGCCGACCAGGTGCAATACCTGAATGCGCACGGTACATCGACGCCGCCTGGCGACAAGAACGAAACCGAAGCGATCAAGCTCGCCTTCGGGACCGACAACGCGGCCCGGCTGGCCGTCAATTCAACCAAGTCGATGACCGGCCATCTTCTCGGCGGCGCGGGCGGGTTGGAGTCGGTGTTTACCGTGCTGGCCATCCATCACCAGATTTCGCCGCCGACGATCAACATCTTCGAGCAGGATCCGGCGTGCGATCTTGACTACTGTGCCAATGTCGCGCGTGAAATGAAGATCGAAGTTGCCATGAAGAACAACTTTGGCTTTGGCGGCACCAACGGCACCTTGTTGTTCCGCCGTATCTGAAAACCCGCGATGACACGGACGGGCCGCATCCGCTGACGATACGGCTCCGGCCCCACCCTCTCCTGCTGGCGCCGGTGCTGGCCGCGCATATCGCGGCGACTCTGGCGCTTTTTCTCATGGATTTGCCGCTCACGGTCACGGCATCGTCCGGGCTGGCGGTTCTGCTTTCCGCCGTGTGGGCAGTGCGCGCGCAAACCCAAAAGCATGGACTCGCATTCGTGCTGGCCGCCGACGGCGCTTTGCGGATATGTCATGAAGGCGACGGCGGCGACGATGCCTGGGCCAGGGTGTTGCCCGGCGCGGTGGTGTTTCCCGCCGTCGTATGGTTCGCGCTAGGCTGGACGAGTCCGGACGGACGTTCGCACCGCCTGCGGCTGATGCTGATTGCCGCCGAAGTGCAAGAAGCGCCCGGCGATGAAGAACGTGGCGACCCTGCCCAATGGCGGCGGCTGCGCATTTGGCTACGCCATCGCGCGGGGCGGCCCGCGCAAGGATCGTCCTGTTCCAGGACTTGACAGGGCGATTCTGGGCTGGCGCAAGAAGAGGTTGGGCTTGACCGCCGAACCGTTGATATCGTCAGCATTGGCTGCTTACGTGAGCGCCCATGCCGACTCGACAGGCCATCCGTGCTTGCTCAGCGATTCCTCAAACCTACCCGAGCAAGGCCGCCGAAGCCATGGCGGCGATGCGTTCGAGGTAAAGCGTGCCCATTTCGCCATAGAAGCGTTCGGCTTCCTCGCTGCCCAGCACGAGCAGGCCCACGGCTTCGCCGCCCCGGCGCAGGGACATCGAGGCCGTCGAGCGGATGTGCGGCGTCATCTCCCCGAACCAGCCCAATACTTCGGTATTGCCCAAGGCGCCGCAGCGAGGCCGTGTCATGTCGGCGGCGAATTGGCGCACACTCTCGCTCACCCGCGAAAATTCCTCGCCATCCTGTTCCAATGCGCCCCCCCATATGCGCAAAGCCACATGCGGCACGGAAAAGTCATTCCGCATGCTGTCGACAAGCGCGCGGCGCGCGCTGTCGTAAGCGTCCGCTTCAAGCAGGGCGATAGCGAGGCGGTGCACTTTTTCGCTGATTACATCGTTCTGTTCGCCAAACTGGAGCAACTCGGCAAGCTGCTGTTCAAGCTGCCGGATTTTGCCGCGCAAGTCGTGCAACTGGCGCTCGGTCAGCGAAATCGCTTTCCCGTGGCGCGGATGCGGTACGGTCAGGACAGCCAGCAAGTCGGCATGTTCGCCCAGGAAACCAGGATGTTCGCGCAGATAACGGACAACTTCTTCAGCATTCATCGGATGTGTTCCATCAGGGCATATTCGGAATCGTCATGAAAAATCCGGGCGGGGCGGTAATTGATCCAGCGCCACCTCGCCCTCGAACACCGTCACCGCAGGCCCGGTCATCAAGACCGGCGCACCCGGCCCCGCCCAAGCGATGTCGAGCCGCCCGCCCCGTGTATCGACGCGCACGGGCGAGGCGGCGAGACCGCGCATGATAACTGCAACCGCCGCCGCACAGGCGCCAGTGCCGCAAGCAAGCGTCTCGCCCGCGCCGCGTTCGTAGACCCGCAGGCGGATACGATGCGCATTGAGCACTTCGGCAAAACCGGCATTGGCCTTTGCCGGGAATCTTGGATGCGCGTGGATTTTACCCCCCCACTCCGCAACCGGCACAGCGTCAACGTTGGCCGCGACCTGCACCGCATGCGGATTACCCATCGAAAGCACTGTCACCGCCACGGCGTGGCCCTCTACATCAAGCCGCTGGACGATGGCGTCCGAATCCGACACAAAAGGGATTTTCGCCGGATCGAACTCCGGCACGCCCATATCAACCGTTACCGAACCGTTGTCATCCAACCGGAGGGCGATGATGCCCGCGAGCGTTTCGACGCGGATTTCCCGTTTCCCGGTCAAGCCTTTGTCGTAGACGAAACGCGCGAAACAGCGCGCGCCGTTGCCGCATTGCTCTACTTCGCCGCCATCGGCATTGAAGATGCGGTAGCGGAAATCGACGCCCTGGGCCGCTCCCGCAGCCGAAGGCGGCTCGACCATCAACAACTGGTCGCAACCGATACCGAAATGGCGGTCGGCGAGCAGGCATACGAGTTCCGGAGTCAAATCCACGGACGCGCGCGTGGCGTCGATGAGCACAAAGTCGTTACCCAACCCATGCATCTTGGTAAAGTGCAGTTTCATCGCGGCGGAAAGACGGCGTCGAACGGAGCAAAGCGCGATTGTATCCGGACACACGGCCAGAGCGCGGATTTGTCTTGCGTCTTGCAAACGCAATGCACAATCCACGACCGCCTGGATTGCCGTGCATCGCTCGCAATGACGGTTGACTTGATCGGCGTTTCCTCAGGACGTTGCGGACTTTTGATTTATGCTTACTTTGTATGTATAGTCACCCGCGTTACCGGACTGGTGGATCGGCAGAAAAAAAGGGGAAGCATGAAACAGGAAACAAACGCCGCGCCCGCCTCGCCCACGGCCACGGTCGCCGACATCGAAACCTTCCCCGGCAACCCCTTCCGCCTGCACCGGACTTTCCTCCCCGCAGGCGACCAACCCGAGGCCATCCGCCAGCTTTGCGCGGGCATCGAGGACGGGCTGATGTACCAGACCCTGCTCGGCGTCACCGGCTCGGGCAAAACCTACACCATGGCGAACGTCATCGCACGCATGGGACGGCCCGCGCTGGTGCTCGCGCCCAACAAAACCCTCGCTGCACAGCTCTACGCCGAATTCCGCGAATTCCTGCCCGAAAACGCGGTCGAGTATTTCGTCAGCTACTACGATTACTACCAGCCCGAAGCCTATGTGCCCTCGCGCGATCTTTTCATCGAAAAAGATTCCGCCATTAATGAGCATATCGAGCAGATGCGGCTTTCCGCCACCAAGAGCCTGATGGAACGGCGCGATGTGGTCATCGTCGCTTCCGTCTCCTGCATCTACGGCATCGGCGATCCGGTCGATTACCACGCGATGATCCTGCATCTGCGCGAGGGTGAACACCTCTCCCGCCACGATCTGATCGCGCGGCTGGTGGCCATGCAATATATGCGCGCCGATATTGATTTCCGGCGCGGTACTTTCCGCGTGCGCGGCGACGTCATCGACATCTTCCCGGCAGAGAACGCCGAATACGCATTGCGAATTGAAATGTTTGACGACGAAATAGAACAGCTCACGCTTCTGGACCCTCTCACCGGCCATATCAAGCACAAACTGGGGCGATTCACTGTTTACCCCTCCAGCCATTACGTCACCCCGCGCGCCACGGTGCTGAAAGCCATTGAAGCCATCAAAGCGGAATTGCAGGAACGCATCGCCTTCTTCCAGCGCGAAAACCGGTTGGTCGAAGCACAGCGCATCGAACAGCGCACCCGTTTCGATCTCGAAATGCTCAACGAAATGGGCTTTTGCAAAGGCATTGAAAACTACTCTCGCCATCTCGCCGGGCGCAAGCAGGGCGAACCGCCGCCTACCCTCATCGACTACCTGCCGCCCGACGCCCTGCTTTTCATCGACGAATCCCACGTCACCATCGGTCAAGTCGGCGGCATGTACAAGGGCGACCGCTCACGCAAGGAAAACCTCGTCGAATACGGCTTCCGCCTCCCCTCCGCGCTCGACAACCGTCCGCTGCGTTTCGAGGAATTCGAGCGCCTGATGCCACAGACCATTTTCGTCTCCGCCACCCCCGCCCATTACGAAGAAGCGCATCAGGGCCAAGTCGTGGAGCAAGTCGTGCGCCCCACGGGGCTTGTCGATCCGGAAGTCATCGTGCGCCCGGCCAGCGCCCAGGTCGACGACCTGCTCGG
This sequence comes from Azoarcus sp., assembly GCA_031258965.1. GTDB lineage: Bacteria > Pseudomonadota > Gammaproteobacteria > Burkholderiales > Rhodocyclaceae > WRNU01. The sequence goes on along the minus strand of JAIRMC010000099.1, from coordinate 3,640 downwards.
CGAAATCAACCGCCGTACCGGCGCGGGCGAGCGCGTGCTGGTGACGGTGCTCACCAAGCGCATGGCCGAAGACCTCACCGACTACCTTGCCGAGCACGGCATCAAGGTGCGCTACCTGCACTCCGACATCGACACCGTGGAGCGCGTCGAAATCATCCGCGACCTGCGCCTAGGCGAGTTCGACGTGCTCGTCGGCATCAACCTCCTGCGCGAAGGACTAGACATCCCCGAGGTCTCGCTCGTCGCCATTCTCGATGCCGACAAGGAAGGCTTCCTGCGCTCCGAACGCAGCCTCATCCAGACCATTGGCCGCGCCGCCCGCCACATCCATGGCACTGCTATCCTTTACGCCGATCACATCACCGACTCGATGCGTACGGCCATCGACGAAACCGGCCGCCGCCGCGCCAAGCAGATCGCCTTCAACGAGGCGAATGGCATTGTGCCGCGCACCGTCACCAAGCGCATCAAGGACATCATCGACGGCGTCTACACCGACGATGCCCGCCACGCTCCCGCCGACGACACCCGCAACAATTACGCGGCCATGAACGAAAAAACGCTGGCGAAAACCATCAAGAAGCTGGAAAAAACCATGCAGGAACACGCCCGCAATCTGGAATTCGAGCAGGCCGCCGCCGCGCGGGACGAGCTTTTCCGGCTCAGGGAACAGGCATTTGGCGCGGCGGGCGCGCCCTGAAGTTTGTGGCGCGCGAGAGCCGCACCCACACGCAGCATGGATTGCCACGTGGGCCTTCGGGCCTCGCAATGACGGTCAATCCTCAAGGAAACGCGCCATCATCTCCTGCGCGGGCAACTTCACGGGTTTGCCATCGTGATAGATCAGGATGATCGACAGCGGCCCTCCGGCGATGGAACGTTTGGCGATGTCGTCCGGGCTGATGGTGAAACGGCCCAAAAATCGGCTGGTGGGCCAGTCCACGTCGCCGTAGGCGAGATAGACAAGCTTGGAGCAGAACACCCGCTGTGTGTTTTCGGCGTCGAAATTGAAATCGTAGGCTTTGCCGATCTGGCGCAAGGTTTGCAGGATCGCCTCGGCGCGCTCTTGCGGCGAGAGTGCGGCATGACGCAGTACGGCGAGATCGTCGATATTCATGAAATGCGCAAGCGTGTTCATCTCCACGCCGCTGCGCAAAGCTTCGACGACGCCGCGGCCCGTGCGGATGGCCGCCTGGTGCGGTGCGACTACGGGGTGATCCCAGATGCCCAATTCCCGCAATTCCACCTCATTGCCAACCCAGATGGCGGCATGACCCCAGTGGCCGGGAATGAATGTATCGGTAAGACGGAACGGCGTTTTTTCCAGCAGAATGTCACCTGCTTGCAAGCGTCCGTTTACTTCCCCGAGCACCTCGGGGCGGTCGTCAAGCTTGCCGTGGCGCGTCTCCACCAGACCAACGGTATTGCCGAACAAACTGCTGGAGAGGTATTCGCTGTCGTTTTTCAGGCCAATCAGGGAATCCAGCGTGATGTTGCCAAAGATCTCGAAAGTATTGCTCACCACCTGCAAGGGACGGCGGCGGCTGACCATGTGATAGGAGGGGCTTTGCTCGATGGATTGCCGCAGGTAATTGGTGGCGTCGGCATAACCGGCGAAGACTTCCCCCTCGCGGGAGGCGGCCTTGCGCGCATGCTTGCGGTACCACTTGATGGCGGCGCGCACTCGGCGGCGGTTTTCCGCGGAATTGAACATCAAATCGGCGCGCTGTAATTCGCGGGCGGAAAGGCCGAAACCCTGGTCAGCCTGATTGATGTGCCGCCTGAGCGCCGGATCGCCGCGGTAGAGGGAAATGGCGGAAATGTAATTATCATACAACAGCAGGGCCGCGGAAATCGAAACCAGCACCCCGGCACGGTGAATGTCTCCCGCTTCGCGCGCTGCTGCTGGCGGGCTTTGCACCCAACATTCGTGCGCCAACGCTTGCCGCAGGATTTCTTCCCGTTGCCTCAGCAGATTGACGGCGCCTTCGTTGATTGCCTGGAGGTCTTCCCCGCTGAGCGGTGCGCCCTGGTTTTTCCTGGCCCGGAGCGCGTGATAGAGGCGAATGGCTTCCGCGCGCATGGCCAGGGCTTCTTCGGAAAGCTGGAGAAAAGAGACGAGTTCTCTTTCCATCTCCACCGCGTCCGGCAGGGCCAAGGGAGCATCACAGGCGTTTTGCCGCTCGCCAGGCAAGAATCCGGCATGCGCGGCGGCGAACAGTGTCAGCAAAAAACCGGGCAAGGCGAACCGGAACAGGCGGCGGCACAGAAATGCAAAAAATACAACAAGCATCCTCATCTTGTGAATCCACATGCGGCGATCTCCTTTTCGATTCGGGTTTCCCAGCAACGCGGCCGGTGTTCTGCCGTAAAAATTCTGTTGTGAAAAAATAGCGTGTTTTCAGTCCGGGGCACACAAGATGACGGCGGACGCCTTGAATACGGCGCAAGCCGGGCGACCGGGGGTAAGCGCCAGATTATTCACGCTCTCGTTCGAGATAACTGCGCAGACGGTCTTACCACCGGGTAGCGCAAGCGTTACTTCAGTGTTAATCGCGTCGGGGCGAATGTGGCTGACCTCGCCCCATAAGTGATTGCGGGCCGTGGTGCGCGTTTCTTTTCCGGTCAGGATGAGCACGGACGAAGATTTCACCAGCGCCCAGATTTCCATACCGATGCTCAGCCTCAGGTTTTCGGCGGACTCTCGAGTGACGATGGCCGCCAGTTCATTGGCGTCGTCCAGTTTCAAGCGCACTTCGTAATCCACTTCTCCCGCCTTCAGGCCGACAATGATTCCGACGAACTGGTTGCGGGCGCTGGTTTTCATGGACATGCGCTTCAGGAGGCGGCGGAATTCCCGCAGGGTACCAGCGCCGCCCTCGTTCATGCTGGCGGTCAGGCGCTCCAGCGCGGATTGATATTCAGTCTCCAATGCCCGGTACAGTTCGACCATCTGACGGCCATAATTGGTAAGTCGTGTGCCCCCGCCATGCCTGCCGCCGGTGGCGCGCGTCACCAGCGGTCTGTCGGCCAGGTTGTTCATGGTATCCACGGCATCCCAGGCCGCTTTGTAGGAAAGCGGTACGAACTTAGCTGCCTGCGAAATGGAACCATGCGCATCGATGGCTTCCAACAGCCGGATGCGGGTGTCGCCCAGGAATGCGCCCTGTTCGGTTTCAACCGCCAGCCGCCCGGTCAAACGGTGCGGGGGCGCTTTGCTGGCACGTTGTTGCATGATGGCAATCCGCAAAAAAGACAGATGCTGGGAGTATCTCTGAAAAGTCCGGCGCTGTCAGCACAGACAGATGCCCCCCTTTTATATCGCTCAATTGGCACGCTGGACAAGGCCTTGGGGGGGTTAGGACGACGATGTATCAGGGAATCTCTGCTCAAATTCCGTTCAAGCCTTCCGGGGGTTTTTGTGTTTTAATGTATGGTCATTTAGAAGGTCATGCCAAATCTTCGTAACGCCCTGTGGGGCGTGGCACATTGGCGTGCCGGCGCAGAGACAAGGAAGCGTAGGTCGGTCAAAGCGCACAGTGCGGCGGAGCCGCACTGGAGGCGGGAAATAGAAAAAGCCCGCGAGCCGATGAGGCTTGCGGGCTTTTTGTGTGGGTTAGCCTGACGTTGACCTACTTTC
>JAIRMC010000059.1 GCA_031258965.1 Azoarcus sp. | reverse complement strand
CGCCGCCGCCGCGCAGCAGCCAGAGGCTTTCGCTGCGGCTGTGCAGTTGTCCGCCTGGCGGCAAGGGTTCAGGGAAGGTGATGACGCGGCCCATGGCATCGAAGAGCAGCGTGCGGCTGTCCTGGCATTCGAGCTGGTAGTCGCAAAAGCCTAGCCGCCAGCCGTAGCCGAGGGCGCCGCACGCGCCGCCGTGTTCGGGGTTGACGTAGCTGCTGTAGTGGCGATCCCAGGCCAGCGGCAGGGCCGCCGAGGGCAGGTGGAAGTCGATCTCGCCACTGAGGACTTTGGCGCCCAGCGAGGGGTTGACGGGCGAGCCGACGGCCATGCCGCCCGGGCACACGGAGCAGGCCACGCCGCCTTGGCTGCCGATGAGCACCGTCGATGAACCTTGGACGATGACGCCATGTACGACGCCGTCGCCTATTCTCGAAGCGGGTTTGCCGGGCATGGGGGGCGGCCTTTCAAAAGGCTGATTATATGTTCTCCGTCGGCGTGCGGCATTTGTTATTGTAGGGGAAAGCGTTCTAAGCGTTCTTTCAGATCATTGGCGACGGGAACCGCCATGGGCACATTCGCGCGGGAAGTTGTTTGCGCATCGAGATAAAAAAAGCCGCGGAAACGCCATCGCCTCGATTCCAGCCCGCATGGCAATATCTCCGACACCGCACTTCAACTGCGCAATTTTTCTTTCATGTTTCATGAGCATGTTTCCATATTGGATAGGGATAAGACCGGCGCGGAAATGATAGGACGTTACACTCATCTGGCGCCGGAAAACATCCGGAAAGCCGTGGCGGTGCTTGAGGATTTGTCACGATTTGGTCACATTGCGCAAGAGAAGGGCTTGGAAAAACACGGCTAAGTCGTTGTGTTTATGGCGACACTTCACAAAACCGTATAATGCTTCTGTGGATTGGCACGACCCTTTGGGCCTCGCAATGACGGGCATAAAGAGCGTAGCTGTAACTGCGGGCGCGACGCCTGGGATCATCCGTCACGGCGGTTTGGCGCAATCCGCCTTCCGGTTTTCGGCGCTTTCCCTGAAGTCGTTTTGTCGCCAGCCTTCATATACGACCAGCGCCACCGCGTTTGAAAGGTTGATGCTGCGATTGCCGGGACGCATCGGAATACACAGGCGCTGCGAAGGCGGCAGCGCCTCCAGTATTGCCGTGGGGAGTCCGCGAGTTTCCGGGCCGAAGAGCAGCACGTCACCGGAGGCATAAGCGATGCGATCGTAGCGGACGCCGCCCCGAGTACTCAGTGCGAACATGCGCCGTCCGGCGAAATGCGTCCGGCAGGCCGACCAGTCCCGGTGAACAGTGAGGTGCGCGAGGTCGTGGTAATCGAGTCCGGCCCGCCGCAATTGGCGATCGGAGAGATCGAAACCGAGTGGCTCGACCAAATGCAGGCGTGCACCGCTGTTGGCGGTGAGGCGAATGATGTTGCCGGTATTGGGCGGAATTTCAGGTTCGTGGAGAATGACGTCGAACATTGCCAAAGCATGAAGGCGTATAAAGCGCGCACTTTAACAGCTTGATGCAAGCACGCCTGTCGTCCCCGCGCTGTGACGTGCGCTGCCGGGCGTGTTCGTGCTTGCTGTTATTGATTGGGGTTATTGATATTCTGTTGGCAAGCCGGCGGGCGGTCGTTGTGTCTTATTGTTAACACGGAAATGTTTTTTGGCACAGCAATCTTCCCGGTGTTCGTGTATGGTTATGCCCTGATTGCGTGGGGTGCGATGGTTTCTCCCGGCGATATTCGTTCCGTGGTCAGCTATTTGGTAACATGCCGCAGTCGGAGCGGGGGTGCGTCGTATGGTTGTACGGTTTGGAGCCTGTGTTTTTTACACTTTCGTATGAGATTTCGCTTCATGAACAACAAGAAGCAGAATGTACTCGCTGTCCTGGTAGGCGGGGCGGTGACATTTTTCGGCGTCCAGGGTACCCCCGCTTTCGCGGAGGAGATCGATGCGCTCAAATTCTCGGTGTCCCAGACTTTTTCCCGGGACACTAACCTATACCGGCTATCGGACGACGAGTCGGACGCGGGCGGGAGGATGCGGGGGAAGCGAAGCGACACCGTTGCCATCACCAGGGCGGGAGCCAATTTCGATCAGGAATATGGCCGCCAGGGCATTCATGTGGGGCTTGCTGCGAGCCGGGCTTTCTACAGGGAACATACCGATTTGAACAACACCTCGCCGGACGCCCGTCTCCGCTGGGATTGGCGGGTGGGCGATCATTGGAGCGGCGTTCTCGGCTACAGCTATAGCGAGTCCTTCGTCGGGTTCGAGGATGCTGGCGGCGACGAACGTGTCATGAGACGGCTGGCGCGCGCCAATGGCGGCGCCAACTACTGGTTTCATCCGGATTGGGCAATCGGCGTCAGTGCGAGCAATGTCCGCAATACCTACCGCGATGACCAAAGGCCGCTCGATGAATACGATGCACGCGAGGCGAACCTGAACCTGACCTATCGCCCGGCTACCGGCAATCGCATCGTATTCAGTCTGCGCAACGAAAATGGCGAATATTCGGAACGGGAAAAAAACGCGGGATCCCTGCGCGAATGGCAACAGCGCGATGCACGCTTTTCCGGCGAATGGCAGTTGACGGGCGTCACGAAAATGAGTGGTTATATCGGGTATTCGCAACGCGAATACGAATATGCGTCTGATCGGGATTTTCGCGGGATGACGGGCAGCCTCGCGCTCCATTGGGTACCGACGTCGAAGGCCATCGTGGATTTGTCTTGGCGGCGCGAAGTCGGCGCGGACCATGACGCCGCGGCCAACTATGCCGTGACGCACAACTGGACATTACGACCGACCTGGGTCGTCACGGACAAGGTGCGCTTGGGCGCGACGCTCAAGACCACGAAGCGCGATTATCGCGGTACCGCCCCGGATGCTTCCCTGCCGGGAGCGGCAAGATATGATCGTACCAGGTCTTACGGGCTGAATCTCCAGTACATACCGGCAGCTTTTTTCGATCTGACGCTCGGCATCCAGCGTGAAAAGCGAGACTCCAAATGGGATGATCGCCGCGATTACGATGCCCAGACGACTTGGTTGTCGGGGAATTTTACCTTCTAGGGTCTGTGGGGGACGTGTGAGAATGCTGCATGGACACTGCGCGCAAGGAATTCTGTACCTTGCCGTGCAAATTCCGCTCCGTGTCCAGGCTGAAACGGGGTGCCGGGGAGCGCATGAGTGATTGGGGCGTGATGAGGCACAGCACCCGCTGGTGCGACAGGGCAAAGGCAGGGCGACTGTTTTGCCATGTCTGTCGTGGTGGTTCGAGCCTTACGGCAAGAGTAAGGTATTTGTCACTTTAAAGGTTCTTATGTTCCATTCAGTTCGTATCATGCCGCTGTGCGTCGCCGTTTTACTGGCGGGCGCTTCCTTCGGATGCGGCGGCAAGGAAGAGTCCGGCAAGTCGGCTTCCCAGGTCGCCGTCAAGGTGAACAAGGAGGAGATCTCTGTCCATCAAATCAACGATTTGCTTGCGCGTGGCGGCAGGATTCCGCAGGATCAGCTCAAGAACGCCACGGCAGCCGCCGTTGAGCGCCTCATCAATCAGGAACTGTTGGTGCAACAGGCGAAAGACGGTAAGCTCGACCGCGATCCGAGAGTCCTGCAAATGATTGAGTTTTCCCGCCGCGAGATTCTCGCCCGCGCTTACGGCGAGCGGCTTGTGAGCACGACGCCTCGCCCAACCGATGCGCAAGTCAGCGCGTTTTACGATGCGAACCCGGCGATGTTCGCCAAGCGCCGTATCTATAGCCTGCAAGAAATCAATATCACCGCATCGCCCAAGCAGTTCGAGGAAATCCGGACGCGTTTGCAGTCCGGCGGGAGCTTGCAGCAGATCATGGACTGGCTCAAGGGAAAGGACATCCAGTTCGTGGCGAACACTGCGGTCAAGGCGGCGGAGCAATTGCCTAGCGAAGCGCTCAAGAATCTCGCCAACATGAACCCCGGTCAGGCGTTTGCCACCCGGACGCCGGCCGGAGCGGTGATCGTTTCCATTGCTGGCGTGCGGGAGGAGCCGATTGATCGCGCCAGGGCGAAACCCGCCATCGAGAACCACTTGCTCAGTCAGGCGCGCAACGAGAAAATGCAGCAGGAACTCAAGCGTCTGCGTGAAAGTGCCGTTATCGAATATGTCGGCGATTTTGCACCGCCTCCTGCCGACGGGACGGCGGCTCCCGCGCAGGATCAACAGGCCGCGCCCGAGGAGAAACCGAAATCCAAGGAGGACGCCTTCCGCTCGGCAATCGAGCAGGGGGCTACCAACCTGAGGAGGTAAAGCATACGGAGCCGCTTGGGCAAGGGGCCTCCGACCCTTTCCACCGTGACCATGGGGCGCCTTGGCGCCCCATGGTCACAATGAAATATATGTACTGATCTGGTTGACTCAAATGATCCCACGATTCTTTTTCCGCAATCTGTTTGTCATCACATCGCTCGCGCTCGGTCTGGCTGCATCCGCACAGGCCGCGGATGCGCGGGAATATGTTCTTGGGCCGGGCGATATTATCCGTATCACGGTGTTCCAGAACCCCGACCTGACCACCGAAGTGCGCGTGTCGGAAAAGGGCGTTCTCACATTTCCGCTGATTGGCGCGGTTTCCGTGGGCGGCATGACCACTTCCGCCGCCGAGACGGAAATCGCCACGCGCCTGCGCGAAGGCGGTTTCGTGCGCCAACCCCAAGTCAACGTCTTGCCGATACAGATTCGCGGCAATCAGGTTTCCGTACTCGGGCGCGTCAACCGGCCTGGCCGCTTTCCGCTGGAAACAGCGAATCTGCGCCTGACCGACATCATCGCCACGGCGGGCGGTATCGCGGCAGACGGAGCCGATGCCGTGGTGTTCATCGGGGTGCGCAACGGCAAGCAGATACGGCGCGAAATCGACCTGCCCGCGCTGTTCATCAATGGCGACCTTGTCAACGACTTGCCCATGAGCGGAGGCGATCTGATCTATGTGCATCGCGCGCCGATGTTTTACATCTATGGCGAGGTCAACCGTCCCGGCGCTTTCCGTCTTGAGCGCAACATGAGCGTGATGCAGGGGCTGGCGACCGGTGGCGGCACCTCGTCGCGCGGCACCACGCGCGGTTTACGTATTCACCGGCGCGAAGCCAACGGGACGCTCAAGGTGATCGAGCCGGGACTGGACGATCTCCTGAGGGCCGACGACGTCATCTACGTCAAGGAAAGCCTTTTCTGATTACGAGTTCTTGCCGTGACTTTTCAGCAGTTTCTTCTTATTTTGTGGGCGCGCAAGTGGGTCGTCTGGGGGGTATTGGCCAGTGTCGTCATTATCGTACTCATCGTCAGTCTGATATTGCCCAAACAGTACACCGCGACGACGGCGCTGGTGATCGACCTGAAGGCGAGCGATCCCGTCGCCATCGGCGGGGGAATGGCGGCCGCCGCTCAACTCTCGCCGGGGTATTTAGCGACCCAGGTGGACATCATCGAATCAGAGCGAGTCGCACAGCGGGTCGTGGAATTGACCGGGATGGAGAGGATTCCCGTGCTCCAGGAACAATGGCGCGAAGAGACCAATGGCGAGGTCAGCTTTCAGTCGTGGATGGCCCTGTTGCTTCAGAAACAGCTCGACGTCCGACCGTCGAGGGAAAGCAGCGTCATCAACATCAGATACTCGGGACTTGATCCGGCTTTTGCCGCCGCGGTGGCTAATACGTTTGCCCGCGCTTATATAGAGACGACGATTGGCCTGAAAGTGGATCCCGCCCGCCAATATGCGCAATGGTTCGATGAGCAGACCAAGGATTTGCGCGACAAGCTTCAACGCGCTCAAAGCACGCTGTCCGAGTATGAACAAACGCACGGCGTGCTTGCGGGCGACGGTCGTTTCGATATCGAAAACCAGCATTTGGTGGAACTCAACAGCCAGTTGGCGGCGGCGCAAGGTCAGCGCGCGGACAGCGGCGCACGCCAGAGCGAGATCAGTTCCGCCGAATCCTTGCCCGAGGTCATGGCCAATGGGCTGATTTCCAGCCTCAAGGCGGATCTGGCGCGGAGTGAGGCGCAACGTAGTCAACTGCTCGGCAAACTTGGCGAAAACCATCCGCAGGTGCTTGAATTGAGTGAGGAGATTGCCGAATTGCGCCGCCGTGTCGAGATGGAAACCCAGCGCGTGGCAAATTCGCTTGGTACGTCTTCCAGAGTCAGCACGGCGCGCGTGGCTGAAATTTCCGCCGCGATCGAAAAACAGAAAGCCCGCGTTCTCGAACTCAAAGCGCATAATGACCAGCTGGCTGTGCTCCAACGCGACATTGAGAGCGCGCAAAAGGCGTATGACTTTGTAATGCAAAGTTTTACGCAGAAAACCCTTGAGAGCCAGACACAGCAGGCCAATATTTCCGTGCTTACGCCAGCGGAGCCTCCTCTGGAACATTCCAGTCCCAGATTGCTGCTCAATATGGTGATCGCCGTGTTCCTGGGAAGCCTGCTCGGCGTTGGCATGGCATTGGTGCTTGAACTTGTCGATCAGCGCGTGCGGGGAAGCGAAGACCTTTCGCAATTCGTGGGTATTCCTGTTCTCGGCATCATCCCAGCGCCGACCGACCGCTCCGGTATTCGTATTCGCCGCCGTCCAGCTATCGCTTAGGGAAACATAAATGGACGAAACGTCCAGCGAACAATTTTCCGATTCGCGCGATCATTCGATTGGCGCGATTCTAGTGGCTACTGGTCGGCTTTCGCCGGATGATGCCGAGCGTATTTTCAGGGAACAGAAAAGACGAAAGCTCCGGTTCGGAGAGATCGCGCTCGCGCTCGGCCTCGTGACGGAGGCGGACATTCAGTTCGCATTGTCCCACCAGTTTCGCTATCCCTATCTGCAACGCGGGGAAAGCAAGGTCTCCGAAACCGTCGTTGCGGCCTACAGCCCGTTCTCTTCGCAGGTGGAAGCCTTGCGCGCGGTGCGCAGCCAATTGGCGCGGCGTTGGTTCGACGGCAGCGATGAACGCCGGGCGCTTGCAATTGTCAGCCCCGACCGCGCCGAGGGGCGTTCCTGGCTTGCCGCTAACTTGGCGGTGGTGTTTTCGCAGTTGGGTGCGCGCACTTTGCTGATCGACGCGGATCTTCGCCATCCCTCTCAGCACGGTTTGTTCGGCATCGACAACCGAAACGGGCTTTCATCCATCCTGGGGGCACGCGCCACCGCAAACGTCGTGTTCAGGATTCCGTCCTTGAACGACCTCTCGATTCTTCCTTCAGGCCCGGTTCCGCCAAATCCACAAGAATTGCTAGCGCGTCCGCTGCTTGGCAGGATGCTTTTGCAGCTGGCGAACAGCTTTGACGTCATCATCATCGACACACCGCCTGCCGGCAGCTTCGCGGAAAGCGTCGCCATTGCCACGCTGGCTGGCGGCGCACTTGTCGTATCCAGGCAAGATCAGACGCGGATACGCGCCCTAAATGAACTGTATGCGGGCTTGAGGGATGCCGGCGCTGCGATTACGGGTGGCGTGCTTAATGGCGGCGGCACACGTCGTTCGAGCAGCCCCCGGCTCCCCATGCCCTTACCGGAAAAATGGTGGCGGGTGAATCCAGCGCGCCTGAAAGCTGGCATGACGCCGTTATTGCCGCATAAAAGCCCGAATACGCAGCCAGCAGGACGTCGCGAGCCTAACGTCGTGCTGGAGCGTGACGACTGAATCCTATTCCGGCAGTTTCTCCAGAATCTTCCGCACAGGCGCGGGCAAGGCGGCAATGGCGATGTGTTCGCGTTCCAGCCATTGCCAGACGGGTTCGGCGAGCGCACGGGGCGCGGCGGGCAAGTCGATTCGCCATGGCGCGATTTCCAATGTGAAATGCGTGAAGCCGTGCGTAAGCGGCGGTAATTCGCACACGCTGGCGTTGATGCCGAAATGGCGCGCGGCCCATGTCTGGATGTCGGTCTCCGGCGGGATTTCGGGGAAAGCGAGTAAACCGCCCCAGATTCCGGCGGGCGGGCGACGTTCCAGCAATACCTTCTTGCCACAAATAACGACCACCACCCGCGACATGCGGCGGGGCGGCGTTTTTTTGGCGCGCCGCGCCGGTAATTCCGCGATCCGGCCCGAAACGCGGGCGACACACTCCGTGGCGAGCGGGCAGTGCTCGCAAACCGGGCGGGCGCGGGTACACACCGTGGCGCCCAAGTCCATCTGCGCCTGGATGTAGATGCCGATGTTCTCCGAACGCTCCGGCAACAATGCCTCGGCCAGCGTCCAAAGGCGTTTCTCGACCGCCTGTTCGCCCGGAAATCCTTCGATGCCGAAAACCCGGCAAAGCACCCGTTTGACGTTGCCATCGAGAATGGGCGCCCGCTCGTTACTGGCGAAAACGGCTATTGCCGCCGCAGTCGACCTGCCAATGCCAGGCAATTCGGCCAATGCTTGCGCCGACTTCGGAAAGAGTCCGCCGTGCTTTTCCATCACTTCGCATGCGGCGCGGTGCAGGTTGCGGGCGCGAGCGTAATAGCCAAGACCGCTCCACAGCGCCATGACATCTTCCCGCGGCGCGGCGGCAAGGGCCGCGACATCGGGAAAGCGCGCCAGGAAACGGACGTAATAGGGGATGACAGTAGCCACCTGCGTTTGCTGCAACATGATCTCGGAGAGCCAGATCCGATAAGGATCGCGGCTATCCTGCCATGGCAGATCGTGGCGGCCATACCGAAGCTGCCAGTCGATCAGCCGGGCGGAAAAGCCGGTATGGGTCATGGACGGTGAAAGCGGCTTAATGAAAGACATCATTTGCAACGGAAAATTTGTGCGGAAAAATGCTGGACGACATGGCCGGGCGCAGCGACAATAACACCCTTTCATTCAATCCGCGAGACTTGGCATCATGTCTTCAACGTCCTCCCCCGTCGCCGGCAAGGAGCGCGAATTCCGTAACGCGCTTAGCCGTTACGCTACCGGAATCGCCATAGTCACACTGAAAACCCAGACGGGCGATCTGCTTGGGCTGACAGTGAATTCCTTCAATTCGGTATCGCTCGCGCCGCCGCTGGTAGTGTGGAGCCTCGCCGCCGCCTCGTCGGCGCTTGCGGCATTCGAGGAGAGCGAATATTACGCGATCAACGTGCTTGCCGCCAACCAGGAAGCATTGTCGCAGCGTTTCGCCAGTCGCCGCGAAAACCGCTTTGACGGCCTGGCGCTGGAAACAGGCCTTGGCGGAGCGCCCCTGCTGCCCGGCAGTTGCGCGCGCTTCCAGTGCCGCAACGCCATCCGCCATGCGGGCGGCGACCATGTAGTATTCATTGGCGAAGTCGAACATTTCGACTACGGCGGGGGCGAACCGCTCATCTATTTCGGTGGAGCCTACCGCCGCCTGGCGGCCTGAATCCGGCGCAATCCCGGACTGCCGCCGCCTCGCATCCCCGACAGGGCATTGAAACGATTTTCGCTTTGAGTATCGACCTAGCGGGTGATGCCGCGCGCGCCCATCGGCTACAATCGACCGTCCATGACAGGATACCCACCCACGACCCGGAAGCAGGAATGCCGAGAACCGAAGTCGCCATCATCAACAAACTCGGGCTGCACGCGCGCGCCTCGGCCAAACTCGCGCAATTGGCGGGCAACTTTGCCGCCGATGTCTGGCTCGAACGCAATGAACGCCGGGTCAGTGCCAAGAGCATCATGGGTCTGATGATGCTGGCTGCTTCCAGGGGAACGATCGTCGCCATCGAGACCGAGGGCGAGGACGCGCAAGAAGCACTGAAGTGTATCGTCGAATTGATCGCCAGCCGTTTCGGCGAAGAAGAATGAAGGGAGCGCCGCAATGAGCTTTACCGTGCATGGCTTGCCAGTCTCGCAGGGCATCGCCATTGGCCATGCACACCTGGTTTCGCATGCGTTGCTGGAAGTCAATCACTACCACATAGCCCCGCGCCACCTGGCCGCCGAACTGGATCGGCTCGACAGCGCGATTGCCAACGTGGAAGGCGAGCTGCTTGGCCTCAAGGCCGCCGCCACCGCCGCGCAGCCCCACAGCGAAGTCGGCGCCTTCATCGACCTGCAACGGATGATGCTGGCCGATCCCGTGCTGACAGACGCGGCGCGGGCGCGTATCGAAGAGCACCACTACAACGCCGAATGGGCGCTGGTGCAACAGTTGGAAACCGTGGTCGAGCAGTTCCGCCAGATCGAAGACCCCTATCTGCGCGAACGCCAGGCCGACGTTGTGCAAGTCGTCGAACGCCTGGTGAAAGCCTTGCTCGGCGTTCCCGGCCACCTGCCGCCCAGGCGCAAGGACGGCCTGGGCACCATCGTCGTCGCCCATGACCTCTCGCCCGCGGACACCATCGGCTTCCGCGATCACATCGCCGGGTTCGTCACCGACATCGGCGGCCCTACCAGCCATACCGCCATCGTCGCGCGCAACCTCGGTATTCCGGCGATCGTCGGCCTGCATCACATCCGCGACCTGCTGCACAACAATGAACTCATCATCGTCGACGGCACGCGCGGCATCGCCATCATCGACCCCGACGACAATATCGTCGAAGAATACCTGCTGCGCCGCTCGGCGCTGGAACTGGAACGCTCCAAACTCAAGCGCCTGCGCGACACGCCAGCCGCCACCCTCAACGGTGAAATCATCGGGCTATTCGCCAACATCAACGGCTTGCAGGATGCCGCCCAGATCAAGGAAACCAATGCCGACGGCGTCGGGCTTTTCCGCACCGAATTTCTCTTCATCGACCGGGACACCCTGCCCGACGAAGACGAACAATACGAAACCTACCGCGCCGTCCTCAAAACCGCGGGCGGCAAGCCCGTGACTGCCCGCACCTTCGACATCGGCGCGGACAAAATGCTCGCAGGCAAAAGCCGCAACGAACCCAATCCGGCGCTCGGCCTGCGCGCGGTGCGCTATTCGCTGGCCGAACCCAAGGCATTCCTCACGCAATTGCGCGCCCTGTTGCGCGCCTCGGCGCATGGCAAACTTCAAATCATGATGCCGATGCTCGCGCACGCCGACGAAATCGACCAGACGCTGATGCTGGTCGAAAAAGCCCGGGAAGAACTGCGCGACGAAAAAATCAAATTCGATGAAACCCTACCCATCGGCGGCATGGTCGAAGTGCCCGCCGCCGCGCTCGCACTGGGCATGTTCGTGCGCCGCCTCGCCTTCCTCTCCATCGGCACCAACGACCTCATCCAATACACCCTCGCGGTCGACCGCGGCAACGAAGCCGTCGTACACCTCTACGATCCGCTTCATCCCGCCGTGCTTCGACTCATCGCCGGCGCCATCCAAACGGCGCAGCGCGCCGGATTGCCCGTATCGGTATGCGGCGAAATGGCCGGCAACGCCGCCTATACGCAGCTATTGCTCGGCATGGGCCTGCGCAGCTTCTCGATGCACCCGGCGCGCATACTTGAAATCAAACAGCAAATCCTGCGCGCCGACCTCGCCGACCTCGCCCCGAAAGTACAACGCATACTCAAGCTAGACGAACCCGCCCGCATCCGCGAAGCGGTGGAAAAACTGGCGGGCTGAATTGCTGCCCGCGCTTTGTTCATTCATGCTCACGCACCGACACGGAAACCGGAATCCGCTCATGCTGGAACAGTGCAGAAATCACGAAATGACATTCATCGAGCCACGGCGCTTCGCCGCGAAGTTCGTGGTATTCGCGCTCGTGGCGACGCTCGGTTGCCCGGTTTTTGCCGGGCCGGAAACCACCTCGCCACGGTCGGACGAACGCGCCCTTGGCGAACCGTTCCCCTACCCAGCGGGGGACGCCGTAGCGGACGAGCGGGAAAACAGCGCCGCGGCGATTTTCTACAGGGCTGTGACCCTTTACCGGAACGGTATGGCCAGACAGGCGCTTGCAGCTTACGATGAAATCGTCCGGCGCTTCGGCGACAGCCCATACCCCGAGACGCGGACGTGGGTCATCAGGGCGCTATTCAACAAGGGCGGAACGCTCGCCATCCAGGGCCGCCGCGCGGAAGCCGCCGCCGTCTACGACGAAGCCGAACGGCGTTTCGCCAATGACGAAACACTCGCCATCCGGCAGATGCTTTTCGGGGCGTTGCTCAATAAAAGCACGACACTGGTGAACGATCCCCAAGCGAGAATCGCCATTCTCGACCGGCTCGACCGGCGTTTCAGCAGAGACAGCAGCGCCGGAATCCGCGCCTGGGTCGTGGATGCACTCAACGATAAAGGCATGATCCTGAACCAGCTGGGCCGGTTTGGCGAAGCCGTCGCCGTTTTTGACGACATCGACCACCGTTTCGGCGAAGACGAAACCCCCGTGATCCGGGAGCAGACCGTCAGGGCGTTCGTCAACAAAGGCATCGTCCTGGGCACGCAGGGCCGCCACGCGGAAGCCGCCGCCGTCACCGACGACATCGAGCGGCGCTTCGGCCATGAGACCAGTCCGGCGATCCGGGAGGCTCTCGCCAAGGCGCTCGTCAACAAGGGCGTGGCATTGGCCCGGCAAGGACGGCACGGCGAGGCCATTGCCGTTTATGACGATGTTGAACGACGCTTTGCCAGAGCCGACACGCCCGCGTTCCGAGAACAGGTCGCCAGGGCGCGCAATTACAAACGCGGCATGGAAACCGAGAACAAAAACCGGCTTCCGCCCAAGAACTGACGGACGGTTTCGGTGCGCGAGTCAGCCTTCGCCGTTTTCCCAAGCGAAATCCACCCGCTTCACGTTGCACAACAATTCGTAGGAAATCGTGCCTGCGGATTGCGCGACGCGGTTGACGGAAACCTGTTTGCCCCATAGTTCGACCGCGCTGCCGATACCCGCTTCCGGCAAATCGGTGAGGTCGACGGTCAGCATGTCCATGGATACCCGCCCGATCAGCGAGGCGATCTGGCCATCGACGGCCACGGGGACATGATCGGGGGCGGTGCGCGGATAGCCGTCGGCATACCCCATGGCGACGAGTCCGACCCGCGTCCGGCGCTGGGCGACGAAGCGCGCGCCATAGCCAAGCGGATCGCCGGGAGCTAATTCGCGCACGGCGACGATCTCGCTCGCCAGCGTCATGACCGGAAGCAGCCCATGGCCTTCGCCAGGGATTGGGTCGGCGCCGTAGAGCATGATGCCGGGGCGCGCCCAATCGCGGTGCGAATCCGGCCAGGCGAGGATCGCGCCGGAGTTGGCAAGGCTGCGCTCGCCGGGCAGGCTGCGCGTGGCGGCGTCGAAGGTGCGGATTTGTTCGGCGGTAGCTTCAGCGTCCGGCTCGTCGGCACGGGCGAAATGCGTCATGAAGCCGCAATCCTTCACCTTGCCGTCGACGATCAAGCGCTTCCAGATCGTGCGAACCGCGTCGGGAGAGAAACCGGCGCGATTCATGCCGCTGTTGACCTTGATCCAGACGCGCAAGGGCGCGGGCAGCGACGTCCGCTCGATCATTTCCACCTGCGCCGGATGATGCACCGCCACCCACAGCCATTGCCTGGCGGCTTCAAGCAGTTCAGCGGTATCGAATACACCTTCGAGCAGCAGAATCGGGGCGGCGATGCCGCCCGCGCGCAGGGCGAGCGCTTCATCAATAAACGCGACCGCGTAGCCGTCGGCCTCGCCGCGCAATGCCAGGGCACAGGCAAGCGCGCCATGCCCATAGGCGTTGGCCTTGACCACAGCGAAAGCCTGCCCGCCGTGGAATTGGCGGGCAAGGCGGTAGTTATGGCGCAGGGCGTCGAGGTCGATCAGGGCACGAGCGGGGCGCATGGAAGGTCAACAGAACAATGGCGAATACAGTGCGTGATGGTGCGCCGTTCCCCCGTGCCTGGCAAATCCATATTGCCGCCCGGATCGTCTGGTTACCGCAGATGAGCGTTCAGCGTTTCCTCGCGGATTCTCAGCGTCCCGGCGGCAGTGATTTTGTGCCTTCGACCGTATCGCCCGCCGCAATGCCGTGCCTGGCGAACCATCCCCGGTTCATTTCCAGCGCATAGCGCGCCCTCCCCGCCGCGCAATGGTTGTCCTCGCTTTGAGGCGCCATGTCCTCGATATTGAGAATGCGCCCATCACGGTTGATGAAGGCCACCGACAACGGAATCAGCGTGTTTTTCATCCACATGCAGATGCGTGCGTCGGACGGAAAAACGAACACCATGCCGCGCCCTTCGGGCAGGCTGCCGCGATACATCAGACCAAGCTGGCGATCCGCATCGTTTGCTGCCACTTCGGTTTCGATGTTTTGCGCACCCGCGCGCAAAACCGCCTGCGGCATCTGCGCGAGCGCAGTGCCCGCCGCCCATGCCGCAAATATCATTACCAGCACAACCATCCGCCTCGCGACCGGTTTTCTCATTACTTTTTCCTTCGGAATACCTGGTCGAGGAAACACTGAACAAGCGTCATTGCGAAGCCCGAAAGGCCGTGAGATGCCATTCGGTTCGTGGATTGCCACGCTTCGCTCGCAATGACACTGACTTGACCGGCGTTTTCTTGAACGGAGCTTATCTTCCCAGTTTCCGTGCGTCCGGCTTCTACAGCACAGGGATTCCCTCCTGCTCTCCCTTTTCATAGACAACGTTGGCCCGCCCGACGATCAGGGGGTCGAGCGGGCCAGTGCGGTTGATGTCTTTATTGGTATAAGGCAATTTGTGCAACACATAACGCAAGGCATTGAGACGCGCCCGTTTCTTGCAATCGGATTTCACAACCGTCCAGGGCGCATCCGCCGTGTCGGTATAAAAAAACATGGCTTCTTTTGCCTTGGTGTAATCGCTCCATTTATCGAGCGAAGCCATGTCGATGGGCGAAAGTTTCCATTGTTTCAGCGGATGGTTTTCCCGTTCCTTGAAGCGCCGCCGCTGCTCGGGACGGCTCACCGAAAACCAGAATTTGATGAGATGAACGCCGCTACGCACGAGGTTGCGTTCGAGTTCCGGGCATTGCCGCATGAATTCGGCGTATTCGTCGGCGGTGCAGAAGCCCATGACCTTTTCCACCCCGGCGCGGTTATACCAGGAGCGGTCGAAAAGCACGATCTCCCCGGCGCTCGGCAAGTGCTGGATATAGCGTTGGAAATACCACTGCCCGCGTTCGATTTCCGAGGGTTTTTCGAGCGCGATGACCGAAGCGCCGCGCGGATTGAGGTGTTCCATGAAACGCTTGATGGTGCCGCCCTTGCCCGCCGCGTCACGTCCCTCGAAAAGAATGAGGACTCTTTGTTTCGTTTCCTTGACCCACGCTTGCAGTTTCAGCAATTCCACCTGGAGGTGGTATTTCTGCTTTTCGTAATTCTTGCGCGACATCAGGTTTTTATAGGGATAACCCCCTGTGCGCCAATCGTCGGCAAGTTCATCGTCGGGCTTGACCCGCGGCTTGACGGGAATTGGCCTGCCGTCCTGTATCTTGCGCAGGAAAGTTTCGCGCAGCAATTCCAGATCGTCTGGAGACGCACCCTTGAGAATCGCTTCCAGCGCGTCGTTCGCCGCCCGAACGTCGCCGCCCTTGGTTTTGAGAATGTCGGTCACGGCCACGATTTTGGAATCGTGCGCGGCATCGAGCGATTGATTGACTTCAAATGCTTCTATACCGTCCTGGGTCAATGAAACCGCCACGTCGCCCTGTTTGACGCGCCGGAGCCGCACGGGTTTCTGGACGCCGGCGGTCGAGGCTTTCGTGTCATGCTTTTGGGATTCACGGGCGCTGGACGCCGAAGCTGCGGCGTTGTCGTTGTTCGTAGGCATGGACATTCCTGACGATGAAAAGGCTGCCGCTATGATACGCTTTCCCGCGCCAGTCGCGCAGCCTGCCGGTCTTGGCATGGCAGCGGACACCCGCATCATGGCGTTTTCCGGCCGGATTTCCATTTCCACGATGAAACATTTCATCCAGCATCTGCTCCCGAAGCGCGACCTTATCGCCCGCCACCGCTGGTTGCGACCATTCGCGGGAAACCTGCTCCATCCTTTCCTGTGGTATCTGAACCGCCATTCGGCAGCGCGCGGGGTCGCGGTCGGGCTTTTTTGCGGTTTGATCCCGGGGCCGCTCCAGATGCTCGGCGCGGCAGCTTTCAGCATCGCTCTGCGCGCGAATCTGCCGCTGGCGCTCATCACCACGCTCTATACCAATCCTTTCACCATCGTTCCGCTCTATTTTGCCGCCTTCATGCTCGGCAACTGGGCGCTCGGCGATTTCGGCACGCCCGGGACGCCCTTCGTCCGGCCACCCGAATTCGGCGGAATGAGCCTCCACGACTGGTGCACAGCCTTGCTGGAATGGACGGCCGGGCTTGGCAAGCCGCTCGCCATCGGCTTGGCGCTGCTCGCCACGGGTCTCGCGCTTGCCGGGTATTTCATTGTCCAGGGCCTCTGGCGGCTGGAACGCGGCTGGCGCTGGAAAAAACGCGCATGGCGCGACGGCGCCTGAACGGCATCCCCGCGCTCTCGCCGCGCCGCCGTTGGGTTTCGCTAAAACCGCCATGTCGCACTGGAACCCATAAAGTTTCATCGGCGCTCGCCCACCGGCATTCCTTCTGTGACAGAATGACGGGATCCACACGATCCCGCCTATTTCGTCATCGCGTCAGAGGTATTCATGAAAACCATGCTTCGGCTTTTCGGTTTGCGCGGAACATGTGCATTGGGCAAAAACACCGCTTCTAGAATCGTTGCGGCGGTTGTTTTGTCTCTCGTCGCCGGTATGACGCCGGTTCATGCGCAGAAACGCACCCAGCATGCCAGCCACCAGGAACATGCCAGCTCGCGCGCGGTCGCCGCCCGGATACAGGCCGCCCAGACGCTTTTCGACCGGGGCGTCGACGCGGCCAACAAAGACAAGGAAAAAGCAGCGCTCGCCGCCTATGACCAGATCGCGCAGCAATACAGCAATAACGATCCCCCCGCCATCCGGGCGCTGCTTGCCAAGGCGCTGCTCAACAAAGGCACCCTCCTCGGCGAGCGCGGCAGTTTCAAGGAAGCCATCGCCACTTACCAAAAGCTCGACCAGCGCCTCGGACAAGACAAAGACCCGGCAGTCCGCGAGGTGATTGCTTCGGCGCTCGTTTCCAAGGCCGAAGCTTTTTATAAGCAGGACGACTACAAGGCAGCCGTCGCCACTTACAACCAGCTCGGAAAGCGGTTCGCAAAAGATAACAGTGCTTTCATCAAGCATTTGATCGCCATCACGAAATGGCGAACTGCCGAGATACTGGCCGACAGTACTGATCTCTCGTCCATGCGGTAACTCTACCGCCGCCGTGGCGCGCTGGACGCAGGGTTTGAAGGCGGGTTTGCTAACATGGCGCTCTTGTTCGTGTCGACAGACGCAAGGAACCGCTCATGAAAACCATTTTCCCCAATAAGCCTTCCGGGCACATGTCCGCGGGAACGAAAAGCCGATGTGCCAATGCCGCCCTGCCCATGGCGGCGTTGGCCTGCATGGCGCTCGCCCTGGGCGCCTGCACGACGACCGGCCCCCGCGCCAGCACGGATCGGCGGCCCGCCGCGCAAACCTCGCCCGCTACGGAAAAAGCCGCCCAGGCGCTTTTCGACAAGGGCCAGACCTTGAGCCAGCAGGGTGACGCACGGGAAGCCGTCGCCGTCTACAGCGAAATCGAACAACGCTACGGGAACGACATCGACCCCGCTCTCCGCGACCAAATCGTCACCGCCCTGTTCAACAACGCCGCGAATCTCGGCAGGGAAGGCAATCTTGCTGCGGCAGTCCAGGTATATGCGGAAATCGAGCAACGCTATGGCGACGACGATAAATCCTGGGCCGTATGGGCGCTGCTTTACCAGGGCGAACTCCAGCGCCAACTACGCAACATGAAAGCCGCCATCGCGGCCTTTGACCGGCTCGACCAGCGTTTCGGGCAGGAACGCGATGAGGCCATCCGCCCGCTGGTCGCCGATGCCCTGCACAAAAAAGCCGAAACCCTGGCCTCGACCGGCGATGTCAAAAGCGCTGTCGACATCTACGACGAAATCGGTCGACGTTT
Organism: Azoarcus sp.; assembly: GCA_031258965.1. Taxonomy (GTDB): domain Bacteria; phylum Pseudomonadota; class Gammaproteobacteria; order Burkholderiales; family Rhodocyclaceae; genus WRNU01. The sequence goes on along the minus strand of JAIRMC010000059.1, from coordinate 9,722 downwards.
CGCGGAAGACCGGGACACAAGTTTTCGCCAACGAGCGTTGCGGGCGCTTTTCGCCAAGGGCGCGCTTCTGGACAAACAAGGCGCGGGCGAAGAAACCGATATCGCCTTGCCCACGGCCACGGCTGGCGACACCGCCGCGGCCATTGCCGTCTATGATGACATCGTGCATCGCTTTGGCCGCGACAACGACCCCGCCATCCGCAATGCCGTCGGCAACACCCTGTTCAAGAAAAGCGAAGCCTTGCGCCTGGCTGGCGACAACCAGGGAACCATTGCCGTCTATGATGACATCGTCGAGCGCTTCGGCAGGGACGACACCCAGGCTTCACGCATATTGGCCGCCACCGCGCTTTTCCGCAAGGGTCTGGCCCAGAGCAGGCTGAACGACATCGACGCGGCCAACGCCAGCTTCGATGAAGTCAGCCGCCGCTTTGGCTTCGAGGCCGATCCCAAGCTGCGAAAAATCGTCAGCCAAGCCAATGCCGCCAGGCAAAAGCTCATCGAAGAGACCATGCCGCTCCACGACAACTGAGAGCCGCGCGAACGGCTTGCCGAAGGTTGTCCTTACTCCACCAGCACGCCGTCCACCAACCGCAGTGTGCGGTCGCTGCGTCGTGCCAGGGTTTCATCGTGCGTGACGACAACAAAACTCGTCGCCAGTTTTTCGTTGAGCGCCAGCATCAGTTCGAACACCGCCCCGGCGGTATGACGATCGAGATTGCCGGTCGGCTCGTCGGCCAGCACGCAGGCGGGATGCGTCACCAGGGCGCGCGCAATCGCGGTGCGCTGGCGCTCGCCGCCGGAAAGCTCGCTCGGCGTATGGTCGAGCCGGCGCCCCAGGCCAACCTCGCGCAACATGGCCTCGGCACGCTCATTGGCATCCTTTCTGTCCATGCGCCGGATGTAAAGCGGCATGGCGACATTTTCCAGCGCAGTGAATTCCGGCAGCAGATGATGGAATTGATAAACGAAACCCAGCGAGACATTGCGCAAACGTCCCCGCTCCGCCTCGGAAAGCGACGAAAAATCCTGCCCCATCAAACTCACCGTCCCGGCGCTCGGCACATCCAGCCCGCCGAGCAGATGCAGCAGCGTACTCTTGCCCGAACCCGAAGCGCCGATGATCGCCATACGCTCGCCGCGCCGCACCTGGAAATCAACGCCGCCCAATACCTGAACCGCATCGGCGCCTTCGCGGAAACGCTTCTCCAGCCCCTCGCAACACAACACCGTTTCACTCATAACGCAGGGCCTCTGCCGGTTTCACCCGCGACGCGCGCCAACTCGGGTAAATCGCCGCCGCCAGCGTCAGCGCGAAAGACACGGTGAGGATGGTCACTACGTCGCTCGCCAGCACTTTCGAGGGCAATTCGCTGATGAAATAAATATTCTTGTCCCACAAAGTCGAGCCGGTCAGTGTTTCGAGCGCCGGGATCACGACATCGAGATTGCAGGCAAGCCCCAATCCGCCAGCCAGTCCCGCAGCCAGCCCGACGACACCGATGATCGACCCCTGGATGATGAAAATCGCCATGATCGAAGCCGGGCGTGCGCCCAGGGTGCGCAAGATGGCGATGTCGGCGGCCTTCTCCTGCACGGTCATGGTCAGGCTGGCAACGACGTTGAATGCCGCCACGCCCACGATCAGGAACAGGAACAACATCATCATCGTTTTCTCCAGCGCCACGGCGCGGAAGAAATTGGCGTGAATGCGCGTCCAATCGCGCAGCCCGAGATTCGGCACGTTGATGATCCGGGCCAGTTCAGCCGCCACGACGGGCGCGGCGAACAAATTCCTGAGCCGCAACCTGACCCCGCTCACCGCGTCGCCCATGCGGTAAAGCGCTTGGGCATCGGCGAGATGGACAAGCGCCAGCGCTGAATCGTATTGCATCACCCCGGCCTCGAAAACGCCGACCACCTCGAATTGCCGCACCCGCGGCATGACCGCCGCTGGCGTCACCAGCCCCTGTGGCGCGATCAGGGTCAACTTGCTGCCCGGCCTCGCGCCCAGGGCGCGGGCCAAGTCGCGCCCGAGCACGATGCCGAAGCGTCCCGGTTGCAACTCGTCGAGACTGCCCGCCCGCATGTATTTGGCAAAATCCGCCACCGTGCTTTCAGGACCGGGAAGAATGCCGCGCACCTGCACCCCGCGCACCGCCTCGCCAGCGACCAGCATCCCCTGGTCGTTTACATAAGGCGCCGCCGCTTCCACCTCCGGATGGCGGCTTGCATCATCCACGACCTGCCGCCATGCGGAAACGCGGGCATTGCCCTCCATGGATTCCACTTCGATATGCGACGCCACGCCGAGCGTGCGGTCGCGCAGTTCCTCCTGGAAACCGTTCATCACCGAAAGCACGACGATGAGCGTCGTAATGCCGAGTGCGATGCCGAGAATCGACACCAGCGAGATAAAGGAAACAAGCCGGTTGCGCCCCTGGGCACGCTTGCGCGAGCGGGTGTAGCGCAGACCGGCGAAAAGTTCGTAGGACATCGCGGGGATACCGGAAAGCGAAGGGGCGCATTCTAACCGCTTTGCGCGGCCAATAAACGCTCCGGGCGCGTCACGGGAAATGCAAACAGCACTTCCCGGCCATCGTTTCGCCTATCCGATAGCGACACGGAACCAGAAGAAATACCGGTCAAGTCAATCGCGATCGCGAGCGAAGCGTGACGATCCACGGCCCGTATGGCATATATCGGCGCGCCCGCCCGCCGCGATGACGATGAATCAACGGTTTCCTTTGAGCGTCGATTTGTCGATCCACCCTAAAAACACTTCCTGCGCTGCCGCCACCGTGGCATCGATTTCGGCCTCGCCATGCGCGGACGATACAAAACCGGCCTCGAACGCCGAGGGTGCGAAATAATGCCCTTTCGCCAGCATGGCATGGAAAAACCGATTGAAGCGGTCACGATCCATGCCCATGACCTCGTCGAACGAAGCCGGAGGACGCGCGCTGAAATAAAGCCCGAACATACCGCCCACCGCATCGGCGGAAAATGCCACGCCAGCGTCGCGCGCCGCCGCCTCGATACCGCTGGTCAAACGGCGCGCGCGCGCGGCAAGCGCGTCATAAAAACCCGGCGCGCGCGTCAGCTTCAGGGACGCCAGCCCAGCGGCCACCGCCACTGGGCTGCCGGAGAGCGTACCGGCCTGATAAACCGCCCCGAGCGGAGCGACCTTCTCCATGATGTCGCGCCGTCCGCCAAAAGCGCCGACCGGCATGCCGCCGCCGATGACCTTGCCCAGCGTGACGAGATCGGGAACGATGCCGAAAAGCCCTTGCGCACCCTGCGGGCCAACCCGAAAGCCGGTCATCACTTCGTCGAAAACCAGCAATGCACCATACTGTGTGCATAAGCGCCGCAATCCTTCCAGGAAACCGGGACGTGGCCGCAGCATGTTCATGTTACCGGCCACCGGCTCGACAATGACGGCGGCAATATCGCCGCCGCGCGCCTCGAACGCGCTCTCGACCTGCGCCAGATCGTTGTAATCAAGCACGATGGTGTGGCGGGCAAAATCCGTCGGCACCCCCGCTGAAGAGGGATTACCGAAAGTCAGCATGCCGGAACCCGCCTTGACCAGCAGACTGTCGGCATGGCCATGATAACAGCCCTCGAACTTGATGATGGCATCGCGCCCGGTATGGCCGCGCGCCAGCCGGATGGCGCTCATCGTTGCCTCGGTGCCGGAGTTGACGAGCCGTACCATTTCCAGCGCGGGCAGCAAACCGCACAGCAACTCGGCCATTTCGACTTCGGCGGCCGTCGGCGCGCCGAAAGAAAGCCCCTTGAGCGCCGCGGCGCGCACCGCCTCCACGATGGCGGGGTGGGCATGGCCGGTGATCGCCGGCCCCCAGGAACCGACGTAATCGATATAAGCGCGCCCTTCGGCATCCCACACCCGCGCGCCCTCCGCCCGCTCGATGAAACATGGCGTACCGCCGACCGAGCGGAAAGCGCGCACCGGCGAATTGACGCCGCCCGGAATGTATTGCCTGGCCCGGTCAAAAAGGATTTCGTTGCGATCACTCATCGTGGGACTGACTCCAGGGTATGCAGGCTTTCGCGGAATGCGCCGTCATGGCGCGTCGCACAGGCAATGCGCATAAACGTGGCGCGGATCGTTCCAGGACATCAACGCCTTGATGTCGGCGGAAAGCCGGTTGACGACTTGGCTGGCCGGAGAAGGCGCGGCGGCGTCCCCGGTTGCGAGAAGCTGCTGCAACACGCGGCGCATGGGCGGAAGCTGCGGCGTTGGCCATGTCACCGTGTAATGCCTCAGATTGGCGCGTCCGGCGGCGGCGGCGAGCGCGGCGTCGAGTCCGCCAAGGCGGTCGACAAGGCCGATCTCGACCGCTTCCGCGCCGCTCCACACCCGGCCCCTGGCGATGCGGTCGACCTCTTCCGGCTTCATCTTGCGCGCCTGGGCGACGATGTCGAGAAAGCGGCGGTAAGTGTGTTCGGTCGAAAGTTGCAGGGTCGCCCCGGCTTCCGGGGAAAGCGGCTGGCGCGGGTCGAGCGCCCCGGAGAACGGGCCGGTGCCGACGCCGTCCACGGTCAGCCCGAGACGGCCCATTGGTTCGGTAAACTCCGGGAACATGCCAAATACGCCGATCGAGCCGGTGATCGTGGCCGGTTCCGCAAGAATTTCATTCGCGCCAGCGGCAATCCAGTAACCGCCCGAGGCCGCCACCGAACTCATCGAAGCAACCACGGGCTTGACCCGCCGGGTCAGTTCCAGTTCGTTCCGGACGACTTCGGAGGCCCAGGCGCTGCCGCCGGGGCTATCGATGCGGATGACGACGGCTTTCACCTTGCCGTCCTCGCGCGCCTCGCGAATCAGGCTGGCAAGGCTGTCGCCGCCGACGCCGCCGGGTTGTTGGTTGCCGTCGATGATCGCGCCCTGGGCCACCAGTACGGCAATGTGGGCGGGCGCTTTGGCGCGCGCGCGGCGAATGGCGGAAAGATAGTCCCCCGAGCCAATATGGCGAAAATCCTCGCCATCGCCGGTTTCGCCCAGGCGCTCCCGGATTGCGGCATACCACTGCCCGCGCGTGGAAAGACGGTCGACAAAGCCGCCGTCCCGCGCCGTTTTGGCGTTGTCACCGCCAGCAGCCTTAAGCGCATCGTGGTAAGTCTGAACATAACTGTCGAACCGGGCCGCGTCGAGCCTGCGCGCCGCAACGATGTCCTTCCGGAAGCGGTCCCACAAACCGCCAAGCAGAAGGCGCGTGGCTTCACGGTCTTCGTCCGACATATTGGCGCGAGTGAAAGGCTCGATGGCGGATTTATATTCGCCCGCGCGGAACGTGTGAATCTTGACGCCAAGCGTGGCCAACGCATTGCCGTAATAGGTGGGATAGCGCGCAAACCCTCGTATCATCGCGTAACCGTCCGGAGCCAGATGCACCTCATCGGCAATCGAGGCGAGGTAATACTGCGCCTGGGAATAACGCTCGCCGCGCGCCAGCACCGGCTTGCCAGCGGCCTTGAAATCGGCGACGGCGGCGCGCAGCTCCCCGAGCTTGGACAGCCCGGCGCTTTCGAGATCGTCGGTTTCGAGCACGAGCAGCCCGATGCGCGGGTCATCGCGCGCGGCGCGCACGGCTTCAAGCAGGTCGGGCAAGGCGGTCTCTTCCTCGTCGTCGCCAGCCAGGAAAGCAAACGACGGGTCGGACACGCTTTGCTCGACCAAGCTGCCCGCCGGGCGCACGAGCAGGGCCGCGCCGTCGGGCACGGATGGGCCGGGCCGCGCCAAGGCGACGATCAGCGCCAGAATCGCAATCAGCAAAACGAGGTTGAGAACAACACGGCGCGCGCCGTCGATGAGACGCCACACGAGGCGAAACAAACGGAAAACAAATCCGGGCAAACCACCTGACATGGTAATTCCTCTTTAACGTTGTTGTGGACGCCGAAAGACCAGATCCCATACCCCGTGCCCAAGGCGAAGGCCGCGATGCTCGAACTTGGTGAGCGGCCTGTGCGCAGGGCGGGGCGCAAACCCCGGCGCGGTGTTTTCCAGCGTGCTGGACGACAACACATCGAGCATCCATTCGGCGTAGTTTTCCCAATCCGTGGCGCAATGCAGATAAGCGCCGGGGGCGAGCTTGCGCGCGACGAGCGCGACAAATTCGGGCTGTATCAGGCGGCGCTTGTGATGCCGCGCCTTGCGCCATGGATCGGGAAAAAAAACATGCACCCCGGCAAGCGCGCCGTCCGCGATCATGTCGCGCAGCGCCTCGACCGCGTCGTGCCGCACGATGCGCAGGTTAGCAATGTCATTTGCCGCGACAAGCTTGCACAGCGCGCCGACACCGGGGCCATGCACTTCGATGCCGAGATAATCGGTTTCGGGATGATCCGCGGCAATCCGCGCCGTGGTTTCGCCCATGCCGAAGCCGATCTCCAGCACCTTCGGCGCATCTCGGCCAAAAACCGCCGCGAGGTCAAGCGGTTCGGGCCGGTAGGCGATGCCGATCACCGGCATCATCTCGTCGAAACAGCGCCGCTGCGCTGGCGACATATGACCCTGCCGCAGCGCGAAACTGCGAATCGAACGGCTCGAAAAGCGATGCGCCGGAGCCGCCGCGCCGCCGGAATCTGTACCGGAATATTCCGGCGCCGTCCCGCTCATGCGCCGATCAGCCCCGCGCCCGGCGAACTGGGATCGGCGACATAAGGCTTCCTCGCCATTCGCCCCGCCAGGAATGCTTCTCGACCGGCCTCCACGGCCTTTTTCATCGCGCCGCCCATGCGAACCGGGTCTCTCGCGCGCGCGATGGCCGTATTCATCAACACGCCGTCGCAGCCCAGTTCCATGGCGATGGCGGCGTCCGACGCCGTGCCGACACCGGCATCCACAATGACCGGCGCTTTCACGCGCCCGACGATGAGCGCGAGATTCCACGGGTTGAGAATGCCCATTCCGGAACCGATCAAGGAGGCCAACGGCATGATCGCCACGCAACCGAGATCATCGAGCATCCGGGCCTGGATGGGATCGTCGGCGCAATAAACCATGACCTCGAACCCCTCCCGGACCAGTATACCGGCGGCTTTCAGGGTTTCCGGCATGTTCGGGTAAAGCGAAGCGGCGTCGCCGAGCACTTCGAGCTTGACCAGCGCATGCCCGCCGAGCAACTCGCGCGCCAACCGCAAGGTGCGCACGGCTTCGTCGGCGGTGAAACATCCGGCGGTATTGGGCAGGAGGGTGAAGCGCGCCGGCGGCAACACATCGAGCAGATTGGGTTCGCCCGGATGCTGGCCGATGTTGGTGCGGCGGATCGCCACGGTGACGATTTCCGCGCCGCAGGCCTCGAGCGCCGCCCGCGTCTGCGCGAAATCCTGGTATTTGCCCGTACCGGCCAGTAAACGGGAACGGTAGTTCCTGCCCGCAATCGTCAAAAAATCGGTCATGTCGGAATAAAGAAGAAAAATCAACCGCCGCCGACGGCTACCACGATCTCCAGCACATCGCCCCCGGCGAGCGCAGTGCCGGCATGCCGCGCGCGCGGCACGACCTCGCCATTACGTTCCACGGCCAAGCGCGCATCCGCCAGCCCGCGCCGTTCGAGCAAGGCCCGCACTGTCAAGCCTGGCGCAACGGTTTCGGGCTGGCCATTGACGGTAATGTGGATCATGTGGCGAAAAAGGGAAAAACGAGTTGAAAGCTTGCGGTTATCCGCAGAGCGAACGATCATAGCACGGGCTGCGAATGCCGCCATTGTTGCTTGGCTGCAACAGTAAGTGCGTTGATAAGCTGGCTTTTCGCACTTTGGCTTGCGCAGACCCTTATCAACTTTGCACAATCACCGGCAACTTCTCGCCCGAGAGGTCCAGTTGGGTTCCTGCCGCCGGTGGGAGCGCCGATTCAACTTGAGGAGAAATACATGCAAAAGAAACTGATCGCGCTGGCGATTGCTGGTCTGGTGTCCGCTCCCGCCTTCGCGCAGTCGAGCGTGACCATCTATGGCACGTTGGACTATGGTTACACGGTGCAGAATAACCACGTCGGTAACTATGCTGGGTCGTTTGGAGTTGGGAATGTTGATCGCACTGGTAGACCCGGTGCCCGCCAAGGTCTCGATTCTGGCGTCTCCAAGGCCAACCGCATTGGCTTTAAGGTCACGGAAGACCTTGGCAATGGTTTGAAGGTCATTGGCGTGCTGGAAAACGGCCTTGCCGGTGACAAGACGGAGACCGGTATTCTCAACGGCACAGCCCGTCAATCGTATGCCGCACTGGCGGGCGGATTCGGTACCGTCGCCTTTGGCCGTCATTACACGCCGCAGCACTTGTTCCAGTCCGCTGTCGATCCTTTCAGTGCCAATGGCGTTGGTTCCTCTGCCAACGTGCTGGTCAAGGACCAACGCCTGAGCAATCTGGTAGCCTACATCTCGCCGAGTTGGGGCGGTTTCTCGTTTATCACTGCGTATACCAATTCGTATGAGGCTGACGAGTCTGTCGACAACAAGAGCCTAAGTTTGTTGAATTTACGGGATACACGCGTGATCGCTTTCGCGCCGAGCTTCACCGTCAATGGTCTGTTCGTCGGCCTTAACTACCACCAGGCCAAGTTCAACATGCAAAATACGGGTGTTGAGCACCTGCGCGTGACTGAAGGCTATGTCAGCTACGATTTCGGGCCGGTCAAGGTTGGCGCTCTGTATGGTCAACGCAAAACGGCCTTGAATGACGATCCTGCTGCAACTACAACTACGGGGCTTAACGCCGATACCGACCTCAAGCTCACCCAGTGGCTGGTCGGTGCGACGTGGAAGATCAGTGCCAATGATTCGCTGCTGGTGTCGTATGTTGGTCGCAAGTTCGATTTTGGCGATCTAGCTGGTGGTGATCTCGCTGATGCTAAAGTCGGTCAGTGGGCAATTGGTTATGAGCATGCATTGTCGAAGCGCACGGCACTGTACGCACATTACGCAGCCCAACACCAGAATAGCAACCAGAGAGTGGCAGGATATGACGGAGGTGGTACTCTAGAGGCGGCTCTGGGTGTTGCAGGTTGGCGCGCCAGCGGCGTTGGTCTGAGCAACATTGGTGGTACCACTGGCTACCGTCAAGGCGTCGGCATCGGCCTTCGCCACGACTTCTGATCGTAGCTTTACCGCGATTCAGTCAAAAGGGCGCTTCGGCGCCCTTTTTTTACGTCCTGTCCCACTGATGAATCGTCATTGCAAGACGCGCAGCGCCGCGGTTTGCCACGGGGCTGCGCCCCTCGCAATGACGGGGGGGGTGGAGAGATTCGTCATTGCGAAGCGCAAAGCGCCGTGGCCATCCACCAATCCCGGCAGGTTGTTGGCGGCGGTGAAGCTGAGCCGCGTGACGGTGAATTGGGCGTCTTCCTCCAGCTCGAAGCCGTCGTCCGGGTGCTCGGTGAGGGTGAACCATTCTCCGGCCCGCAACGCCCGGACGTTGCCTTCGCCAAGAAAGGTCTTTTTGTTGCGGTCGTGCGCTTGTTGCCGGAGCCGGGCGTAACGGTCGAGGCCTTCTTCGGCGCTGGCGTAGTAGAGGGTCTGCGCGTCAAAGTCTTCCAGATTCGCTTCGATGCCGCCCGCTTCGCCCTGGCCGGTCTCGGCATACCGCTCGCCCGCGCCCCTGGCCGCGACTTTGTAGTCGAAGCTCATCAGCGAGACCGCGCCCGAGCCAATTTGGCGCTGGCTCGTCCATTGGGTCAGGCTGTCTTCGGCCTC
>JAIRMC010000047.1 GCA_031258965.1 Azoarcus sp. | reverse complement strand
GATCTGGTCGGCCAGGCCCAGCGGGGAATCCCATTCCACACCCGCTTCAAGCATGTGTTCGCCAACGCCGGGCGTGCCGTTGTTGTGCCGGCTCAGGTTGAGACGCCACGCTTTGTCTGATGTGACATGCTTCATACGCATCGGACGCGCCTGTTTGACCATGCTTTCTCGCCCAAGGGTTTCCCCGCGAGCAAGCACTGCACATGGCGCTCGGCACAGTAACGGGTGGATTTGTTACGCGGGCGCTCCGAACATGGCGCGCAGTGCCGAATGCGGCACCGCGCATAGCGCCTACGCTTGATTCTGGCCGCGTTGCGGCTTTATTGTACTCGTTGGGGCCAGCCGCCCGCCGCGCCCAGGCTGCCGATCCTGTAATGGCGATCTCGACAGGTATTGCCGGATTGAAAAACAGCGTTATTCAGGATGAACCATGTATAGAAAGCCGTTCTTTCCCCCAAGCCGCGGCGGCATGCAGATACAGCGTTGCCCGCCATTTCCGGACATCACGCGCAAACAACGCAAACATCATCACCATGAATGACATTCTGAAAAAAATCTGCGCGGTCAAGGTTGAAGAAGTCGCCGCCGCGAAAGCTCTCCGGCCACTGGCCGCCGTGCGCCGTGAGGCGGAAGACCAGCCTCCGGCGCGGGATTTCATCGCCGCCCTGCGCGGCAGAATCGCGCAGGGACAGGCGGCGGTCATTGCCGAAATCAAAAAGGCATCGCCCTCCAAAGGGGTGATCCGGCCCGATTTCCGCCCCGCCGACATCGCCGCTTCCTACGCCGCCCACGGCGCGGCCTGTTTGTCGGTGCTCACCGATGCGCCGCATTTTCAGGGTTCGCCCGACTATCTGCGGCAAGCCCGCGCCGCCTGCGCGCTTCCGGCCCTGCGCAAGGATTTCATCGTCGATCCTTATCAGGTCCACGAGGCCCGCGCCATGGGCGCAGATGCCATCCTGTTGATTGCCGCCGTGCTCACGGACACGCAAATGCAGGATTTCGAGAGCATCGCGCGGGAACTGGGCATGGCCGTGCTCGCAGAGTCGCACGACGGCGCGGAACTGGCGCGGGCGCTCCGGCTCCAGACGCCCCTGATCGGCATCAACAACCGCAACCTGCGCAGCTTCGACGTGTCGCTTGCCAACACCCTCGACCTGCTCCCGCAAGTGCCCGGAGATCGACTTGTCATCACCGAATCCGGCATCCGGACGCGGGAAGATGTCGAAACTCTGCGCGCGGCGGGCGTTCATGCCTTTCTCGTCGGCGAGGCGTTCATGCGCGCGGAAGAACCGGGAGCGGCGCTGGCGGCACTGTTCGATACGCGGCACGAACCCGACGGCGGTTGAACGATGCGCACCGCGCCTGCGCCCCATCTTCCCCATTACGGGCGGCGCTGGCTCCGGCGGCTCGCGCTTTGCCTTGTCGTCGTCATCGCGCTGGTCTGCGCCACGCTGGTGTGGCTCTTTGCCGCCGAATCGGGCTTGCGGACGCTCGCGGGCGCGGCGGCCCGTTTCAGCGACGGAAGCTTGCACGTCGAGGGCGCAAGCGGCGCCTTGCGCGGGCCGCTCGCCCTTTCGCGCCTGACGCTGGATTTGCCGGACGCGCGGATCGAACTGCACGGCGTTGCGCTCGACTGGCGGTCGTTTTTCCCGCGCATCGCCGTCGACCGGCTGCGGGTGGCGCGGGTCGACGTCTTCCTCAAGAATGCCCCGCCGTCTCCAGAACCGCCCGCGCTGCCGGAGAGCCTGCGCTTGCCGTTCGCCTTTGATCTGGCGCTGGAAATTGGCACGGCGACAATCCGCAGCGCAGACGCCGACAATATCCGTGACGCAGCGCCGCTTTTCACCCTGCGTGAAAGCCGTCTTTCCCTGAGCGGCGAAGCGTCGCGCCTCCTTCTGCGCCGCCTGTCCGCCGAACTGCCGCAAGGACGCATCGAAGCCACAGGCGAACTCGGAACGACGGCCCCATTCGCCTTGCAAGTGAACGGGCATTTGGCGGGCAGCGAATTCTCGCTCGACATCGATGCCGGAGGCAGTCTGGCCGAACCTGCCTTGCACCTGCGGGCACAAAGCCACGGCATCCGGGGGCAGGCAACAATCGTGGCGACGCCTTTTGCCGCGCTGCCCCTGAAAACGGTCGCGCTTGAAGCCGAAGGCATCGACCCCGCTGCGCTCGCGCCCGATCTGCCGCGCGCGGATTTGCGCCTCTCCGCCAGCCTGAGCGCCGTTCTTGAAAACGGCAGGCCGGTATTGCGCGGCCCGCTGCGCATCGACAACGCCCGCCCGGCCACCTTCGATGTCGGTGGCTTGCCGCTGACCCGCCTGCGCGCGGACATCGCCGCCGCGATGGACGCCGCTGTGGACGAACTCCGGATTGAGGCGCTCACGCTGGAAGGCGGCGGCGGCAAACTCACGGGGCATCTGCACTGGCGGCGACAGGCAGACCACGCGGGAAACGCCGGTTTCGGCCAGATCGACGCCAGTCTCAATGCAAGCGCGCTCGACCCCGCCCGCCTCGACAGCCGCCTGCCCGCCAGCCGCGTTAACGGCGGCGGACGGTTCATTCTGGACGGCGCGAATGTGCGCGATGCCGACATCAAACTCGATGTCGCCGATAACCGTCTGGAACTCGCCGGAAGTTGGGGGCAGACAAAAGACCGGTTGACGCTGAATCTCGACGCTCCCCGGCTTGCCGTCATCGGTTTTGGTCTGGCGGGCCGGATGCGCGCCGTCGGCACAATTACCGGCGGGCGGGACGCGCCGACGGGAATGCTTCGGCTCGATGCCAGCGGCCTGCGCCTGCCCGGCAACGTGGCCGCCGCTGCGCTCGCGGGCGAAGCGCGCATCGAAGCGGGCGGCAATGGCCCGCTTGCCCTCAAACTGAACGGCTCCGGCATCGTTGCGGGCGATCTGCGACTTGCCAGCGCGAAAATCATGGCTGACGGCCAGCGCGACCGCCACCGGATACAGATCGAAGCCGAAGGCGTGTTCAAGGAGGTCGCCGCCCGGATCAACGCCGCGCTGGACGGCGGCCTCGATGCGCTTTACTGGCGCGGCCAACTTCTCGCCCTCAAAAACGAAGGGCGCTGGCCCCTGCGCCTGCGCGCGCCGGCTGCACTAGAAATCAGCCCGGAAGAATTCAGCCTCGTCGAAGCCGGATTCGACATCGGCGAGCAGGGCAACATCCAGCTTGCCGAAATCCGCTGGAAAAACAGTGAAACCGTCCTACGCGGAAACCTGGCTGGACTGGCGCTGACGATGCTGCCAGGCCAAGGCCGGAGACCGCGCGACCCCTTGACCCTCGGAGCCGTCTGGGATTTGCGCATTGACGAGAGCATCGAAGGCGAAGCGCGGCTGTTCCGCGAATCGGGCGACATCGCGGTACAAGGCGAAATCACCGCCCGGCTCGGGCTGGAGCGGCTCGAAGCCCATCTTCTCGCGCGCAACCGCAAACTGACGCTGACGCTCGCCGCGCAGGCACGCGAAGCAGGCGAACTCGGCATATCGCTCGACGCGGGCATCGAACGCGCCGGGCAAAGCTGGCGGCCAGCGCCGCATGCACCGCTCACCGGCGCGGCCCACATCGCTATGCCCTCGCTTGTCTGGCTTGGTCGCCTGTCACGCGAGAACATCGAAACCGGCGGCACGCTCACCGCCGATATCACCCTCTCCGGCACACCGGCGGCGCCGGACTTGCAAGGCAATATCCGGGGCAGCGCCCTGCAACTCGCGCTCGCCGACCATGGGTTGATCCTCTCGGGCGGCGAACTGGAAGCCGCCTTCACCCATCATGACGGCTATGAAAGCCTGCATCTGGAACGGCTCGCCTTCGAGTCGGCCAACCGGATCAAGCCACGCGACAAGCGCGTGCCCGTCGACAAACTCACCGCCACGCCCGGTCATCTGCTGGCGACGGGCGACATTGTGCTGAACGCGGCAACTTCGCCGGACGATACGCGCGCGCCGCGCGGGCGGATCGAATTCACCGCCGAACGGCTGCCGCTCTTGCAGCGTCCCGACCGTTGGCTGCTCATGTCCGGACGAGGCCGGGCGACCCTGCAAGGCAAGGCGCTCGATATCGACGCCAGCCTGCTCGCCGATGCCGGTTACATCGAAATCGACAGTGTCCAGACGCCCGCGCTCGGCAACGACGTCATCGTGCACCGCGCGGGCGCGCCAGAGGGCGAAGCGGACGCGGCACAAAAAACGGACGGCCCCATCGCCATCACGGGGAAAATCGCGCTCGATCCCGGACGCGCCCTTTACCTCGACGCATTCGGCATCGACACCCGGCTGGCGGGCGGATTAGTACTGCAATTCACCCCTTCCGATCCCCCAAGGGCGCTGGGCGCCATCCGCACCGTCGACGGCAGCTATCGCGGCTATGGCCAGCGCCTGTCCATCGAGCACGGCGCCATCACCTTCCAGGGCGAACTGGACAACCCAGGACTGAACATCATCGCCATGCGGCGCGGCATGGAAGTCGATGCTGGCGTGGCAATCACCGGCGACGCCCGCCACCCGCAAGTCCGGCTCGTCTCCGAACCCGCCGTGCCCGATCCGGAAAAACTTTCCTGGCTCGTCCTGGGCCGCGCGCCCGACGCTGGCGGGGCCGACCTCGGCTTGCTCGTGCCCGCGGCGCAAGCGCTTTTCGGCGGCCCAGGCGGCGGCATGACGGAAGAACTGACGCGCGGACTGGGCATCGACAGCTTCACGATCGGCCAGGGCGACCTGAACAGCAGCAGCCGCAGCGCCGCCAGCAAAGTCGTGAGCGGCGGATCGCGCATCAGCGCGGGCCAGATGACGGCAAGCGACGTGGTTGCGGTGGGCAAGCGGCTCACGAATGAGCTTTCCCTGTCTTTCGAGCAAAGCCTAACCGGCGTGGAATCGCTGGTAAAACTTACCTACCGCCTTGATCGCCGTCTGTCGCTGGTCGCGCGCGGCGGTACCGACAACGCATTCGACATCTATTACACCTTTACCATTGGCGACAAGGATAAACAGAAAAAAGCGCGGACAGGGCAGTGAAATGCAGGGCCGCACGCCCTGCATTCCCGTTCTCTCCGGCATTCAGTGCAAATGTCGCGGAATCTGTCCAGCCTCGGTCTCGGGCATTTCCGCATGCACGATTTCGCCTCCGGGCGAGGGGTAGAGCGGCGCGCCGCAATCCTCACAATATTCGAGCGGAAAGCGGTGTTCGAGCACCTTGATGGCGCCAACGCCGCATTCCCGCAGCACGCTTTCGATTTCCGCCGGTACATCGACGGCCTCATCTTCCGCGCCAAGAAGCGGCCAAACGACGCCGTGAACGACATCGTCATCGTCGGAAAGCGTGAAACCGATCCGGTATTCCTCGATCTGTTCCTCCCAGAACGGCGCGATGATCGCGCGCAGCTTGACCACCGGCACATCGAGCGAGGTAATGAGGAAGGCGACCGAGGCGCGCACTGAATAAGAGCGGCTGGTTTTGTCGGCGGCGCGGCAAGCCGCGAAATAGGATTCGGGCAACACGAATTCGAGCGCGCATCCAGGCAAGAGGGGCGCGAGACACCCGCCGCCCTGCCCGCGCCATTGCTCCAACGCCTCGGCGCGGCTGCCGTCGGTTTCTTGCCAGCGGAAAACCGCGCTGCCGCGTGGCACGGCAACGGCGGCCAGCAGATAGCGGGTGTCGGAAAGAAACTGCACCGTCTCCTGCATGTCGTCGGCATCGACATGCAAATCCTTGTTTTCGAGCGCGGCGCGGCCCAGAAGTCTGGCGAAGCTGGCGGTGGCGCAGTAGCCTTGCGGCAACTGATCGGGGCTGTAGAGAAAATCAGCCAACGCGACGCGGGTATTCCGGGCAAGCACATGGGCATGCATGTGCGTGCGCAGATTGGCGAGCGTGGCGGCAGGCAAGGCGCGGGCGGGAATGCGAAAACGTGACCATACCAGCACCGGCGCAGCGATAAAGATAACGTCGCGCTCCTCGTCGAGTCCGGCCGGGGACTCGGTACACCCTTCGATGACGTCCGCGAGTTCGTCACAACCGGGGCTGCCACGATTGAATGCCTGGTCGAGCACGGTATCGAGCGTGTCTTCGTCATCGTGGGCAAGCGTCGCGTCAATTGCCGCAGTGAGCCGATCTTCCCAGTAACGATCTTCGATCCGGCAACAAGACTCGCCCAGACCGCCCGCCAGCCACAGGATTTCTTCAGCATGACGGCCAATGCCGCCACGGCGTTTGTTGCGCGGTCGTTTCATGTTGGATTCCATCCGGGGAAACGTAGCATTTTAGCGCAGTCTGGCAATTTATCTTTTACTTGACCAGCGTTTCCATAGCATCGAAACATGCTTGCAAATACGCCCCATGCGGATAGACTTCCGGATGCCCTTCACTACCAGAGACCATCATGACCCAAACCGCCGCTTCTCCCTTGCTCATCCTCAACGACGGTCATCGAATCCCCCAACTGGGGCTTGGCACCTGGCAAACGCCGGAAACCGAAGCCGCGGCAAGCGTTGCCGCCGCGCTCGAAGCCGGTTATCGCCTGATTGATACCGCGGCGATTTACGGCAACGAAAACGGTGTCGGCGCGGGTTTACGCGCCGTCGGCCTGCCGCGCGAGCAATACTTCGTCACAACCAAACTCTGGAACGACCGCCAAGGCTACGACGAAGCCCTGCACGCCTTCGACGAGAGCCTGAAGCGCCTGCGGCTGGATTACGTCGATCTGTACCTTATCCACTGGCCCGCCCCGCGCCAGGATCGCTATATCGACAGTTGGCGCGCACTGATCCGGCTCAAGGAAGAAAACCGGGTGAAATCCATCGGCGTTTCCAATTTCCAGGTTACGCATCTGGAAAGAATCATCTCGGACACCGGCGTAGTGCCCTCGGTCAACCAGATCGAGCTGCATCCGGATTTCCAGCAGCAGGCATTGCAGACATACCACGGCGCCCAGGGCATTCTCACGCAGTCCTGGAGTCCGCTCGGACAGGGAACGCTTCTCGGAAACGATGTCGTGCGCCAGATCGCGGCACGGCACGGCAAAACACCGGCCCAGACGATCATCCGCTGGCATCTCGATAACGGCCTGTTGACGATTCCCAAATCCGTCCGCGCCGAACGCATCGCGGAGAACTTCGCGGTGTTCGATTTTGCCCTCGATGGCGATGATCTCGCCCGCTTGGCGGCGCTGGATAATATCAGCAACCGCGTTGGGCCAGATCCCGATACAGCGGATTTTTAGGGGAGCGCTGAACAAAAACCCCGCTTTCGCGGGGTTTTTCATGCAGCCGGGGCAAGGCGTTTTTCAGTGCGTGCGCTTGCGCAGCCTCTCGATGGCTTGGATCTGCGCAACGGCTTCGGCCAGTTCGGCCTGGGCCTTGGCATAGTCGATCTTGGCGCTTTTACCCGCCAGCGCCGCTTCGGCCTTCTGTTTGGCTTCCAGCGCCTTGGCTTCGTCGAGATCCTTGCCGCGGATGGCTGTGTCGGCGAGCACGGTCACCAAATGGGGCTGGATTTCGAGAATGCCGCCCGCGACGAAAATCAGTTCTTCGTCCTGCTGGTTCGGCGCCTTCACCCGCACCGCGCCCGGTTTGATCCGGGTCATCAGCGGCATGTGGCCGGGCAGGATGCCAAGTTCGCCCGCTTCGCCCGGCAGGGCGACGAACTCCGCCAGCCCGGAGAAGATCTGTTCTTCCGCGCTGACGATGTCTACGTGAACCGTCATGGCCATGGTCTGTGTCCTTCAAAAGCCGCGCGGCGAACCGGGAGAATCGCGCCGCCGCGCGGGACAGGCGGGTTATTACTGGAGCTTGCGGCCTTTTTCGACGGCTTCTTCGATGCTGCCGACCATGTAGAACGCTTGTTCGGGCAGGCTGTCGTATTCGCCGCCGACGATGGCCTTGAATCCGGCAATGGTGTCCTTGAGCGGCACGTATTTGCCGGGCGAGCCGGTGAAGACTTCGGCGACGTGGAAGGGCTGCGAGAGGAAACGCTGGATTTTGCGCGCGCGGGCCACGGTGAGCTTGTCTTCGGGGGAGAGTTCGTCCATGCCGAGAATGGCGATGATGTCGCGCAACTCCTTGTATTTTTGCAGGGTCTGCTGCACGGCGCGCGCCGTGTTGTAGTGCTCTTCGCCAACGACCAGCGGATCAAGCTGGCGGCTGGTGGAGTCGAGCGGATCGACGGCGGGGTAGATGCCGAGCGCGGCGATGTCGCGCGAGAGCACCACGGTGGAATCCAGGTGCAGGAAGGTGGTGGCGGGCGAGGGGTCGGTGAGGTCGTCCGCCGGGACGTATACGGCCTGGATCGAGGTGATGGAGCCGACCTTGGTGGAGGTGATGCGCTCTTGCAGGCGGCCCATTTCTTCGGCCAGGGTGGGCTGGTAGCCCACGGCGGAGGGCATGCGCCCCAGAAGGGCGGAAACTTCGGTGCCGGCCAAGGTGTAGCGGTAGATGTTGTCGACGAAGAAGAGGATGTCGCGCCCCTCGTCGCGGAAACGCTCGGCCATGGTGAGACCGGTGAGCGCCACGCGCAGGCGGTTGCCCGGCGGTTCGTTCATCTGCCCGAAGACCATCGCCACCTTGTCGAGGACGTTCGAGTCTTTCATCTCGTGATAGAAGTCGTTGCCTTCGCGGGTGCGCTCGCCCACGCCGGCAAAGACGGACAGGCCGGAATGCTGTTTGGCGATGTTGTTGATGAGTTCCATCATGTTGACGGTCTTGCCCACGCCCGCGCCGCCAAAGAGTCCGACCTTGCCGCCCTTGGCGAACGGGCAGATGAGGTCGATGACCTTGATGCCGGTCTCCAGCAGTTCGACCGAGGGGGAGAGTTCATCGAATTTCGGCGCTTTCTGGTGGATGGCGCGGCGTTCGTCGGTGGGGATGTCGCCCGCGTCGTCGATGGGGCGGCCCAGGACATCCATGATGCGGCCCAGGGTGGAGGGGCCGACGGGCACCGCGATGGGGCCGCCGGTGTTGGCGACTTTCATGCCGCGGCGCAGGCCGTCGGAGGAGCCGAGCGCGATGGTGCGCACCACGCCGTCGCCAAGTTCCTGCTGCACTTCAAAGGTGAGGCCCTTTTCGGCGAAGGAGTTGGCGGCGTCCTCGAGCTTGAGGGCGTCGTAGACCCGGGGCATCGCCTCGCGCGGGAACTGGATGTCC
>JAIRMC010000142.1 GCA_031258965.1 Azoarcus sp. | reverse complement strand
GATCTGGTCGGCCAGGCCCAGCGGGGAATCCCATTCCACACCCGCTTCAAGCATGTGTTCGCCAACGCCGGGCGTGCCGTTGTTGTGCCGGCTCAGGTTGAGACGCCACGCTTTGTCTGCGGTGTTGCGAATCAGGACGCGGCTTGCGCCGGGCTGGCCCCCCGCGTCAAGTTCGACGCTGGATTGCCGGGCAGGCAGGCGGTTGAGTTGGTCGAGCATTTGTTCGATTTCGCGCAACTGGAACCGCTGGCCAGCCTTGCCGGGGAAGGTCATGCCAATTTCGCGCTCGCTCGGGACGCCCGTGCCGCGATCAAAGCCTTCGAGCCAGCCTTCGATGATCTGTATGTTGAGTTCGCCGCTCGAAAGGTCTTGCTCGGGCAGGTAGGCGCGCGAGGTGATGTAGCCGCGATCAAGGTAGTACTGGGTGAGGAGCCTGAGCAGTTCGTTGAGACGGACGGTATCCAGGCACTGGTCTTCAAAGGGGGCGACGATTTTGCGCTGCCGGGCCTCGGGGATGAGCGTCGCGCCTTGCAGGCGGATGCGCCGAATGGTGACGCAGCGTGTTTCGGGGGGCGTTTGCGCCTCGGCAGCTTGTTCGGGCGAGGCCGTCCGGCCAGGCAGTTGCTGGAGTTCGTTGAGACGGCGGCGTTGTTCGTCAAGGAGCCGTTGCTGACGCTCGCGTTGCAGGTCGCGCTCGCCCGGCAAGGTCTGTATCTGGGCGCCGAGCGGCGTCGCGCAGAAAGCGGCCAGCAATGCAAATATCAGCATACCGGCATTGATCGAGACGGATTTTTTCATCGCGCCGGATTCTTCGTTGAATTTCCCGGCCGCTTCGGATGCTTCCATGCAAGAGAATTTCATTCGAACTCCATGTATTGACGATTGGCACGCGCCGATGAGAATACGCCAGTGCATTCACATGGCTATGCATCATGTAGAGCCGCGATGATATTGTCAATATTTTTGATCCGGCGTGACATGTTTCATACGCATCGCGCGCGTTAGTTTGAGCGTGCATGCTCTTCGCGGGCGGGCCGCGATGTCGTCAAATGCCCATGATAAGATCGCCGTCCCGGTCTGCCGGGACGGTTTCCGGCGAGCTGTCCGGCCTTGCCGCCCTGCCCCGTCCGAATCCAACGCCACCCTGTATGCAGCTTTACGCCCTGGGTCTGAACCATCACACCGCGCCGCTTGCCATCCGCGAACAAGTGGCGTTCGGGTCCGGCTGCCTGGATCGCGCCTTGCGCGATCTGACGGACGGCCCGACGGTGCGCGAAGCGGCGATTCTTTCGACCTGCAACCGCACCGAGCTTTACTTTGCTTCCGAGGCGCCGCAATACGCGGCGGACTGGCTGGCGCGCTTTCACGGCTTGCCGCTGGACAACATCTCGCCTTATCTCTATTCGCATCCGGAGCGCGAGGCGGTGCGCCATGTCTTTCGGGTGGCGAGCGGGCTGGATTCGATGGTGCTGGGCGAGCCGCAAATTCTCGGGCAAGTAAAAGACGCCATGCGCCGCGCCGAGGAAGCGGGCACGCTCGGCGCGCTGCTGCACAAGCTTTTCCAGAACACTTTCGCCGTGGCGAAGGAGGTGCGCTCGACAACCGCCATTGGCGCAAATATTGTGTCGATGGCGGCAGCGGCTGTACATCTGGCGGAACACGTTTTCGAGCGCATTGGGGATCAGCATGTTCTCTTCATCGGCGCGGGCGAAATGATCGAGCTTTGCGTGGCGCATTTCGCCGGAGAAAGGCCGCGCTCGATCACTATCGCCAACCGCACCGGCGCGCGCGCCCACGCACTGGCCGAACGGTTCGGCGCACAGGCATTGGGCATGGAGACGCTCGCCGAGGCGCTGCCGAAATTCGACATCGTGGTGTCCTGTACGGCCTCGCCCCTGCCGATTGTCGGGCTGGGAATGGCCGAACGCGCCGTCAAGGCGCGCAGGCACCGGCCCATGGTGATGGTCGACCTCGCCGTGCCGCGCGATATCGAACCCGAGGTGCTCGGACTCGATGACGTTTTCCTCTACACCATCGACGACCTTGCCAAGATCGTCGAAGCCGGGCTGGAATCGCGCCAGCAGGCGGTGGTGGAAGCCGAAGGCATCATCGATAGCCGCGTGGACGGCTTCTTGCACTGGCTGCATGCGCGCGAGGCCGTGCCCGCCATCCGCGCCTTGCGCCAATATGCGGAATCCGTGCGCGAGGCCGAACTTGAACGCGCGCGAAAACGCCTTGCTCGCGGCGAAGACCCCGCCCATGTGCTCGAAGCTCTCTCGCACGGCCTGGCCAACAAACTCATGCATGGGCCGACGCGCTATCTCAACCAGGCCGAAGGCGAAGACCACGCCGAAGCCGGACGCATCGTCCGGCAATTGTTCAACTTTCCCGACCGCTTCCCATGAAGCCCAGTATCCGCGACAAACTCGACCGCCTCGCCGACCGCCTCCTGGAACTCGACCGCGAACTGGGCGGCGAAGATGCCGCGCGCGACATGAACCGCTACCGTGAACTCGCGCGCGAGCGGGCCGAAATCGAACCCGTGACGGCGCTTTACCGCGAACTGCGCCAGGCCGAGGACGATTGCGCTACCGCCCGCGAGATGCTCGCCGACCCCGAAATGCGCGAATTGGGCGAGGCCGAACTCGCCTCCGGCCAGGCGCGCCGCGCCGAACTCGAAGACGCCCTGCAACGCGCGCTGTTGCCGTGCGACCCTGATGACGGGCGCAATATCTTCCTCGAAATCCGCGCAGGCGCGGGCGGCGAGGAAGCGGCGCTCTTCGCCGCCGATTTGCTGCGGATGTACATCCGCTACGCCGAACGCCAGGGCTGGAAGGCCGAAATCATCTCCGCCAGCGAATCCGGTCTCGGCGGCTACCGCGAGGTCATCGTCCGCATTGCGGGCGCGGCGGCTTGGTCGCAGTTGCGGTTCGAGTCTGGCGGGCACCGTGTGCAGCGCATCCCCGTTACCGAAACCCAGGGGCGGATCCACACTTCCGCCTGCACCGTGGCCGTAATGCCCGAAGCCGATGCGCTGGAAACGCTGGACATCAACCCCGCCGACCTGCGCATCGACACTTTCCGCGCATCCGGCGCGGGCGGGCAGCACATCAACAAGACCGACTCCGCCGTGCGCATCACTCACCTGCCGACGGGATTCGTCGTCGAATGCCAGGCCGAACGCAGCCAGCACAGCAACAAGGCGCGGGCGCTCTCGGTGCTGGCCGCGCGACTGCACGATGCGCGCATGCGCGAGCGCCAGACGCTGGAAGCCGCAACCCGGCGCGGCCTGATCGGCAGCGGCGACCGGTCCGGGCGCATCCGCACCTACAACTTTCCTCAAGGGCGACTGACCGACCACCGCGTCAACCTCACCCTCTACCGGCTCGACGCCATATTGGATGGCGATCTCGACGAAATCGTCGCCGCCCTGGCGCTCGAACGCCAGGCCGAGCAGCTGGCAGCGCTCTCGGAAGAAGCATGACGGCCTGGGAACGCCCCAGCATTGCCGGGGCGCTGGCCTGGGCGCGAAAATACATCCCCCCTCCGGAAGCGCGCCTGCTGCTGCGGCACGTCCATGGCTGCACTGCCGCACACTTGGCCGCCTGGCCCGAAGAAACCCTGCCCGCCGCAGAGCGGGAAGCTTTTCGCCGTTTGGTCGAACGGCGAAAAGCGGGCGAGCCGGTCGCTTATCTCACCGGACTGCGCGAATTCTATGGGCGCGATTTTCTCGTCACCCAGGCCGTGCTGATCCCGCGCCCCGAAACCGAATTGCTCGTGGAACTGGCCCTGCACCGCCTCGCCGCCGAAGCGCGCCCCACAGTGCTCGACCTCGGCACGGGTTCCGGCGCGCTGGCGGTTACGCTGGCGCTGGAATGGGATTGCGCCGACGTTACCGCGCTGGACTACTCGCGCGAGGCGCTGGAAGTGGCGAAAACCAACGCCGAACGGCTGGACGCGAAGATCGGATTCCTACATGGCGACTGGTATGCCGCCCTGGGCGAAGCGCGCTTCCACCTCATCGTCGCCAACCCGCCTTACATCCCCGAAGGCGATCCGCACCTCGCCCGGGGCGATCTGCGCTTCGAGCCGCGCGCAGCGCTGGTCGCCGGAGATGACGGCCTTGCTTGCCTCGCCCCCATCGTCGCTGGCGCGAGCCGCCACCTGGAACACGGCGGCTGGCTACTCATGGAACACGGCCACGACCAGGCCGCCGCCGTGCGCGGGCTACTGGCCGGCGCCGGTTTCAGCGGCATCGCCTCATGGCCCGACCTGGCGGGCATCCCGCGCGTTTCGGGCGGACGCTGGCGCGCGTAACCGCTAGCGCTCTCTGATGCGCTCGATTCCGTGCTGTACCGCGCCACAGGGAATAAAGCCGTGACGCGGCTTATTTGAACCGCTGGTTGTAGCTCACGAAGGTTTCCATTTTGGCCCTTGCCGCGCCGGATTCGATCACGGCGCGTGCACGGGAAATGCCATCGGCAATGGAGACGGCCACGTTGGCGGCGTAGAGCGCCACGCCGGAATTGAAGATAACGATGTCCCGCGCCGGGCCGGGCCGGTTATCGAGCACGGCGCGCATCACTTCGATGGATTGTCCGGGCGTTTCTACCTTCAAATTGCGCGTGCCCGCCATGGCGATACCGAAATCCTCGGGATGGATGTCATATTCGGTGATCTTGCCGTCCTTGAGTTCGCCCACCACGGTCGTCGCGCCAAGGCTGACTTCGTCGACGCCATCCAGGCCATGGACGACGATGACATGTTTGCCGCCAAGCCGTTCCATGACCCGCACTAGAATGCCGACGAGGTCGATGTGGAAGACGCCGAGGAGGCTGTTGGGCGCGTCCGCCGGGTTGATGAGCGGCCCGAGGATGTTGAAAAGGGTGCGCACGCCCATTTCGCGCCGAATGGGGGCGATGTTTTTCATCGCGGAATGGAAATTGGGCGCGAACATGAAGCCGAGGCCGGTATCGGCAATGCAGGCGGCTACCTGATCGGCATCGAGTTTGAGACTCGCGCCAAGCGCCTCGATGGCGTCCGCCGCGCCAGATTTCGACGATACGCCGCGATTGCCGTGCTTGGCGACCCGCGCCCCGGCGGCGGCAATCACGAAGGCGCTCGTGGTCGAAATGTTGAACGTATGCGATCCGTCCCCGCCAGTGCCAACGATGTCGATGAAGTTATCGACCGGCGGCGGCACTTTTACCTTAGTGGCCATTTCGCGCAGCACCGTGGCGGCGGCGGCAATCTCGCCGATGGTTTCCTTTTTGACGCGCAATCCGGTGAGAATGGCCGCGGACATGACGGGGGAAAGCTCTCCCGCCATGATCTGGCGCATCAGCGAGAGCATTTCGTCGTAGAAGATCTCGCGGTGTTCGATGGTGCGTTGCAGGGCTTCTTGCGGGGTGATGCTCATTGTTCGCTCCGGTTTCCAGTATCAGGCGGCGCTCGCGCCGAGGAAATTCTTCAAAAGCTCGTAACCCTGTTCGGTCATGATGGATTCGGGGTGGAACTGCACGCCTTCGACCGCGCAGGAGCGGTGGCGCACGCCCATGATTTCGCCGTCGTCCGTCCAGGCGGTGATCTCCAGGCAGTTAGGCAGGCTTTCGCGCTCGATGGCGAGCGAGTGATAGCGCGTGCAGGTGACGGGATCGGGCAGACCGCGAAATACGCCAATGTGATTGTGCCGTACCTGGGATGTCTTGCCGTGCATGAGTTTTTTTGCGTGGATGATCTTGCCGCCGAAGGCCGCCCCGATGCTCTGGTGGCCGAGGCAGACGCCGAGGATGGGGATTTTCCCGGCAAAGGCGCGAATCGCCGCCACTGAGATGCCGGCTTTTTCCGGCGAACACGGCCCCGGCGAGATCACCAGGCGCGAAGGGTTTTTCGCGGCGATTTCGTCGAGCGTGATTGCGTCGTTGCGGAATACCCGCACAGCCGCCCCGAGTTCGCCAAAATATTGCACGAGGTTGTAGGTAAAGCTGTCATAGTTGTCGATCATCAGCAGCATATCGAAGCTATCCCATTGATTTTTTACCCCCTCTTCGCTGCCGTTGGCAAATCTTATCCGGCGGCTTATCCTGTTTCGCTACTGCTGCCCCGTGTTCGGCTCCAGCGAAGGGAAACATACCGGAGACCGTGCATTATCCATCGCAAGCGCGGAGGCGACAATATCGACTACCTTCTGGGAAACGCTCGGCGATGAGCTGGAAGAGTTCGCCCGCTTGTTCGGTGGTGATGGCGGCAGATTCGTAGCGCCCGGTCTTGCGTATGGCGGGCAGGACTTCACCCGTGACCCAGCGGCGAAAAGTCTTCGCGGCGGGCTTCCGGCTCTTCAACACTGCGTGATACATGCCGGATTCGGAGATGATGGCGACGTTCGGATTCCCACCTTGGGTACTACGCACAATGTGCGTAGTACCTATTTCGTCTTCGTCCAAAAAGCGGGTCATGTCCGGCGCGTTGCGGTATTCGAGCGCCTCGGCAACGTCAGATGCGACGAACCACGGCGCATCGTCGCGCACGACGATACGGACAGAATGGGAAGTGAAATTGAAGATGGCGGGCGCGGACGCGCCGGGGGTGGCGATGGTTGCCATGGTGGTGTGCTCCAGAACGGTTTTGTAACCGCCCTCCCCAACGCTAATTGAGGTGGACGACCGGACGGGAGTTAGCGTTACCGTGGAGCACGGCGAGCCTTGCGGCTCCTCCCGCCGGTCGCCCATAGATAAGCAACTGGCAACAAAAAAGCCGCAGCATTGCGCTTTGCGGCTCATTCGCCGCTCCAGCGGGACGCTAATCCCGATCCCCGTTGTTTGCGGGGACTCGGGGATAATAGCCCGGCTGGTGGGGATGTCAAGGGCTGCCAATCAAGCTGTCCGCCACTCATGTCGGCCTTGCTGGCTTGCTGCAACCTGTCCTTCCGCAACAGCAGCTATCCACTGCTGAACGTCAGACTCCAGCCATCCGGACATGCGCCCGATTTTCAGCGGCACGGGGAAAGTACCGTCCTTGATCCTGTTGTAGATGGCGGTTTTCTTCATGCCCACCATGCCCATCACTTCGGGTAGGCGGATGATTCGGTCTTTTGAATTCACAATGCTATACCTTTCTCACTACCGTAAAGACGGTGTCTGGTGTGGCATGCCAAGACTGTGCTCAGAACTGAAAAGCGAGTGCTCATTTCGGGCTGACCGTCGTTGATCTGCGGGCTGTGCCAGTGGTAGCCCGCGGTTGAGCCGGGCATGGTTTTATCCTTTCAGTCGATGGGTTCGCGCGAATACCCAGACATTCGGCCTCTGCATCCCATTTGATCGGTTTCCGCCAGATCGCGGCGGACGTGCGGCGGCGTTCGGTGTGCGGCCCCCACTGAACGAGACCCGAGCGTTTTGCCCACCCCTCAGCGTAGCAGTTGTCGCACGCGGTGCTTACCTTCTGGCAGCCGACCCACGGATTGAATGTGTGGTCGCACCAGCCTATTTTCGTGTCTTTGCCCATTTCCGATTACACCTCCGTGGGTCGCCAAATGAGAAAAAATGCAGATTCTCCATTTAACGTGATAGGTTCAGCCCCGACAATTTTTGCAAGAGTGCCAAAATCATCAAGGCTGACGTAAAGACAAATATCCGAATCGTCAAAGACATACTGAAGATTTCGGACAAGCCTTTTTATTGAAACATTTTTTAATTTTTTGCCCACGATTTTCCCCATTTCCTATTTGAAAAACCCGGATATTTCTCGACGTGCGTCGTCAAAAGAAACGTCCATCCCGGCGGCTTTGGCCGCCTTCAGTGCTTCGATATACTCCTCACCTCTACCGACGAGGCGCTTTTCCGCATCCCTGAATTATTGCGCAGCGTTTCGCATCTTGGCGCGGAGTTCCTCCAATTGTTCCTTGCTGATTGTCATCTCAAACCCTCCTGAATTCGATAACCCACACCAGCGGATTGCATCCCACGATTTCGAACCCGTCGTTCCGTTAATACTCTCCCACAATCGGCGGTATTCATCGACGGGGGAAACATCCAGCGCGTCGTATTCGCCGCATTGCTGAATCGCGGGCAGACGCTCACGGACGATTTGCCCAATTCCCTCGGCAATCGCATCATTCTCGCTGATGTTCTGTAGAACCTCTATTCGGATTCGGGTTATTTCCAGCGTGATGCGGGATGCCGCGCGCGGCATGTGGATTGATGGTTTCCAAATACCAGTCATGTCCGACCAGCTCGACGTCGCACGATAGTCGAATGACTCCGAAAGAAAGTCTATTTCACGCCACGCCTCCCGAACCCACAGCCGGTCTCCGGGCTTTCCATAGGGGCATATAAACTCTTTTTTACCCTCCGCGTCTGCGTTTTCCTGTCTTCCAGAATGGCGCGCACCATTGGGCCGGAGAATAAGATCGGCTGCTCTTTCATTTTGACCTCGATTCCAATACATCAGCCGCCTTCCGGGCGGCGAATTGTAGGGACACTAGCGCCCCCATGGCGTTTATATCGTCGATTTCGCTATTCATTTTATGTAAACGCTCATAAAAGCGGCGCGTTGCCGCCTCGGTTTTTATCGAATAGCGCATAGCCGCCGCATTGAGCCGTCGCTTTTGCCAACTGCGCCAAGCTAAACGGAATCTGTTAATCATGATGCACTCCTTGTGTTTGTGTCTTCGGTGTTTTCCATTACGCGGCCTCCGAGAACGTTATGCCGCTTTTGGTTTTGTCCACGAATCCGTTTTCAATCCAGTGAGCCGCGATTGTTTTTGGCAAGCTGGTCGGCAGCGCCTTGAGCGTGCCGAAGATCAGGGCGGTGTCGATCTCGCCGTTCTGGGCGAGGATGTCCAGCCATGCGATCAGGTCTTCGCGGCCTTTCAGATCAAGCACGTCGAAACGATCCAGTACCAGCAACTTGATCTTGGATAGGTTGGCGATGGTCTCGGCCAGCATCGCGTCAGCACGCCACTTCTCGGACTCCGACAGGAGAGCATAGGGGCGCGGCGGCAGGCCGGGATAGGCTGCCCACATCGATATGTCCGGCTCAATGTGGACATGCAGCCATTCGGCGTCCTGTGAGGACTGTTCCAGCCGGTCGTTGATCGGATCCAGTGCTTCGGCAAGTATTTCGCCTGGGATGCCGTCGGGTGCCAACGCATCGGCGATTGCCATCCATTCCAGAATGTCCCGGGCGCGCATCTTTCTCGCGCTGCCATGCCGATAGCCTTTCGTTGGCTGCACCCAATTCCCGCTGGGCGGACTCCAGCCATGTCTCGACATCCTTGAGTTTTCCCAGCGCGTCGTTGTGGAAATCCACCGCCTTTTCCGCGTCGAGCGGCAGCGGGGCGGGGTGCCAGTCCGCTACCTTGGCACTGCCCCAAGTCTCGCCGCCGGTGACGGTTTTCCAGTACGCTTTGGCGTCGCGTGCGTGCGCGGCTGCCTCTTTCTGTGCGGCATCGAAGCCGATGCGCAGGAACGGGGCGATTTGCTCGACTTTCGTCTTCTCGCAGCCGCGTTCCGCGAGGCGTCCCCTGATGGGCACACCGTTCGCGGTCGCTCCCAGCATGCCGAGCAGAAAAGCGCGGCGCTCGTTGGGGGGTAGGTGGGCGAATCGTTGCGCGTCCAGCACGAAGGGCAGCGTCGTGTCGTTCGGCGGCTGCCCCTTGCCGGAGGGCAGGTCGACAACCGCCGTCCATTCCTGCCCCTTGTCGGTACCGGATATGACAATGAATCCCCGCTTTTCGCCTTCATGCACGAGGCGGGAAAAATCCTTCTTGTGCGCGACGCGCTCGAATTCGCCGGTCAGCGCCAAGCGAATGGCTTCCTGGATAGACGATTTACCGGCCCCGTTCGTGCCCGAGATCAGCGTGACGGGATTTTCTGTGCACGCAGTGAATTCGCGGATTCCAAGAAAATTCTGGATGGCGATGGATGAGATTTTCATGCCGCTTCACCGTATTCGTATTATGCGCTTGAGTTTTCTGCGTGCCATGCCTTCCAGCCCTTGACCCACATGACGGCAATGTCGCCGCGCGTAGTCGGGCAATCGCTCTCCGGTGCACCTTGCTGTGCCGCCGTGTAGCCGTCGTCCCATGCTTGCGCCTTCTCTTCCTCTGTGGGAGACACATCATTCGGGGACGGCAGGCCGGTAATCTCGGCGTCGACCGCGTCGCCGTCGCCGCCCTCCTCGCCCTCCATGCCCCCGCCGTCGTTGTCGTGGTATTCGTGGCCGAGATCCATCGCGCGCTGATCGGCTTCCCCTTTGATCTCATGCATACCGCCCGTATGTGCGTCGGCCTCGGCAACGACTATGAGGACGGTTTTACCGCTGGATTCGTAGAGTTCGTGCAGATTCTCCGTGTTGGCTCCGAACTTCACGACGGCCTTGACGCCGTTCTTGATGGTGACCTGATCCAGATCGCCCGTGATGATCGTGCGGCCCTCGCTGGCGATCAGATGGACGGCCATCTTTACGTTCGCATCGACTCTGGCGCGTAGGCGTCCGATGATGTCGTCCTGTTTGGCCTTGGGCAGCTTTACCCACACGTCCGGAATCATCCGGATTTCCTGCACAAGTGCGGACAGCAGGTCTTTTCCGATGGTTCCGGCGGCCATACCGAGCACGGCTTGTACTTCGGGTGTGTTCATGGTGTTTCTCCTTTCAGTTACTCATCGTTGGCGATGCGTTGTAGATGTCTTGCACTCGCTGATCGTGGCGCATGCGTCACTCCAGATTGAACCCCTGTCTCTGGCCGCGCTCGTGCCGTTTCGGACGATTGCCATCTGCTGACGCCTGCGCCTGCTGTTTATTGGCGATAGCCGACTCAATGGCTTTTTTCTGCCTGTCCGGGAGTGAGCGGGCGATGTCTCGGGCAATGTCAAAATCGCCGGACTCGATGGCGGCAATCGCATCTTCAAATCCGATGGCGGGTTTCTGACGCCCGGACTGCTCGATCTGACGCAGTGCCTTATCATCGGGGTCGTCGGGCACAGGCGTCGTCGCGTCCTGGATTTCGCCCGTTTTTGGATCGGCTAGGGGGTTGTCCGGGGAGGACGGCGGCACCGAATCCTTGGCGGCCTTGAGGCTCTCCAAATCCACGGTGTGTCCGTCGCCAAAATCGGCGTCAATTACGACATCGCGTATTTCCTCGACGGTTTGCAGGCCCATCAACAATTCGGGCGCGTAGAGCCTGCCGAAAAAGCTGGCTGTGCGATAACGCAGCATGACCTCCGGCATGGTTTGCCATTTGCTGCCGCTCTTGCCGTACCAGCCTTCTTTGACGGCCATTTCGATGGAGACGGATGGCGAGGTAACTCGCTCGCCGGTTTCCTTTTCCAGTGCCCAGGCGACGCACTCAAGATTTCTTACCTTTGCCTTGTGCTTGGATGCCACGCGCTGGTGATCAACCCATTTCGTGACCTCGTACTCGACATCTTTCTCGCCGAGGTCTTTTATTTCAAATCGCAACGGGGAAAATCTTCCGCATCCGTTTATCGCGGCAATAATCCACTGCGATGACCATGACGGGCGTCCCTCTACGACGTAGAGGTTCTGCATGACCATGAGTGGGTCGGCCCCGGCGCGCTGACTCATGTTGAGGGCAACAACACAGTTCGCCAGGGCGTTCGGGTTATTGGTGCCCTTTTTCTCATCGAATGCGCGGTATTGCGCCGGTACAAGCGTGCTGGAAGAGAGCAGTTTTGCAGCACGCTGCATCAGCTCAAAGGATTGCAGGGAGCCGAAGCCGAGGGAAACAGCGGGCAACGCCGCTTCTCGCGGGGCAAGATGCTGCGACCGCAGGGTGGACAGCGTGGCGGAGTTGGTTTGTGGTGAATTCATTGCAGTTCCTCAATCGTGATAGCGGCATTTGCCGTGCGCCCGTGCGGCGCAATACTTGACGCTGCACAGAACGCTTTTCGGGTTCGGGGGAAGACCCCTGCCTTGAGCATCTGCGCTGCAATCTCGATCAGTCCCGGTGCGTCATCCGTGCCAAGTAGCGGCGTTTTTACGTCGGCTACTTCGCCGGTGGCGACCGGGCATTCTTTTGTGGTCTGGAGTCCAATGATTTCTGCCGTGGCGTCCAGCCGTTTCCCGCTGGCCTGCTCGGCCATGAGGGTGTAGATGCCGAGTTGAATGTGATGCCCCTTGGTGACGGCTCGCCTGCCGCCATCGGCGGTTTTCTCTGTGGCACGTCCGCCACTTTTCAGGTCGGAGACGCCGAGCCGTCCGTCGGCATCGACGCGGATACGGTCTGTCGTGCCGGTGATTCGCACGACGCCGGATTCCGTGCTGATGTCGAGCGCGGTGCACGATAGTTCGACATCGGTGTACTGCCGGGTCGGTGCGACCGTCTGGCAGTACTTGGCGGTCAAATTGATGGCGTAGTTGATGGCGTCCTTGGGCGTAAGGGTGTCCTCGAACGCGGCTCCCTTTTTTATCTCCTCGCCCATCACCGTCGCCGCGCTGTCGACGGCAGCCTTGATGCTGGCCTCACGGCCTGCGATGCGCGCACCGTCAAATTGCGCGGTTCCCGCGTGGATGGCCGTGCCGAGCGCCGCCGCACCGGACGACGGCATGCGCAGACCGGCGATGTTCTGCCAGTACCAACGATGGGCACAGTCAAAAAGCGACGGCCACGAACTGGCGCGCACAGTGCCAATGACCTGTGTCGTCATTTCTGTACCCTCGGCAGGAGCAACCGATGTGCCCCCACGGTGACGGTGACAGTGGGCGGCAAAGCGCATCTCTTCGCGGTTCCGGTATCTCACCGGAAACCGTAATATCCGCATGATGTTACGTAAGCCGTGCACGAGTGCCTTGTTGCGCGTGGTGGGAATGCTTGCTGCCTGCTGGTTCATATCGCCTCCTGCGTCTGCTCAAGAAATTACAAGCGTAAATTACAAGACACTCTTTCAGGCTGTCAAGAGAAGCTTGTAAAAAATTTCGCGAGCGGCTACAGGCGGATTTGAGCGGGAAAAAACGGGATCGGCGGGCGTAAAAAGCCCGCACGAGGCCCACGAAAAAGCCGCCCAGGGGCGGCTTGGAAGGCATTTCTTGCTCGGTACCTTGAGGCTGCTAGAATCTGGGACATGGCTACCTACGTTCTGCGCCTCAAAAATTTCACGCCCCAGACAATCCCCATGGATCGTCTGGCGGCGTATCTCGACGCGCTGGCGCTGCTCATCGGCAAAACAGCCCCGCAGGTTGAGGCCCGCATCCGTGAAGCGTCCACGGCAGCGGCAAACAGCGAGACGCGCAGGAGATTCGAGCGCATCACGGCGTCGGCACGGGAAGACAGGACAAGCGCAGAATTCCGCCTGAACAAAGGGACGGTTATCCTTGAATTTCCCGGAGCAACTGACAATCTTTCTTTCCCGGTTGTTCGAGAGCCGGGGGAATTTACAGGGCGGATCATCCGCTTGGGCGGAAAAGACAAAACCCTTCCCGTTGGCCTGTGTTGACGCCGGACGGCAATGAAATCCACGGCACAGCCGACGAAGCCATGGCGAAGCGCCTGAAGGAATACCTGTTTGAACCCGTGGACGTTACGCTCTCAGGCGTCGGAAAATGGGCGCGCGAAGCGAGCCGATGGACACTGCTTGAATTCTGGGTCACTGACGTTCAGGAAGTCGATTTCTCCGGCGTGGAAGATTACCTTCAGCGCATCCAGGGGTCGGGCACGGGGTGGGATGATTTTGATGATCCAGTGGCCGAGCTTCTTGCCATGCGTCACGTGGAGTGATCGTGGAGACTGTTTTCCGATGCTACGACGCTTATTAGCTTCTTCTCTATAAAGGCCTACAAACCCGCTCTAATCGGGAAATATTTCTTGCCCGGATGCGTGGCGATGAGCGCCAGAACGGCGAGCTTGTAAGCACTCAGGGGCGTGTCGTGCCTTGCCTCATCCTTCTGCCTTATGGTAAATGTCTTGATATGTAATATACAGCGGAAACAAGAGCCGAAGCAACAACCGCGGAAAAGCCTATGAATTTCCACGTTTGCGCGTTTATTTCTTTGTAAATACCTACAAATTCTTTGTGGAAATCACCCCTTAGATTTGCAATATCTTCTTTCGTCGCAAACGTAGGGAAAGCGGCGTCCATCTTTGCTTCGATCTTCGAAACACGTTCATGCAGTTCCATGGTTGGCGGCCCTCCGCTGTTGCCGGAACCTTTATGGAACAATGGCACGGACTTGTCAAGGATTTTTTTGTTCGCGGGAAACGGTACGATGTTGTCCGATGTCATTTTAAGTCCTTGTCAAAAAAGGATATTTCTGCAAGAAGGTCGTTCAGTCCCATGACAAGCTGTTTCAACGAATGATTGTGCTCGATGACGCCCTGTGCGCCGTTGTAGTCAAGGGCCAACACGGTAGGGAAGTCTTCGCCAATCTGATTAAATCCGTAGAACATGGTGCCAGACTGGAACAATGCATTGATCTGGCTAATAATGTTGCAAAGTTCCAGGGAGTTTTGCGATATAGGGAGCGGTGTTACTTCGCTGACCTTTTCTACAAAATCTTTTAGGTTCAGAAAATCGGTATTGCTTTTGGGCAAAAAGTCATTTTGCCAAAGTAGCGAAATCATAAAAAGCGCTTTATATATCAGGTTAATAGCGGAATGGATGCCTGCATGATATTCAGCCAATTCCCCAAAGTCGGTAGGAACGGCATCGCCGACAAATTTATATTTAATTTTTTTGTGGGACGAATAGACCATCTTCAATTGAAAATTGCAGTAATAAAATAGGCGACTTACGCAAAGGCAGGCCATAAAATTTTTGTTCATATTAAAACTGTTGATCTGCGGGAAAACTGGCAAGTTTTCCGGCATGTCTATAATTGCCCAGTCGGATATCTCGCGCCCTGTATGAAAGCATACTTGCGTTGCTGGTTGACCATCGATGTTTACTTCGTGAGTGTTTATCATTGCATTAGCTCCGGTCTAGGTCTTATCTTTGCGTTTGGCAGGTAGATCACCTTCCCTGACGAACTGCGACAAGGTCGACTCGATTTAGCACCGTATACACAACAGCAGGAAGTGTGCCTCCCCACGCCGAGAAGCTAAATCAGCCCTCCGGCGGGTTTTATTTTGCCCTAAATTATTATTTTTTTGGGGCTGCCTGCGCGTCATTGGCTGGATAATCATCGCTTTGCGGGGCATGTCCATTCGGTATGAGCAACCTGTTCGTTACTCCCCGGTAGAGGAAGCAGAATAACTTCTAGACAACCAGGATAAGGAGGCGTTCTCTAATTCACCGAAGCACGGACAGTTATAGTTTTCTTAGGTTTCTTGGAAATCTGTTCTTTACACTGCTCTGCCGCATTATCATATGCGTCAAGCGCCTGTTCTGGAGTTTGTGCGCTTGATGGCGATATTCTGGACATCCAAAAATTATAGGCGTAGGCTCCCGCAAGATAGCAGTTTGAAAGCGGCCCACCAGTAAAAGCCATTCCTTCATTGGAAAAGGTCATCATTTTCCGACTGCGAGCACCCATGGACGCGGAATCCATTTCTACGATTGTACGAATGATCTCAACATCTGTATCCAACCGTTCGATGAAGTCTTGCGCAGCTACAAAACCCGTTGAACCAGTGGTTTTTTCAACAATAGTTGTTGATTCAATTGGCGTAGTCTGCACAAGTGACGCAGCTTGTTCTTGCTTTACAGCGAACTCGACAGAAACCCAACCGGACTTCCCTTCGTGTATACCTTCAAGGATTCTCACTTGAGCCATAGCGTAGCTACGTTCAATGACGAGGGCTTTGCTTCCCTTATTGACGAGGAACATTTTTCCACTTTCAAATAGCTGCTTATATCCGTGCTCATCCTTGGCGTTTAATACTTTCGAGAATTCTTCATCAACTTCTTTAGAGGTTGCAACAGGGACATCTTGGCCCCGCGATGATTCTTACCGTATCGCCAACATAAGACGCGGGCGGCTTCTGGTTCGTCATGCCGACATAAACAGCGACGGCAACACCAAAAATGATAGAGAAAATTAAAGGTTTGTTCTTCACGGCATCGTCCTTTCACACCTTCTTTGCGTTCCACGCCAACACCACGCGGCCAAGCACCTGAAACTTGTCGCGCTCACCATTCTCAATCAGATAAGGCTCATATTTTCGATTGTCGGAAATCATCAAGACCGAGCCATTTGGTCGACGTTGCAGGCGCTTGATGTAGAGCTGGTCGTTGAGGGCGAGCACAAACACACCGTCGATTTTGATGTCGGTAACGCCGCGATCAACTAGCAGCAGGTCGCCGTCGTCGAACGTGCCTTGCATGCTGTCGCCGTAACCGGTAATCAAGGCAAGGTTGCTCGGACGGCTGACGGAGATGTTCCGTCGAATCCACGCGGCAGTAACCGTCATGCGCTCGATTGGTTCTTCGTGGTCTGGCATCATCGCGCCATGCCCCATTGAACCGGCCACATCGAGCACGGGAATCACAATCGAATCCTGATATTTCTTAACCAGCGGTGCACGCGCTCCGCTCTTGAGCAGTGCGTTTGCCTTCGTGATGGCTTCCTCCGGCTTTTCCCAATCGACGAGCACCAGCCTACCGCTGTCCGCCGCCAGCTTCATCATTGCTGGCATCCGTGCAAATTTCCGCGATGTCACCTCGACGAATAGTTCGCTATCGTTTTTCTTGATGCGAAGGTCGGGGATGTATTGGTAGTCGTCTCCATGGAATACCGGTGGCAAATCTGGAGCATCGTGCGCGCTCATGCGCTCAACCTGCCAACCGTCTGCCTCAAGAAGTTGCGCGACATGCTCCTCGGCCGCCACGTCCATCGGCGCACGCACGACGCCAAACTGTATCTCGGATGGGGTAATGCTGAAGAAATCGGCGAGTTTCACTAGATTCTTGCCACGCGGCGTCGTCTCGCCCGCGACCCACTGTTGCACGGCCTGCGGGGAAACCCCGACATACCGTGCAAGCTCTGACTGATTGCCGCCATTCTTGGCTTGCAGCAGTTCAGCTATCCGTGTCGCTACCGTCGTTGTATTCATGTCAGTTGCAAGCATACAAGGTGATCTTGTAAAAGGCACTGCAAGATTCTCTTGCACAAGGAAAGATTAACTTGTAATCTACTTGTAGTTTCTTACAGGCGGATCAAAATGGAAACCCCAATCGAAAAAGCAATACGCATCGCTGGCGGCCAATCGACTCTCGCCCGTGCCGTAGGCGTGTCGCCACAGGCCGTGCAGCAATGGTCCAAGTTCGGACGAGTCTCCCACAAGAAAGTCATTGAGGTCGAGCAAATGACGGGGGTTGCCCGTCACGATCTGCGCCCAGACATTTATCCGGCTTAGAGGGCACGCATGAATCCCTGCCAGAACTCCCCGCTGAAAAACGCTCGTCTTCGTCACGGGCAAACCCTCCAATCGGTGGCGGCGGCTGTTGGCACTGACACTGGCAACCTGAGCCGCATCGAGCGCGGGCGGCAGGTTCCGTCCAAAGACCTTGCCGAGCGTCTTTCCCAGCACTTCGGTGGCGAGGTCACGGAAACCGAAATCATCTGGCCCGAGAGATTCGCCGATCCAGTTGAGGCCACCGTACCGGAGCCGGGGGGCTAAGTCATGCGAGACGTATCGCACGAAACCCTCATCGCCATCGTTCTCGACCATGTGAATGCATGGCGCAAGGCGAACGGCTGGAGCCGCGAGACGACGGTGCAGGAAATCGTCGAGACACACTACGGCATCGGCTGCGCGGCGGCGACCGGCATTCGCTTCGAGCCACAGACCACAGACACCTTTGAGCGGTGGAAAGTCAATGCCGACCGCGTGTTCCGCTGGCTCGACGATTCCAGCAAGGACACGAACCTGCTGCCAGCGAACTTCTTGCCGTCCATCTTTGCCGCGATGCCGCTTGATGTGCGCCAGCACTGTCTTGATGACGTGCTGCGCGGCGTCGGCATGGCTGTGCGCCCGCTGGACGGCGCGGCGGCAGGCGGCATAAATGCCGTCGAAACCTTACGCGGCCTGATTGCGGAGAACAGCGACGCGCAGCGCGCGGTGGCCGCCCTGCTGGACGGCGCGACGTGCGACGAACTGCTGACCGCACAGCGCGAACTCGCGGAATCTGTCGCCACAACACAGGCGGCGCTTGCGGCTGTCGAGGCCGCGATTACCGAGGGCAGCGCGCCATGACGGCAGAGATTATCGACTTTGAGAAAGCCAAGGCGCGCCGCAACGCGGGCGGCGCACGACGGCTGTCATCGGGCATCGCCTTCGTTTGGTGGCTCCCGGCGTTCTGGTTCGCGCTCTGGTGGGGATGGTAATGGGCGCGTCCGACTATCAAGCCTTCATTGAGCAGAAGGCGCAACTCGACGGCGATCACGGCTTCGCGCCGGCCTGGATACCGGAATTCCTGTTCCCCTTTCAGGCGGCGATGGTTGAGTGGGCGCTCCGCAAGGGCCGCGCCGCGCTGTTCGAGGACTGCGGTCTCGGTAAGGGATTACAGGAGCTGGTGTGGGCGGAAAACGTCGTGCGTTGGACGAACGGGAACGTGCTGCTCAAGGCTCCGCTGGCCGTCAGCGCACAGCTTGAGCGCGAGGCCGAGAAGTTCGGCATCGACGCCCGCGTGAGCCGCGACGGGCGCGTGCATCGCGGCATCACCATCACCAACTACGAGCGCCTGCATCTGTTCGACCCCGCCGACTTCGCGGGAACGGCGAACGACGAATCGTCCATCCTTAAGAATTTCGACGGCAGCCGCCGCAAGCAAATCACGGAGTTTGACCGGCGGCTTCCCTTCCGGCTGCTCGGCACGGCGACCGCCGCGCCAAACGACTACATCGAACTCGGCACATCCAGCGAGGCGCTCGGCTACCTCGGACACATGGATATGCTGAACCGGTTCTTCAAGAACGACCTCAACAACAGCGCCACGGGGCGCGGTTTTATGGGGGCGGCGAACAAGTGGCGATTCAAGGGGCACGCCGAGCTTCCGTTTTGGCGGTGGGTCTGCTCGTGGGCGCGGGCCATGCGCCGTCCGTCCGACCTGGGCTTCGACGATGGCGATTTCGCACTGCCGCCGCTGGTCGAGGTCGAGCATTTGGTGGAAAGTGCCACACTCGCCGACGGTATGTTGTTTGCGCTACCCGCCGCCGGGTTGCAAGAAGAGCGCAAGGAGCGCCGCCGCACACTCCGGGAACGCTGCGAACGCGCGGCGGCGCTAGTCGCCGATACCCCCCCCGCAAGCGGGGGGGGATGGCTCCGCCCCTGCCGCAAAGCGGGCGAGGGAGGCGGCTCCCAGTGCCGTCACGCTGCCCGCATGGTTGCCGCCCGACGATTGGCTGGCGTTTGTCGAATCCCGGCGTCTCGCCAAGGCTCCGATGTCGGTGGTCGCGCAGACCCGCGCCATTGCCGAACTCGACCGGCTGCGCAGAGACGGGAACGATCCCGTGCATGTCATAAATCAATCCATCATCAACGGCTGGAAGGGGCTGTTCCCGCTGCATGCACGTACCGCCATGCCTGCCGCTGCCGCCGCCAGCACAACGCCGGAGGAACCCCGCGATGCCGTCTCCCGTTTCTGAGCACGCCGCCGATGCCGTCGAACGCCTGCGCGCCGCTCACCAGGCCAAGCCCACCGCCGAGCGCCCGGCATTCCGCCCGGAGTTCGGCGTCTGCGAGCAGCACGGCCCGTATCCGCGCAACATGCTCGACGCCGATGGCCTGGAGCGGTGGCGGCCTGATGTCTGCCCGGTCTGCGAGCGGCAAGCCGCCGTCCGTCTGCTCATGCAGCGCGCCGAAATCGCACCGCGCTTCGAGGGCTGCACGTTCGCCAGCTTCCGCGCCGAGACGCCCGACCAAGAGGCGGTTTTGCGGACATGCCGGGCCTACGCCGATAGCTTCGACGTGGCCGCCCGGACAGGGCGCTGCCTCATCCTGCGGGGCAACCCCGGCACGGGGAAAAACCACCTCGCCGTCGCCATCACGAAGCAGGTTATGGCAGCGGGCTACACGGCGTTGCACGCGACGGCCTACGAGATTATCTGCCGCATCCGCGAGACGTGGGGGCGGCGCGGCGAGCAGACCGAGCAGGATGTGACGCGGACGTTCGGCGAGGTTGATCTGCTCGTCATCGATGAGGTTGGCCGCCAGTACGGAACAGAGGGCGAACAAATCCACCTGTTCCACGTCATCGACCACCGCTACCGGCTGATGAAGCCGACGGTCGTCATCAGCAATAAGCGCCTCGACGAAATCCGCGCCTACCTCGGCAATGCCGCGCTAGACCGTCTGCGCGAGGGTGGAGGCGAACTCCTTTCGTTCAACTGGCAATCACATCGGGGGAAACCATGACCTGCCTTGCCTGCGTCGTGGCGGCGCTGGCTGCCGTGCTGGCCGCTGTTGTCGTCGTCGTGCTTTGCGCGCATCTGCTGCCGTGTGCGGTTCGTCATGCGGCTGCCGCACCGCGAGACGCGCGCGGGCTGGATAGAGCGGTGGCGCAAGAAGGACGGTCACGCTGTGGCCGACGCTGTTGAAAAAGAGGTGAGAGAACGATGGGCGAAAAAGTGACATTCACAGTTCCCGGCGAGCCGCAGGGCAAGGGGCGGCCACGGGCAACGATTCGCGCCGGTCACGCGGCGACCTATACGCCGGAAAAGACGCGGACTTACGAGGGTGTGATTGCCGTCGCCGCGCAGAACGCAATGGCCGGGCGGCCACTGTTCGCGGGCGCGTGCGCCGTCGATATGGACATCCTCTGCTTGGTTCCGGCGTCGTGGTCGCAGAAGAAGCGCGCGCAGGCGCTAACCGGCATCCTGTACCCGACGAAGAAGCCCGACGTGGATAACGTCGAGAAGGCTGTCTTTGACGCCATGAACGGCGTTGTATGGCGCGATGACGTGCAGGTCGTCGATGTCGTCAAGCGCAAGCGTTACGCCGAGACGCCGGGCGTGCGCGTCGCCGTCATCGAAATCTCGGGGCAGCCCGATGGCGCTCGATAGCTACCGCTACCGCGATCCGCTCGAAGTTCTGATGCTCGACGAGGCACGAACCTGCCGGGGCTGCTCCCACCAGACGCACGGATGGGCGTTCGGTGTCGCCATCGTCGCCTGCACGAAGCCGGACGAAAAAGGAAACCGCCGCCAGAGCGGACGGCGCTGCAAAGACTACAAGGAGGCCGAATGACCGCCTCCGCTACGCCCATCTTCCGCAGCACGTCGCAAGCCCTGCATTTCGCCTACCTCATCGAGGCATACGGTGTCAGTATCGATAGCGTCATGTCGAAGGCCATTCGGCGAATCATGATGGAGCTCGGTATCTGGAACACGGGGGAGCCTTCGACGGTGAATTTCGGCGGACTGTCGGCGCTAGAGGTACGCGCGCAATGCGCCATGATTCGCGCCGCCGTGCGGTCGCGCCTGCCAGGGCCGGAATCGTGGGCGGTCGAGGCGCGCTACGGCATCAACAAGATCATCACCGAGAACGGCCAGCACTACATCGTGTTCCAGAGCTACCGCTACGATGCTGTCCTGCGTCTCGGCGACTGGCTGCGGCCGTCGTTTCCAGCGCTCAGCCCGATTACGGTCGATATTCTCGTGGCGCGTGCCGTCGATAAGCGCGTCTGCACATACCGCGCGATGGCCAAACAGATGGGGATAAGCAAGGACGCCTGCGCGCGCGCATTGAAGCGCATCCGCGAACGCCTGCAAGAGCTGGAAAATATAGCGATAGACCGGCTCACGCCACAGTTCGTCGCCGATGGGCTGGTCGCGCCGCAATGATGAATGAGGCTTATTTTTCAATGCGCTGGCGCAATCTCCCCATGCCAAGGCGTGATTTTCGCCAATTGCGCGGAAAGCGCGTCCTTGGCGGTTTCCGTGTCGAAGCGCGCCTGCCCGCGCAGCCAATACCCTTCGGTCAGGCCGAAGAAGCGGCACAGGCGAAGATCGGTGTCCGCCGTGATGGCGCGTCGGCCTGCGACGATTTCGCCGATGCGCTGCGCGGGCACGCCGATCTCCTTGGCGAGCCGGTACTGGCTGATGCCCATTGGAACGAGGAATTCCTCGCGCAGGATTTCGCCGGGGTGGATGGGCTTGAGTTTTTTGCGCATGGTTTTTTTCCTTCAGTGGTAATCGACGATTTCGACATCCCAGGCGTCGCCGTCGCGCCACACGAAGCAGACACGCCACTGGTCATTGACGCGGATGCTCCATTGCCCCTCGCGGTTGCCGGAAAGCCGCTCCAGCCGGTTGCCCGGCGGAACGCGGAGATCATCCAGGTGGGAGGCCATGTGCAACTGCTCCAATTTACGCCGCGCCGCCGTCTCGATGTTGGCGAACCGGGCAATGCGCCGCCGATCGAACAGGGCGCGCGTGTCGGGACAGCGGAAGGATTGAATCGACATCCCAAGATAGTAACGCGCCGCGTGATTAAAGTCAAGCCCATTGACAACCCCATCCGTCGGGCTATCATCCCCGAAAACAACGGGGTGCGGGATCGGAAATCCTGTATGGAGCGGCGAGAAGCCGCAGCGCGTTTGCCAAGCGGCTTTTTTATTGCCAGTTGCTCATCCATGGGCGACCGGCGGGAGGAGCCGCAAGGCTCGCCGTTGCTCCAACGGTATTTCCGACTCCCGTTCGGTCGCCCCCCCAGTCGGAAATTGGGAAGGCGGTTATAAAACCGTTCTGGAGCACACCACCATGGCAACCATCGCCACCCCCGGCGCGTCCGCGCCCGCCATCTTCAATTTCAATTCCCATTCTGTCCGTATCGTCGTGCGCGACGATGCGCCGTGGTTCGTCGCATCTGACGTTGCCGAGGCGCTCGAATACCGCAATGCGCCGGACATGACCCGCTTTCTGGACGAGGACGAAGCTGCTACGCACAATGTGCGTAGTAGGTCAGAAAACGGCGTGGAACAAGACCGTGAAGTCCTCATCATCTCCGAATCCGGCATGTATCACGCAGTGTTGAAGAGCCGGAAGCCCGCCGCGAAAGCCTTCCGCCACTGGGTCACGGGTGAAGTACTGCCCGCCATCCGCAAGACAGGATGTTACAACCAGCCGACCGCTAGCCTGAAGCCGCTGATCGATCACACGCTGCGCTACCTCGTCTGGTTCGACGACAAGGGCGAGCAGCAGCACAAGCCGATTGCACCGGGCGCTTGCGTGATGAGCGTGCAGCAAATGCTCAAGGCCATCAACGAGCCGAATGGATTGATCGTCAATACCAACACGCTTGCCGATTTCGCCGTGGCGGTCATCCGCAGATTACAAGCCCGTTGTGAGGCTTACCAAGAAGCCGGGCGGCGACTCAGCCAAAAACAGGCGTCCGCATGATATCGGGCTATGCAGCCCCCGGCTTCGGTCGGGGGTCAGGCGACGGAAAACTCCTCAAGCCGCGCCAGTAGGTCAGGCGGGCGCGTGGCCGCGCTCGGCCTCCCACCCCTTGCAAGCCAGCGTCACCGTGCGCGGCACGGGGCGCGCGCCGGTGCGGTATTGGCTCACCGTACGGCGCGTGACGCCGATGGCATCGGCTGCTGCATTAAGCGACAGGTGATTGCGCTCCTGCCAGCGGCGGAATTCCAGCGTATCCACGCGCCCGGCCTGTTCCAGCGCCATCTCCATCACGCGGTCGGCGTCCAGCCCCTCGCCGTTCGGCCATTCGAGGGTATGCCCCCAATCGGCGACGGCGGCAGCGCGGAAGAAATCCGGCTTCCGCAAGTCGGCGAACACGGCAAAGCGTTCGGGCAGTTCGGAGAAATCGACGTGCACGACCTGGCCACCGGTGTAGCGAATTTCCAGCGTCATGCCGTCGAGCGGCGTTACAGATTGCAGCCGGTTCACTTGTACTTTCATGGTCGTCACCTCTCTGCGGGGTTGTTCATCCGCACCCATTCCGCGCGGATGGCTTCTTCGTTGGCCTGAACCCATTCCGTCGCCAGCCCGATGACTGCCGCAGGCACGCCGCTGTTCGTGATCGTGCCGTCGAGGTCAATCACCGCCTTGCCGTCTGGATGCACGACATGCACATGCACCGGCGGATGCTCAAGCCCCTGCACCCGGATGAACCAATTAGCGACGGAATAGAGTTTGCCCATGCCCAAATAGTAGGGAGATTTTTTCCCTACGTCAAGAACGTCGGAAATTATTTTTGTCCGCTGACGTTCGCTGTTGTCCGAGCCATATTTCCCGCTTGACAGAGTGCGACAAACACACCAGAATTTCCCCATTCTTGGAGCAGTTCCGCCCAAAGCCCGCGTATAGCCTACGCGGGCTTTTGCTTTTCTGCCGAAAACCTTCTCGCCTGCCTTTGCAGCCGCGCCTTCGATGCCCCGTCCGGCCTTGTGCTGGCGGGGCATTCCTTTTTCGGCGGGGGATACGCGGACGGGATCGACATCCTCCGTATTGCGCTAACCTACTGCGGACTGTAAGGGGCGACGCCCCGATGTCCAGCCCTCCACGTGCAGACCCCGATTTTTCGCCATCGCCTCCGGCCTGTGCCCGCCGATTCGGGGACCCTGTGGAAAATCATGGGGAGCGGGTAGGCGCACCCGCGCCGTTTCGCTAGTCACGGTTTCCATCATAGGTTTCAGTTCACCGAAGTTCGCCCGCAGCATGAGCACCGCATCCGTTGAAACAATCGCCAAGCTGCTCGACATGACGCCGCGCCGCGTCCAACAACTTGCGACGGAAGGCGTCGTGCCAAAGCCCGAGAAAAAGGGTCAATACGAGATCGTGCCTGCGTCGTCGGTTACATTCGGCACTTGCGGGGGATGCTGAACGGCGAGGCAGGCGACCTGATGTCGGAAAAGACGCGCCTCACGCGAGCGCAGGCCGACAAAACAGAAATCGAAACCGCCCGCATCAAGGGCGAACTGGTATCGCTGGCCGACGCCGAGCGTGGCTAGTCGATGCTGGTAGGTGCGTGCCGCGCCAGGTTGTTGACGCTGCCGCCACGCGCTGCCACCGCACTACTGAACAAAACGACAGAGC
This sequence comes from Azoarcus sp., assembly GCA_031258965.1. Lineage (GTDB taxonomy): Bacteria > Pseudomonadota > Gammaproteobacteria > Burkholderiales > Rhodocyclaceae > WRNU01. Next base: position 3,995 of record JAIRMC010000142.1, on the reverse strand, counting down.
AGGACGCCGAGCGAATCCTGACCGACATGGTTTATGAAGCCCTCGCCGAGCTGTCCAACTGGAAGCCCGACGATGAAGACGACGCTGAAACAATCCATACGCCGGATAGCGGCGACGTTCGCCCCGCCGCCGTCGATGACTGTGAGCCAGTGGGCGGATGACCGCCTCCACCTGTCGCCCGAGGACAGCGCCGAACAGGGTAAATACACGTCGGCGCGCGCCCCCTACCAGCGCGGCATCATGGATGCCTTCAACGAGGATCGGGCCGAAGAAATTGTCGTCATGTCGTCCGCCCAGGTCGGCAAGACGCTCATCTTCAAGTCGGTCGTCGGCTACCACATCGACGTAGATCCGTCTCCGATTCTCGTCGTGCAGCCGACCGTCGAGATGGCCGAGACGTTCTCGAAAGACCGGCTCGCCCCGATGATTCGAGATACGCCGGTGCTGCGCGGCAAGGTCACGATATGCACCTCGCCGGGGAGCATCCGTTTCCCCATTTTCAGGCGCTCGCGCGGCACTCGCCACTCGGCATCGTCGAAGTTGATTTCCGTCCACTTGGCTTTCCGAAGTTCGACCGTCCGAACAAAGGTACGCATCATCAATTCCATCGCCAGCACAGTGACGCGATAGCCGCCGTATACGCCGAGTAGCGCCATGAAGCGCGGAATCTCGCCGCGATCAAGCGGCGGATTGTGGCGTACCGGGCGGCGTTTGATAGCCCCGTAAAGCGCCGCCGCAGGGTCGTTATCTGCGCGTAGCGTCGCCACAGCGTAGCGGAAAATCTGCCCACACCACTGGCGGATCAGCACGGCAATTGACGGCGCTCCGCGCTTCTCAACGGCCCGAATGATTTCAAGAATGTGCGCTGCCTTGACCGTGCGGATGGGGTAGCTACCGATTTTCGGAAACACGTCGCGCCCAATGCATGTCTCAACCTGATGCAGATAGGTGTCCGACCAATGCACGCGGTTCTGGACTATCCACTCGCGGGCGATAACCTCGAATGTGTTGGCATGTTCGCCCTGCCGTTGCAGGCGTTCGGCGTCCCTGACCTGCGTCGGGTTCAAGCCCTCTTTGACCTGTTGCCGTGCCCACTCACGCGCTCGCCGTGCGTCGGCGAGCGTCACGTCTGGGTAGTCGCCGATGGTGTAGATGCCGTCGCGCCCCGACGCCTGCCAGTATCGGTAGCGCCGACCTTCGCGCCGCTCGGATGCACGTCGAGATACAGCCCCTGCCCGTCCTGTAGTTTGTAGGGCTTCTCGGCGGGCCGGGCGTTGCGGGCTTTGGTATCGGTGAGGGCAGGCATCTACCGGATAAGAGTCTGCGGAACAGGTCTTATCCGGCAGGTTATCCGGTTTTTAAGAGGCTGGCAACGGATAGCGGCGGCGCTTGATGAACGAAAACGCAGAAAACACGCAGGTTTCAACGTGGTTTGCGGAAGGCGGCGGACACCGGCGGGCTTGCATCGCTGTTGTCGATCATCAGCAGCATGGCCGTCGCAATCCGTTCAATCGGGAAACTGTTTCATCGAAACCCGGCGCGCCGCCTTTCCCCGCGCCAAAGCGCACGAGAGTGTAACACCGGCCTTCGGCGATGTGCGGGCAGAGCGGCTCGGCCCCTAGGGGCATTGCATTCGCTCTCTCACAGGCATCTGGACAGATACGAAGCTCGCAACACGATGCCCGCCGCCGCAAACCGCGCTAAAATCGCGCCGCCATGAGCGCCGAGCACGATCGCTTCTTTCCCGCCCCCTACGGCACGCCCCAAAACCCCTGGCGGCGGCCAGACGGCAGCATCATCTCTTGTACCGAGAAACTGAAGGTGATGCAGGAAAACCTCGACGAACTGTGCCAGTACGCCCAGGAAGCACTGGAAGACGCCGTGCTCATGGGATGCGACGAGGATCAGGTGAAAGAAGCCTTCCTCGCCGCCATCGCGGAATTACGCTCCGGCTATGCGCCCGCTGAAGAAGCGCCCGCGAAAGATACGAAGCCTCCGCGCTGAAACATCGGGGCAGTGCCGACGTCTATTGCGGCGCCAGATCAATCGAGACGATTTCCGCCCGCCCCGAAGTGCGCACACGCGGCCCCCAGGTACCCGCGCCGGAGGTCACCCAGTAGTTTGTGTCGCCGCGCCGGGAATACCCGTGCGCGTTCTCGAACAGCAACGCGACCAGCCAGTTGGCGGGGAAAAGCTGTCCGTTGTGGGTATGCCCGGAAACCTGCAAATAAACCCCGGCGGCTTCCGCATCTTCCAGATGATAGGGCTGATGGTCGAGCAGAATCTTCAAGCGCCCGTTCTGGGGCGCATCCGCGAGAATCGCCTTCAGGGTCTTCCGCCCGCGTCCGCCGAACCTCCCCGCGGAAAGGTCATCGCGCCCGATCAGCAGGATTTTTTCGCTGTCCGCCTCCCCGGCTTCCGCCCACTCATCCACGAGAATGCGAAAGCCGATCTCCGTCAGCAAACGCCTGTTCAGCCCCCCCTTGCCGCCGATGTGCTCATGGTTGCCGAGCACGCCCCAGACGCCGAGCCGAGGCTTGAGGCGTTGCAGCACGGCGGCGCTGGCCGGGACATCCGAAGGGTCGAAATCGTATTCGAGAATATCGCCCGCAAACAGCACGAGATCGGGAGACAAGGACGCGATCTGATCGACCAGCCTGCCGAAAAACGCCGGAGAGGCAAGCCGTCCGAGATGCGTGTCCGACACCAGTACGATCCGCAAGGGCGCGACGCCAGCGGGCGCGGCCAGCTTCACCTCGCGCACCACCGGGAATTGCGTATTCACCCACCCCGCCCCGGACAACAGCAGGGCGCCCCCCGCAATCCCCGCGCAACACCAATGACGCCATGCCACCCGCCGCTCCGGCGGAATGGAAAACCAGCGGAACCAATAATTGAGCAGACGGAACACATCCACCAGCGCCCAGAGCATTATCGCGTGGAGCATCACCGAGAGGCAGAACGTCCCCGTGAACGTCATCGCCGTCACCCAGAAGCCGTTGCCCTCCACCCATCGCCCGGCGGGGAACGCCACCGAGCACACAACAGCCAGCAGGCAGAGACCCCAGCGCAGTGGCCGCGAAATGCCGGGGCCGCGCAGGGCGAAATACAAACGCAGGACGATCCCCGCATTCAAGACGACAAAAACCCAGATAAACATGGCAAACATGAAGCACCGGCTCCCCGATGAACTGAAACGCCAAAACCCGCGCATGCGTCAACACACATGGCATGGCGTATGAATAAGCGAAAACCGGAAGATAGTAACCGAGAAGGACGGAACGACAAAGCCCCCGGCACAATCGCATGGACAGTCCCGCAGATTGCGCCCGGCCCGGCAGCGCGGAAAGCGGCGCGGGCTATAATCCACGGCTTCATTTTGCCCCACCCACGGAATTCCCAGTGCTCATCGCCGCCAACATCGCCATGCAATTCGGGGCCAAGCCCCTGTTCGAGAACGTCTCTGTCAAATTCGGCGAGGGCAATCGCTACGGCCTCATCGGCGCGAACGGCGCGGGCAAATCGACCTTCATGAAAATCCTGTGCGGCCTGCTCGAACCAAGCGCCGGAAACGTGGGCAAGGAGGCCGCCGAGCGCATGACCTATCTCCGCCAGGATCAATTCGCCTACGAAAACATCCGCGTTATTGATGTTGTCATGATGGGCCACGCGGAAATGTGGGCCTGCCTCGCCGAAAAGGACTCGATCTACGCCAACCCCGAAGCAAGCGAGGAAGACTATCTGCATGCCGCCGAACTTGAAACCCGGTTCGGCGAATACGATGGCTACACCGCCGAGGCGCGCGCCGGAGAACTCCTGCACGGCGTCGGCATCGCCAGCGAACTACACGACGGGCCGATGAAGAACGTCGCGCCTGGCTGGAAGCTCCGGGTACTGCTTTGCCAGGCGCTTTTCGCCAATCCCGACATCCTGCTGCTCGACGAGCCGACCAACAATCTGGACATCAACACCATCCGCTGGCTGGAAGACGTGCT
>JAIRMC010000134.1 GCA_031258965.1 Azoarcus sp. | reverse complement strand
GCGTCCTGGCCCTAAGGAATCGCGCCTTCAGCTCCGCGTAGTTCCAGTTCCAAATCAATCCGGCAAAAATCTGGCGCGCCGTGGTGTGCCATGCGGCCCATGGATTGCTTCGCCTCGCTCGCAATGACGAGGGTGAGGCATTTCAGCAACGGTTGGGGGCATCGCGCTACCCGCCATACCCGCCATTGCGAGGCGCGTTAGCGCCGTGGCAGCCCACACTATCCGCTGGATTGCTTCGCTCGCGCTCGCAATGACGATTTATTCAATCGGAGTTCCCGCCGCGCACCGTCTTGCGGCCCCGGTCCCTGGTTATTCCACCCCCAGCAAAACGTGTATACCAGCCTGCCGTGGATTTTAGGTTATAGTCGTTTTGCGAAGCTATGCAGTTTGTTTTTTCCTCTGGAGGTGTACTCATGAATGCAAAAGTTTTGCCCGCCTCGGCGGGGTGGCAATGGTGGAAATCGGCCTTCTGCTTGCTGCGCCGCGCGCCCGTGCTCTTGATCGCGTCTTCCTTGCTGGCTTTCGTGGCTTTTTATGCTGCTATATTTGCGGGCGTTCTTGTGTGCGCCCTGATCGCGTCGGCGACCTTTAACGGCGCACTGGTCATTGGACTGCTTTTTCTGCTTGCCTTCATGCTGTTCTTTCCATCATTTTTTCTCGGCCTGGCGTCCATCTTCCGGGGCGTGGATCGGGGAGAAAAAGCCTCGCTGGCGCTTTTTCTGCAACCTATCAGGGAACGCCTGCTACCCCTGGGAGCACTGGGACTTCTCATCACCGTTTTTTCTTGGATAGGGAACGTTTTGGCGTTCTTTGTGAGTAGCGTGAACATCGTGGATCTGGCGCAAATGTCCACTGGCAATATTGCCGGGATTTCTTCCGCAGTGGGCGCCCTGGGCTTGTTCTTTTTGCTCAACCTGACCATATACGCCGTTATCATGTCGGCTTCCTGGTTTGCGTTTTTTCTTGTCGGGTGGCGCAATGTACCCATCCTGAGCGCCGTGAGCGCAAGTTTCACCGCCACTCTGAAAAACTGGGCAGCCTTTCTGACAAGTTTGTTCGTGTATATAGCGGGCATCATCGTCGCAGGCATTGCGGGGGGTCTCCTGGTGGTGGCCGGGGCGACTTTCGGGTCGATTCTCCCGGAATGGCTTCTGGCGTTTGCCGCTTTTGTATTGATGATCGCCGCGGTTGCCGTTCTTATCCCGATCATATTCGGCTTCTGGTATTTCACTTATAAAACGGTGTTCGGGGAAGAAACGCCCGAGCCGGAACAGGCCGGGACGGCGTCCGCATCGTAAGGGTTTGCGCTATTGATCGGCGCCGGAAACGGTCTTATCGTTGTGCGTCGTGCAAACCGGTGGAGATGCTGCGGACGCTTCGTCCGCGCCAAGGAGGAGAGTGATGTCTGACAATACAAACGACACGAACCAACAACAGACGGCGGCCGTGCGGGCCATGATGCAGGCCGGGCAGACGATGATGCGCGGTTTTTTCGATACGCTGACGCAACAGCATGTCGCCATGCAAGATACATCAGGCGCGGCGATCCCCAGCCTGCCCTTGCCTGATGCGGAAACGCTGGCGCGCTTCCAACAGGCGTTTACCGAAAATCACATGGCGCTGTGGTCGTCGATGGTCGCGCGCAAGCCGGGGGAAGCGGCGGAGCCGGTCGTCGCGCCCGAGCCGGGGGACAAACGCTTTGCTTCGCCGGAATGGTCGGCGAACCCGATATTCGATTATCTGCGCCAAGCGTATCTCATCAATTCCAGCTTCCTGCGGCAAGTCGCCGACAGCGTGCCGCTCAATGACAGCCGCGCCAAGGCGCGTTTGCAGTTCCTAACCCGGCAGTACATCGACGCGCTGGCCCCGAGCAACTTCGCGGCGACGAATCCGGAATTCATCCGCGCCGCGCTCGACACCAAGGGGGAAAGCATCACGCGCGGCATACAGAACCTGCTCTCCGATCTCGAAAAGGGCCGAGTGTCGATGACCGACGAAAGCGTGTTCGAGGTCGGCGTCAATCTCGCCATCACTCCGGGCGCGGTGATCTACGAAAACGACCTGATCCAGTTGATCCAGTATTCGCCGCTGACCGAAACGGTCGCGCAAACGCCGCTGCTCATCATCCCGCCGTGCATCAACAAGTATTACATCCTGGATTTGCAGCCGGAAAACTCGTTTGTCCGCTACATCGTCGAACAGGGCCGTACCGTGTTCCTGGTGTCGTGGAAGAACGCGGGGCCGTCCGAAGCCGGGAAGACTTGGGACGATTACATCCAGGAGGGGCCGCTCACGGCGCTGGAAGTCGTGCGCAGCGTGGCCAAGGTCAAGAAACCCAATGTTCTCGGTTTCTGTGTCGGCGGCACTCTCCTGGCCTCGGCGCTGGCGGTAGCGCGGGCGCGCGGGGAAGATCCGGTTGCCAGCGCGACTTTCCTGACGACCTTGCTCGATTTTTCCGATACGGGTGAAATCGGCTGCTTGGTCGACGAGGCAAGCGTGAGCGCACGCGAAGCCTCGATCGGCAAGGGCGGTTTGCTGCGCGGGCAGGAACTCGCCAGCGTGTTTTCTTTCTTGCGCGCCAACGACCTCGTCTGGCAATACGTGGTCGGCAACTATCTCAAGGGCGGTACGCCGAAAGCGTTTGACCTGCTGTTCTGGAACTCGGATGCGACCAATCTGCCGGGGCCGTTCCTCGCGTGGTATTTGCGGAACATGTACCTCGAAAACAATCTGCGCCTGCCCGGACGGCTGACCATGCTCGGGCAGAAGGTCGATCTCGGCAAAATCGACGTGCCCGCCTATTTCTTCGCGGCGCGCGAAGACCACATCGTGCCCTGGAAAACATCCTATCTTGGCCGCGCGCTGCTCGGGGGCGAAACCACCTTCGTGCTTGGCGCAAGCGGCCACATCGCCGGCACGATCAACCCGGTATCGAAAAACCGGCGCAGCTACTGGACGAGTCCGCGCCCGCTCACCTCGCCCGACGAGTGGCTGGCGGGGGCGGAAGAACATCCGGGGAGCTGGTGGACGCACTGGAACGAATGGCTGAAAACCTTCGATGGCCGCCAAGCGGCGGCGCGCGGCAGGCTTGGCAACGCGCAGTACGAGCCGGGCGAACCCGCGCCCGGACGCTACGTGAAAGCGCGGGCTTGAGCGCGCGGCCCGCCGGGCGTTCCGCTTTTTGCGGGGCTTGAAAGCCGCGCGGGGCATCCCCACATGGGCGGGCACGAAACTGCCTCAGGAGGACGCCCGATGACCCAAGCCACCGAAACGCTGGATTTCCAGGCCGAGGTGAAGCAGTTGCTTCACCTGATGATTCACTCGCTGTATTCCAACCGCGAGATTTTCCTGCGCGAACTGATCTCGAACGCCTCGGACGCCTGCGACAAGCTGCGCTTCGAGGCTATTGACAAGCCGGAACTTTTCGAGGGGGATGGCGAGCTTGCCATTCGCGTCGCTTTCGACGCCGAGGCGAAAACGGTCACGATCAGTGATAACGGCATCGGAATGAGCCGCGACGAAGTCATCGCCAATCTTGGGACGATTGCTAAATCCGGCACGCGCGAATTCTTCGGAAAACTGACGGGCGACCAACAAAAGGATGCGCATTTGATCGGGCAGTTCGGCGTCGGTTTTTATTCTTCCTTTATTGTCGCCGACAAGGTGACAGTACTGACGCGCCGCGCGGGTTTGGCGGCATCGGAGGCCGTGCGTTGGGAATGCGCAATGAGCGGCGACGATGCGGGCGCATACACCGTCGAGCCTGTCGAGCGAGCCGCGCGCGGCACCGAAATTACCCTCCATTTACGCGAGGGCCAGGAAGATCTGCTCTCAAGTTGGCAGATGAAGAGCCTGATCCGCAAATATTCCGACCATATCGTCCAGCCCATTTTGATGAAAAAGGAGAAATGGGACGAGGAGAAAAAGGCCGAGATCACGACCGGCGAGGACGAAACCGTCAACCAGGCCAACGCGCTCTGGACACGCCCGCGCAATGAGATTGGCGACGAGGATTACAAAGCGTTCTACAAGCACATCGGCCATGATTACGACGAGCCGCTGGCCTGGACGCACGCAAAGGTCGAGGGGCGGCAGGAATATACGCAATTGCTCTATATTCCGGCGCATGCGCCGTTCGACCTGTGGGATCGCAATGCCCGACACGGTATCAAGCTTTATGTGAGGCGCGTTTTCATCATGGACGACGCCGAAAAGCTGATGCCGCTTTATTTGCGTTTCGTGCGTGGCGTGGTCGATTCCGCCGATTTGCCGCTCAACATTTCGCGCGAGATTCTCCAGGAATCGCGCGATATCGACGCTATTCGCCAGGGCTGCACGAAAAAAGTACTCGGTCTGCTGGAGAGCCTCGCCGAGAGCGAAGATGCGGCGGAAAAAGAAAAATACGCGACATTCTGGAAAGAATTCGGTCGCGTGCTGAAAGAAGGCGTCGGCGAGGATTTCGCCAACAAGGAGAAAATCGCCAGTCTGCTGCGCTTCGCTTCGACGCATGCTGACACGCCGGACGAAACTGTTTCGCTCAAGGGTTATATCGGGCGGATGAAGGAGGGGCAGGAAAAGATCTATTACGTCACCGCCGAAAGTTTCAATGCCGCTAAGAACAGCCCGCATCTCGAAATCTTCCGCAAGAAAGGCATCGAAGTGCTGTTGCTTTCCGACCGCGTGGATGAGTGGGTGACGGGGAATTTGACCGAATTCGACGGCAAGCCGCTGATCTCGGTGGCGCGTGGCGGGCTTGACCTCGGCAAGCTCGAAAACGAGGAGGAGAAAAAAGAGGCGGAACAGGCCACCGGCGAATACAAGGAACTGCTCGAAAAAGTGAAGGAGCGTCTCGGCGAACGGGTAAAAGATGTGCGGGTGACATTGCGCTTGACCGATTCCCCGGCCTGCCTGGTTGCGGACGAGCACGACTTGGGGATGAACCTGGGCCGCATTCTCAAGGCTGCCGGGCAGGAGGCGCCCGTCTCGAAGCCCATCCTCGAAATCAACCCCCACCATCCGGCAGTGCTGCGCCTCAAGAGTGAGGACAAGCAATTCGACGATTGGGCGGCGGTGCTGTTCGACCAAGCATTGCTCGCCGAAGGCGGCACGCTGGACGATCCGGCGAGTTTCGTCAAGCGCATCAACCAGTTGATGCTGGCGGTCAGCGCGGGGTAATCCGGCGGCGGTGTCACAAGGGCGCACGCCCTGCCTGGGGCGGGGGTGCGCCCGGCATCTTCCGCGCCGCACTGGAAGGCGCCGGAACGGTCTTCTTCTCCCCTCCCCTTTTCCGGTTTCCCTGGTAACAGCCCTGTCCGCTTCATCCGCCACATCCCCAGGCTAGCGATGCGCCTGGACAGTCGAATTAGCCGATGGCAATGTCCGCCGCCAGCGCGATGAGGCGCTCAAGCGCCGCCGTGACCGCTTGGCGGCGAACGGCCTCGCGGTCGCCGGAAAAGTGTCGCGTTTCGACGAAAACATTGCCATGCCGCGGTTGCCAGCCCAGGCAGATGGTGCCCACGGGTTTGCCTGGGCTGCCGCCATCCGGGCCTGCGATGCCGGTAATGGCCAGCGCAATGTCGGCGTGGCTGTGGGCGAGCGCACCAGCGGTCATTTCGATTGCCGTTTCTTCGCTCACCGCGCCGTGGCGGGCGAGCGTGGCGGGCGAGACGCCGAGGAGTTCGACTTTCGATTCGTTGGAATAGGTAACGAAGCCGCGCTCGAACCAGCCGGAACTTCCGGCGACCGAAGTAACGGCAACGGCGATGCCGCCGCCGGTACAGGATTCCGCCGTGGCGAGCATCCAGCCCCGTGCGATCAGTGCTTCGCCCAGACGGGCGGCGAGTTGGGCGAGTTCGCAATCCATGTTCAGGTTCCGGGCAAGAGTGAATAGAGACGAACAAGCACGGCCAATGCCAGCAGCGTGTAAGCGGCAGCGAGCAGATCATCGAACATCACGCCGAAACCGTTTTTGAAACGGGCGTCGGCCTGGCGAATCGGCGGCGGCTTGATGATGTCGAAAAGGCGGAAAAGCGCCACGGCAATCGCTTGCCAGAGGATGCCCGCGGGGGTGAAGAAAAGTACCAGCCAGGTCGCCGCCATCTCGTCCCAGACGATTGCGCCATGGTCGGGGACGCCAAGCGCCTGCCCGGTGCGCTGAGCCGCGAAGCAGCCCGCCACGAAAAGGACGAGGAGCAGAATCAGGAAAGCGGTTTCCGGGAACGGCGCGCGCAATGCCGGGTAAAGCAGCCAGGCCGCCAGCGTGCCTGCCGTGCCCGGCGCGACCGGCGACAGACCGGAGCCGAAGCCGAGCGAAAGCAGGTGAACGGGGTGGCGCAAGAGCCGAGGCGAGGGGCGGGAATTCTTCATGAGCGGCGGGGATGGCCGGAAATCCGGCAAGCTTATCAGGTCTTGCCGGGAGATCGGGCGTTCCATGCGCGAGGAGCGGTTTTGCCAGGATGGCGCGCCGGTATGGGCACACGGCACGCTTTTCGCGTGGGAAACCCGGCACTCCGCATGTACGCCGCGCGGCAGGCCGAGAAGGCGTCAGACCAGTACTTCCAGCGGCGGCGGATGCCCGAGGAATGCTTGCGGACTCGCGCTCGCGCCGTAGGCGCCGGACTGGAAGATCGCCACGAGGTCGCCCGGTTCGGCGCGGGGCAGTACCATGCGCTCAGCCAGGATGTCGAGCGGGGTGCAGAGCGAGCCAACGATGGTGACGACTTCGGCCTTGATGGCGTGCATGCGGCTGCCGATGGCCACGGGGTAGTTCTTGCGCAGCACTTGCCCGAAATTTCCCGAGGCGGCCAGGTGATGATGCATGCCGCCGTCGACGACCAGGAAAAGTTCTTCGTTCGAGACTTTGCGATCGATGATGCGGGTGACGTAAAGCCCGGCTTCGCCCACGAGATAGCGCCCGAGTTCGATGACGATTTCGGCTTGCGGGAAGGTTTTCGCGGCTTCTTCGGCGATGCCGGTGAGGGCTGTGCCGATGGGGGTGAGATCAAGCGCTTGTTCGCCAGGGAAATAAGGGATGCCAAAGCCGCCACCGAGGTTGATGACCTTGAGCGGCGCGGGTGCGTTGGCGGCCAGTTCGGTAATGAGGGCGTAGCCTTTGCGCAGGGCTTCGGCGATGGCGCCAGCCTTGAGGTTTTGCGAACCGGCAAAGACGTGGAAGCCTTCAAAGGCCAGCTTCGCCTCGCCAATGGCTTGCAGGAGTTCGGGAATCCGTGCGGTGTCGACGCCGAAGGGTTTCGGGCCGCCGCCCATTTTCATTCCCGCTGATTTCAGCTCGAAATCCGGGTTGACTCGCACCGCGACGCGCGCGGGCAGGCCAAGCGATTTGGAGATCGCCGCCAGCAGCGGCACTTCGCGGAAGGATTCGATGACGGTCAGCACACCCGAGGCGACAGCCTGCCAAAGTTCGGTTTCGGTTTTGCCGGGGCCTGCGAAACTGATGCCTTGCGGCGACAGACCGGCATCGAGCGCGATTTTGAGTTCGCCGCCGGAGGCCACGTCCGCGCCGTCGACCCGCGCCGCCATGTGCGCGACCAGCGCGGGCATGGGGTTGGCCTTGATGGCGTAGTGCAGTTTCAGCCGGGTAGGCAGCGCGGCCCGCAACTCCTCGACGCGGCGCGTCAACAGGGCGCGATCATAGACGTAGAACGGCGTGCGTCCGACGCGCGCCACCAAGTGTTTCAAGGGGAAGCCGCCGACAGCCAGTTCGCCGTTGCTGACCGGGAATTGCCTCATGGGGGCATGCAGGGGAGCGATGGAATTCATGATGTCAGGCTCGATCAGAATGTTGGAAGGTATCCCATTGTTTTTTACTTTACGCGAATTGCGGTGTCGCATCCGTCCATTTTCCACAATTCGCCGGAAAGTGCCTTGCGGTCGATTTTGCCGTTGGGCGTGCGGGGCAGCATTCCCGCGCGCACGTCGATCCGGCTCGGCAGCATGTACGACGGCATGCGGACGCGGCATTCTGCCATAATTGCAGCTACAAGTATATCGTCATCATAGATGTTTCCGGCCGCGGGCGTGACAACCGCAACAATGCTGTGCCCCAATATGCTGTGCGGCAGTCCGAAGGCGGCGCATTCGCCGACCAGCCTCGTGGCGTAGAGGATTTCCTCGATCTCGGCGGGGCTGACCCGGTATCCCGAAGTCTTGATCGTCTCGTCGCGGCGTCCGATGAAATACAGGAAGCCGTCTTCGTCGCGCCGCACGGTATCGCCGGAAAATACCGCGATCTCCGGCAAGGCCGCGCCTGCTCCGGCTGGCAGGGGTCTGTAGCGTTCGGCGGTTCTTTCAGGATCGTTCCAGTAGCCGAGGCCGACCAGCGCGCCGCGTTGCACCAGTTCGCCCGGCTCATTGGGGGCACATTCGCCGCCGTCCTCGCGCAGCACGAGCACCTCGGCATTGGGGATGGCCTTGCCAATGGAATCGGGCCGTCGCGCGGCTTCTTCCGGCGGCAGGAAGGTGGCGCGGAAGGCTTCGGTCAGGCCATACATCAGATAAGGCCGGGCGACGGGCAGGTTCGCGCGCAGGCGCTCCAGGGTGGCGCGCGGCAGGTGTCCGCCGGTGTTGGCGAAATAGCGCAAGTGTTCGCCGATGCCCGGCGGCCATGTAAGTTGCGCGAGTTGAATCCACAGCGGCGGGACCGCGGTCAGGCCGGTCACGCGCTCGCGTTCCATGGCCTTCAGCACATCGCGCGGCAACAGATAATTGAGCAGCGCCACCCGCGCGCCCACGGCAAAAGCCGTGGTCAGTTGAGAAAACCCGGCATCGAACGATAAAGGCAGGGCAGCGAGCAGCACATCATCCGCCCGGTTTTCCAGATAGTGCGCCACGCTCTGCGCGCCCGCCACCATGTTCCGGTGCGACAACGCCACGCCTTTGGGCAGGCCGGTACTGCCCGAGGTATAGAGGATGGCGGTCATGTCAGCATCAATCACGCGATGACCGCCGCCGCTTGCCGCCGACAGCAGATCATCCCAAATGTGTACGGCGACAGCCTGGTCGGCGTGGATGTTTGTCTGTTCGACGCCGCCGGTGAGCACGATGTGGCGCAGTTCGGAACAGGCGGCGAACGTTTCCGCGAGCGTGGCGAAGCGTTCCGGGCTGGTAACGAGCGTATGCGCGCCGCTGTCAGCCAGGATGTGACCGACCTGGGCTGGTTTGAGCACGGGATTGACCGGCACGAAAACGCCGCCCGCGGCAGCGGCGGCGAAGCAGGCAATGACGGTCTCGAAGCGTTTATCCAGCCAGACGGCTACGCGCGCGCCGCGCGCGAGGCCGAGGCGGAGGAGTCCGCCGCCGAGGGCCTCGACGGCATGGGCGAGTCGACCGTAGTCGAGCGTTTCGCCATTCATGCGCAGGGCGGGCGCATCCGGCGTGCGCGCGGCGGTGGAAGAAATCAAGTGATGGAGCAGGAAGGGCTGCATTGCGAGAACCTTGCATGCTTCGGCTCGTGAAGGGCCGCATATAATAGCCGCCCCGTGCGGACAGGCGTACCATCCGCGAATTTCGGGCGTGCAGCGCAGTGGAGTCGCAAATTGGCAGAAATCAGGCAGGAAGTGTTGGCGGTGATCGACGAGGCTCTGGGCCTGGGCGGGCGGGCGATGGGCTTCCAGCCCGATACCCCGCTTCTGGGCGTGCTGCCCGAGCTGGACTCGATGGCGGTGGTGGGGGTATTGAACCTGCTCGAAGAACGTTTCGATTTCATCGTCGGCGATGACGAAATCGACGGCTCGACCTTCGCCACCGTGGGAACCTTGCTTGTCTTTGTCGAAGGCAAACTGGCCCGGGGAAACAGCGGTTAAGGTCAGCCAAGGCCACCGCCGAAGCCGAATGAAGAACTACCTGCTTTTGCAGCCCAAACACAAGCGTCTGACATAAACCGCCTGGTAAGAGATTGGATTGTGTGGATGACAGGAATCAGACGGAGGAGCCGTCATCTGCTGCGGTTGAGATTGCGAGATTCCAAGGCGGCAGTTCAGCCCCCCCTCCCGCATATAGCCGAGCACGGCTGCAAATGGCGCGGGCTGCCAGAGCGGTTTGGGCGCTGGCATACGTCTACACACGAATGGGCCGTTGGTCCAGGGCACATGACGCGCCGGAAGGCCGCAAGTTGCTACGCCGGAAATGGATAACCAAAGACAAAGACTCTCGCGATGTTTGAATTGTTCGCGGTCATGATATTGCTGGCTTTTTTGCTGGCATGGGGATGGCGTCACAGGAAAGCGGTGTAGATGCCTTGGGAACTGCGACGCGCGGAACTGGCTTACGCCGAAGGGTTGTTCAAGACATAAGGGCCGGTGACGTTGAAGGGCCGGTGACGTTGACGGCAAAAGTTGATCGTGCCTACCAGAGACGCGACGGGGCGGGGTCATCGTGCTCATCGAATTGAAAACCCGTCGACGACATCGACACTATCCGTCCGATGTGATCGAATTGTCTGCGCAACGGGTGGCGCGATCATGAAAGAGACGGCTGAAGCAGTTGCGCTTTACGCCTACGCGCTCGTACAGGATTTGTCCCGGCGGCGACAGTTATCAAGAATTTGCACAAGCAAGAGGACTTTACCGCTCGCTACAGCGCACTGCTCGAACACTACGGCACGGCTGGCACACGCAACAATGCGGGTGCCGTGCATGAGAACGGCAGTGTCAAATCCTCGTGGACGTCCGGTCTGCACCGCTTCCGTAGCGGCGAGCGCGCTGCCTCGATTGCGACTTATCGGAAACCTTGGCGAGGAATGATCCCGAAACAACGACACAGGCATTCGTTTCGGAATTTTCCCGTTGCGCATTCGATAAACCGCTTCTCGAACACACTCCTGCCTCGGCAGGGATTGGCTTGGCACTGGCCGCCAGTGCGCCCGTTGTGCAAAGCAAGCATCCGCGCGACCGCCATGCCGAGACGACAAGAAATAAAACCGGCGCGCAACGCGCCTTGCCACGCAGGCCGCCGCCATACGATTGCTATACAATCCCGCTCACCCCTGCTCTTTCCGCCTTTCGCATGACAGCGACTCTCCCGCCGCAACCTGCCGCTTCCCGCGCCCTACAGCTTGGCCGCCATGTGCTCGAAATCGAGGCCGCCGCCGTGGCTGCGCTCACCGGACGGCTCGGCGCAGCATTCGAGCGGGCCGTCACCCTCATCCTCCAGTGCCGAGGCCGGGTCATCGTCAGCGGTATTGGCAAGTCGGGCCACATCGCGCGCAAATTCGCGGCCACCCTGGCAAGCACCGGCACCCCGGCCTATTTCGTGCACGCCGCCGAAGCCGCGCACGGCGACCTCGGCATGATTACCGCCGAGGATATCGTCATTGCCATCTCGAATTCGGGCGCAAGCGGCGAACTGCTCACCATCATTCCGCAGGTCAAGCGGCGCGGCGCGCGGCTCATCGCCATGACCGGCAATGCCGATTCTCCACTCGCACGCGAGGCCGACGCCCATCTTGACGCGGCAGTCGGCGAAGAAGCCTGCCCGCTCAACCTTGCCCCAACTGCCAGCACCACGGCGGAACTGGCGCTGTCGGACGCGCTCGCGGTAGCGTTGCTCGACGCGCGCGGCTTCGGCGCGGAGGATTTCGCGCGCACGCATCCAGGCGGCAGCCTCGGGCGGCGCCTGCTCACCCATGTGCGCGATGTCATGCGCCCGCGCGAGCGCGTGCCGACAATCAGCAGCGAGGCCCCGCTGGGCGAAGCCCTGCTTGCCATGACGCGCGGCGGCATGGGCATGACAGTGGCGATAACGCCTTCGGCCAAGCTCGAAGGCATCTTCACCGACGGCGACCTGCGCCGCGCACTGGAAAGCGGCATCGACATGCGCTCCGCGCGGCTGACCGAGGTATTCACCCGCAATCCGCACGCCATCGGCCCGGACGCACTCGCGGTCGAGGCCGCCGAAGTCATGGAGCGGCTGCGTATCAATCAATTGGTCGTGGTCGACAGCGCGGGCCTGCTTGTGGGCGCACTCAATACTCACGACCTGATGCAGGCACGGGTGATCTGATGCCCGCCTCGCACCTGTACCGTTTTTATCCCGTAATCGTCGCGGCCCTGCTCGCCGCTGGTTCTATCTGGCTCGAACACCTGACCCGCGCGCCCGAGACCGAAGCCGCCGTCGAAGCCGACGAGACGCCCGATTTCATTGCCGAAAGCGTCCGTATCGCAGGCTTCGACGATGACGGCGCGCTGCGATATACGCTCGATTCCCCGCGCCTGACCCATTTCCCGAAAACCGACACGACTTTCTCCGACCATCCCAGGCTACAGCTTTTCAGACAGGGCCGACGGCTGTGGATCAACGCCGACAGCGGCGAAGCCAACGCCAAGGGCGAAATACTGGTTTTCCGCGGTAATGTCGAAGCCGAGCGTGAAGGCGCCGCCGCCGGGGACGACGCCTTGCATTTCGCATCGGCCACCCTCACGGTATGGCCACAGGAACAACGCGCCGCGAGCAATGTCCCGGTTCATATCGTCCAGGGACGCAACCGCGCCGATGGCAACAGATTCGAGGCCAGCAACGTCTTCGGCAACATGAAACTGTCCGGGAAGGTCCGGATGAGTTTCCCCCCGAAACAGAGGAGTCCCTGATGCATGTTTTTGTCCTGCCCGCCGCCCTTGCCGCCCTGCTGCTGGCGAGTTCCTGCGCGCACGCCCA
Source organism: Azoarcus sp. (assembly GCA_031258965.1). Classification (GTDB taxonomy): domain Bacteria; phylum Pseudomonadota; class Gammaproteobacteria; order Burkholderiales; family Rhodocyclaceae; genus WRNU01. The sequence continues at coordinate 10,188 of JAIRMC010000134.1, read as the reverse complement.
GACCATCAACCGCGACCAGCCCGTCAATATCGACGCCGATAAAGTAGTTGTCGACGACCGCAACAAGATTCACGTCTTTGAAGGCAGGGTCGTGCTCACCCAAGGCGCGCTGACGCTCAAGGGCGACAAACTCGTCGTCACCCAGAATGCCGACGGCTTTCATAACGGCGTCATCACCGCTGGCCCGGGCCGTCTCGCTTCTTTCCGACAAAAGCGCGCCCACGACGCTGGCTGGGTCGAGGGCGAAGCCGAGCGCATCGAATACAACAGCCAAACCGAACGGGCCAAGCTCTTCAACCGCGCCCAAGTGCAAAGCGGCGGCGACAAAGTACGCGGGCAATATATCGAATACGACACCGTTAGCGAGAACTACCTCGTCACCGACGCCCCCTCACGCGGAGACAGCGCGCCCGCCAAGGAACGCGTACACGTCACGCTCCAGCCCAAAAGCAACAAGCCCGCGCCGGACGGGCAAAACGGGACGGCAACGGACAGCGCCCGCTAGAAAACGTCGACCGCATGACCAGCCCAATGTGACCGATGTCACAGCCCATGCCATTTTCAATTCTGTTACAGTACGTTCGGCTGTGGTTTTGTTAACCCATTTTTTTGTGCGTTGCACAAAAAAATTATTGACAGCTAAAGTTTGCCGCATATAATGCGGAAAACACGAAAATTGCTGTGCAGCAACATCGCGTGGCACCCCCCCGACGGGCAGATCGCAGAGCATATCCGATGCTTTGCGGTTCTTCTCTTTCATGCCTTTTCTTCAGGAGATTCTCCCATGTCGACGTTCAATCCCGACCAACTCGCCGCCACCAACAAGGCCAACATCGAAACCCTGCTGAGCCTTACCAACAGTGCCTTCGCCAATGCCGAACGCCTGGCCGCGCTCAACCTCAACACCGCGCGTTCCGTGCTCGAAGACAGCGTCTCCAGCACCAAGGCCTTGCTCGGCACCAAGGACGTGCAAGAGCTGGTTTCGCTGCAAGCCTCGCTGATCCAGCCTCTGCTGGAAAAATCCGTTTCCTATGCCAGAAGCGTTTATGAAATCGCCTCGCAAGGTCAGGAAGAACTGGCGAAAGTGCTCGAAACCCAGCTTGCCGAGCTGAACAAGAACGTTTCTTCCGCGCTCGACAAGGCCGCGAAGTCCGCCCCTGTCGGCTCCGATGTCGCCGTTGCCGCTGTCAAGTCCGCCATTGCGGCCGCCAACAGCGCTTACGACAATTTCTCCAAGGCCGTCAAGCAAGCGACCGAAATCGCCGAAGCCAACGTTGCTGCGGCGACCAACGCCACGGTCAAGGCTGTCGGCACGACCACCAAAGCGACTTCCTCCAAGAAATCCGCGTAAGTTCGCCCATGAGGTTCGCTCCCTGACCCTGACCGCGCTCCGGTTTTTATCCGGGCGCGGTCAGAAAGCAAAAAGCCCCGCCATGCGCGGGGCTTTTTGCTTTCTTCAAACCATTTCTTTTCAGGGGCGTTTCAGAAAACGGAAAAATCGTACGCCAAGACAAAGTCAGACAGGGCTGATTGAGTGCCTGTCCGCGTTTTCGGAGATTGAAGTTGCTCATCTTTCTTTTGACGCCGTGCGGGTTACGCTTGCCGCGACTGGAGACGACATGGCCGGAGGCGATCCCCAGGAGGAGGCTGTTGAGCAAGCCGGAAGTTTTTGCAGCTTGGCAAGAAAAGTTTGCATATCTCTATACGTAAACACTCTCCCCATTCGATGTGGTAGGGGTGCTTGATCTTCACGGGCGCTTTTCTATGTTCCCCTCCCCGGCCCGCGCGTCTTTTCCGGCGGCGCCGGAAAGTGTTTCTTTTTCCGCAGGCGCTTTCCCCCCTGTTTTCTTCCAGTATCCATGCCGCAGCCAGGCGGCGAAGCCCCGTCCAAGCCAGCGGATGAGGATATACGCCAGCCAGAGCGCCCAAGCCAGCATGAACAGGCGATACACCCAGACAGGCAGGCTGAATATCCAGCCGACGGGTAAGAGCGGCCCGCCTTGGTCGGCGAACCAGTTCAGTTGCCCCGCGCTGGAATCGTGACCGCGAATGCCCATGCCCGGAACGCTGAGCAGGCCCTTTGGCACCGCGGCGATGAGTTCCTCCAGCATGACGACGGTCAGCACTACAATGCCCGCCTGCATGGCGTTGAACTTCCGCGCGGGCCAGTCCGCGCAGGCGTCCGCGCGCGTACGCCAGTTGATGACGACGAGCCAGAGCGCAATGAACAGCAGGGTCGTCCAAGAAAACGTGGAAAAGCCAAGCACGAGCAGGAACCATTCCCAGAGCCTCAATGAACTCCAGCGGCTGCGCGCGAGCAGGAAAGCGACGATCAGCGCCGCCAGCAGTTCGCCCCAGTACAGCACCGCGGGGCCAACATCGGGGCCGCCCGTGGCCAGCACCCATCGTTGCTCGCCCAGCGCCGCTTGCAAGGTAATGTTGGCCGCCGGTAATCCAAGGTCGATGGCCGGGCTGCCGGTAATCAGTCCCGCACCCTCCTGGCCGCGCAGTCTGAGCACATAGGTCTGCATGCCCGGCGATACCGGCAAACTCAGGCGATTTTCCCGCACTTGCAGGTTCAGGGGCAGGCCGTTGCGCCGCGCCTCGATCATTTCCAGATAGGGCGGCAAGCCGATGTGGTGCTCGCCGCCCCGGCTCGCCCGCAGGAGGAATACGAGTGTGTAATCGCTGGCGTGCCGCCCGATCTTGCTGTACAAGTCCACGCGGTCGATGGCAAGAAAGCTGCCTTCGACCGTGGCGGGCCGGAAGACGGTGAGCGTCAGCTTTTCGCCAGGCAAGGGATGAAACTCGAATACCGCCTGGCCCTCGCCGTCTCCGGCAAGTGTCACCGGCACGCCGTTCCACTCCAGATGCCAGGAAGGATTCACTGTGACGCGCCACGTCTCCGAACGCTCCGATAGCGGCGGCGCAAGAAGTTCGAGCGTTTTCGCTTCATCGTCGAGCCGTGCCGACCATGAGGCTCTCACCGCATTGCCGAGGAACACCGCCAGGGCGCGGCCATCCTGTACTTTCACGCTGGGCGTGGTGACATGCTCTCCGGCGATCAGCGGCACCGGAACGGTAAAGCCGCCTTCCACCGGCGCGACGCGCCTGACCTCGGTATCCACGCTCCAGTCCAGGTCGAGGGCGATGTCGCGCCGCACATGGACGAAGGGTGAAAACTGCTGCGTCTGCGCCACACGATCCGCCGGGTATTCACCGCTTTCCCCGGAAAGGACAGGCCCGCTCACCGAGCGGGAGAGATTCAGTGTTTCATTCAGAAGCCGACTCTCGTCGATGCCTTCGGCCTGCCAGCCCGTCCCGGCGAATTCGACCCGCGCGGGCAGGAGCGGAAAACTGAGCGAAACGGCGTCGCCATTCGGCGTGTATTCGATTTGTACGCGCCGGACGCCCGGCTGCAAAGCAAGGTAGTTCCGCCCGTTGAACCGCAGCACGGAATGCGCCACGCCATCGACGCGCACGCCGCGCAGCCCCAGATGTCCGCCAGGTTCCGGCAAGGGCAGCGTGGCGGCGGCTGCGGCGTGCGCCGAAAGCGTCACCCGCAACACATGCGGTTCGGCTTCGATGCGGGCTTCCGGCACGTCGACGCAGGCCGGTGAGCAGGCGGGCGCTTCGAGCAGGCGCGTTCTCAGTTCGTCCAGCAGTTCCCCGGACGGAAAACCGCTCATGGATTCAGCGGCGGCGGGCGAAGAAAGGCTCATTGCGGCGGCGAACGATACGGCAAGCGCCACTCCCGCCCAAGAAGCCGCTTTTTTGGACGCGCGACGCGGAAAACCGGACGGGAGAGCAGCGCGGAGCTTCTCCAGCCAAGCCGATGGCGCCGTCGTGCCGGGAAAGACGGCGTTGACCAACAGCCAAGCGAGCACGCCCAGCAGCGTAATCGTCACCACGCGCGAGAAGCGCGTCAGCCACGGCGGGCTGACGAGAAGGCGCACGCTCTGCGCCGCCGTGACCGGCCCGGCCCAGTGCAGATTGTATTGTTCCCCCAGCTCCCAGGCCGGTTCGCCGCTGCCAGTCTGTGTCACGCTGGATTGGGCATAACGCTGGCGGGCGTACTCGTTCGCGGGTGCTGGCGCGGGCAACGAAAGCTTTCTGGCGATACTGGCGGCTCTTGGCATGTCCTGTTGCGCGGCAGGCTGCTGCGGCTCCGCGACGACATCCGCCGACGCCGCCTCCCCTTCTTCGTCGAGAACCGCGATGCCCTGGGGCGCTGCACGCGGTGCCACGCCGATACTCACGAAACCTTTTTCCTCAAGCTGCGGATAGAGCGCATAGCGAATCTGCGCCGGAATGAAATTCACGGCAGTGACCACGAGCCAGAACAGGGCCAGATATTGCCCGATACGGAAGATCACGCGCAGACGGCCTTCCGGCACCAACTGGTACAGCAGGACGAACACGACGACGGCGACAAAGGATTGCACCGGGGCCGTGGGTTCCGGCATCGCCAGTATCAGATAGGCCGCGGCGGCGATGCCGCCCTTCGTGCCAAACAACCGCCACGACAGCAAGGTGAAAAAAGCCGCCAGGAAAATCTCCAGCATCGTCCAGTGTTCCACCCAGACATTGGCCGAAGCCTTGTCCACGCCCGGCGCCGCAATCAGGCGATAGCCATAGGGCAGGTGCAGCGTGGAGTGAACGCTGTCGAAAGTCTGCCGCCACCCCGTCACCGGCATCCGCGCGGAAGCGCCGGCTTCCAGCCGTGCCCCGGCATTGAGCATCACCTGTGGCCAGCGCCACTCGACGCCCCTCAGGCTCTCGTCCGCGCCCTGCGTCACCAGCAGGGCCGCCGCCAGATCCTTCGCGCCGGACGTGCTGATGACGCTGTTGTCGGCGCGCACAAGCGTCCAGGGCCGCGCCATGTCGAAACGCCAGCCTTGCCGCATACTGCCTTCGATGCGGTCGCGCGCGAAAAAGCCCTTGCCGGAAAAATCCAGCCACATCTCGCGTTGCAGCCTCAAACGCTGGTTTTCGCGCTCATCCTGCCCACGCGAATGTTCCTCCACTCGAAGCCGCGCGCCTTCGCTCACTGCCAACGCGGGCAACGGCAACCAATCCTCGGGCACGCCCGCCTGGCGCGGATCGACGGCCAGCGCGCCGCCGCTCTCATCGGGCAAAATCGTCGTCGTGCGCAGGGCGGGCGCGGCTTCGTAACTCCATACTTCCTGCGGGCGCTGCGGTGACAGTCCAGGGCTGATCTCCCCGAGCGGCCCGTCGAGCCGGGCCGCGATTTCCACCGTCACCTGTCCGGGCAAAGCCTGCACCCGCAAGCGTCCGTCCTGGTCCAGCCGCGCGGCCCACGGCGAAACGATGCTGACCGGCACGAAGCGCTCCGGCAGGATGTCCGCCACGGACAGCTCCCTTGGCTTGCCTGACACCTTCAGACGCACTCGCGTGGTCAGCCGCGCCGGAATGCCATCGCTGAGTTTGCGATAAACCTGAATATCGAGACTGTCGTCTTCCCGCGCCTGTTCCCGCGCCGTTTCGCCGGCACCGCTCAACATGAGCGCGGTTTCGCCGCGCTCCAGCGGCAGCACGGCCTTGCCATCCACGAACAACGAAATCAGGGCCACGCTTTTGGGCACGGGCAGCTCCCTGGGGCGTTCCAGCCAGGGAATCCAGCCATTCACCGCATGCCTGCCTGCCGTCAGCCATACGACTGGCGCATCGCTGGGAATATCGTCCGCCTTATCCGCATCGTCATCCGAACCATCACTGCCGCGCGTCAGCACCGGATGCGGCCAGCCATCGACCGTCACTTGCCGTGGCCAGTATTCGCGGCTGCCGGGCAAAGGCGCGACCCCCTCCCGGCGCATCTCCCAAATCTGGCTGAACTGGATGCCGCCTTCCCGCATCTCCAGTTTCAATTCTCCTGGCCAAGCGCAGAAACCGGCCTTGCGCAGACCCGCCACTTCCGGACAAAGCTTGGCTTCCTGCCCGTGCAGAACCCACGCTTTCCAAGGTTTCAGGGCATCCGGAACATCGCCGCCCGCCCGCTGCGCCATGGCTGTGACGCTCCCCCCGCACAAGACCGCCGCCAAGGCGATGGCCCGCAGCACATTCCGGAACAGCCCCGTTTCCCGCATATGGCGATTTTTCATGCTTGCACCATCCGGCTGCCACAACAAAAAGATTCTCGGATGCTAACAGCAAGCCCTATCCGATGCAAACGGCCCGCGCGGCGCGCTCACAGTGCGTGGCAGCGATCCCCGCGCGCGAATCCCAGCAACTTGCCGCCGATCCCGCGCCCGAGCGCCAACGCCTTGAACAGTTCTCCCATTTCGCGCGGCAGGGTTAATTTTTGCACCGCGCCCGCCGCGCGAAGGTAGCCCGCGCTGTCTTGCGGGCCGCGCCGGGCAAGACAATCCAGCAGGCCGCAATTGAGCAGGAATTGCCCCTGACTGGTATAGCCGAGCACGTCCAGCCCGGCATCGAACCCCGCTTCGGCCATTGCGGTAAAGTCTACCGAACCGGTGATGTCGGCCAATCCCGGCCAGAGGAAAGGGTCGCCATGAGCGCGATGGCGATAATGGCACATCAGCGTACCCCTGGCGCGCGACGGCAAATAAAACTCCTCGCGCGGGTAGCCGTAGTCGATCAGCAGCAATGCGCCTTGCCGCAGACGTTCCCCCCAAGCCGAAATCCACGCCGCCGCGGCAAGGTTGATTTCGGTCACGTACCCGCCATGCCCGCCCGGCGGCAAGGGCAAGCGCCGCGCGGCTTCAAGCACCACACCGCGCGCCGGGCGGTCTTCCCAGGCAAACGCGCGCGACGCGCCCGCCGCCAGCGAGACGCCGCGTTCGTCCATGCATCCATCCTTTAGCGCGATCACATGCAAGGGCATGGCGTCCAACGCCTCGTTGGCCAGCACCACGCCGGAAAACGTTTCCGGCAAAGTGTCGAGCCAGTACACGCGGGCCGCCAGCCGGGGGGCGTGCCGAAGAAGCGTTTCGCGCTGGCGCATGCGCAATTCCGCCGAAAGTTCAAGGATGCCGTAATGCGTCGGCAGGCAGTTCCGGGCTTCGAGTTCGCATAGCACATCGACGGCGAGATGCCCATCGCCCGCACCGATTTCCAACACTTCGCGGGCGCTGGCGCGCATGATCTCCTCAACCTGCGCCGCCAATGCCTGGCCAAAAAGCGGCGTCAGGCCAGGCGCGGTCATAAAGTCGCCGTCAGCGCCGAATTTCCTCGCGCCGCCGGTGTAATAACCAAGTCCCGGCGCATAGAGCGCCAGTTCCATGTAGCGGTAAAACGGTATCCAGCCGCCAGCGGCGGCGATTTCAGCGCCGATCAGAGCTGTGAGACGAGCGCTTTGTTCGAGCGCGTCAGCGCCGGGAGAGGGCAGATCGAACATGAACAGGGGTTGCCGCGGGGCTGCGCCCTTTGCAATGACGGTTAATCAGAACTTCCCAAGACTGGCGGCACGGGATGCCCGCGCGATTTCCATGGCGCACTGCGGCATTTTGCCTAGACAGGTATTCTACATTCCATTTCAATTGCGCATGGCCGCAAGCATATACATCTATCAGTAGCAGTGCAGTGCAGTGTAAGGCAATATTTCATGTCTCTTCCCCCGACCGCTTCCGGTATCACAATTCCTACCTCGTACAGTAGCGCCATTTTCCATGGCAGCACGATTCCTTTCAGTATCACGTCGCTTGACGACGGGCATTTTGTGGAGGTCAACGCGGCATTCGAGGCCGCTTTCGGGCAGAAGCGTGAAGATTTGCTCGGCAAGACGACCGTCGACATCGGCCTGTGGATCAGCGGGGAAAGCCGCGACACCTTGCTGGAGCGGATAAATCTTGGCGGCGGCATGCATCCGGTCACACTCGCCGCAGTCCGCCGGAACGGAATTCTCCACCATTACCGCTCATTCTCCACGCGGCTGGATTACGAGGGTAAATTTTACCTTTTCACCGCTTTCATCGACATCCAGGATCAGATCGACGCCGAAAAGGAGGCGCGGGACAGCCGGAACCATCTTTTACAGCTCTACGACACCATGGTCGACGGCTACGCCCGCGTGGGCAAGGATTTCCGCATCCAGGAATGCAACCGCGCTTTCCGGGAAATGCTCGGATACACTGAGGAGGAAATCCTGAATCTCACCCCCCGCGACATCACCCCGGCCGACTGGCACAACCTGGATATTCGCATCGAGCAGGAGCAATTATTGCGTCGCGGTTATTCCGATATTTACGAAAAAGAGCAGTTGCGCAAGGACGGAACGACGTTTCCCATCGAATTGCAGCTTTACCGCTGCCTCGATTCAACAGGCAATTACGACGGTTTCTGGGGTGTTATCCGTGACATTTCCGAGCGCAAACGGCAACAGGCGAATATTGATTACATCTCTTATCACGATTCATTAACCAATCTGCCCAATCGCGCCCTGCTTCTGGAAAAGCTGGAGCACACGCTGAAACGGGCAAGACATCTTTTCCCCGCTACCGCCCTGGGCACACAGCCGGAGGACGGCTATCAGGTCGCGCTGCTTTTTATCGATCTCGATCATTTCAAGAATATCAATGACACGATGGGCCACGCCGTGGGCGACACGCTTTTGCAGATTGCGGCGGGTAAAATAGCCCGCGTCCTGCGGGAAAGCGATCTGCTCGCGCGGATTGGCGGCGATGAATTCGTGATATTGCTGGAAGCCCCGGTCAGCACGAGCGCCACTACCAGCGTCGCCAATCGCATTCTTTCCCTGTTTTCCCTGCCGATTCCCTTGCCGGAAAAAGAGGTTTACATGTCGACCAGCATCGGCATCAGCCTGTTCCCCAAGGACGGAGACGATACCGAATCCCTAATAAAACACGCCGAACTCGCCATGTTCCAGGCCAAGAGCGAAGGACGCGCCGTTTTCCGTTTCTACGGGGCCGAACTCGGCGCAGGCATCATGGAGCGCATGACGCTGGAACATGATCTGCGCGGCGCGCTGCAACGACGCGAATTCGTTCTTTACTACCAGCCCCAGATCGCCCTCGCCACCGGCCAGCTCGCCGGGGTGGAAGCCTTGCTGCGCTGGGTGCATCCGGCGCGGGGCATCATTGCGCCCAGCCAGTTCATCCCGATCGCCGAGGATATCGGCATTATCAGCGAGATCGGCGCATGGGTCTTGCAGGAAGCCTGCCGTCAGATGGACGAATGGCTCGTGGCCGGTTTCAAGGTGCCGAGCATGGCGGTCAACATTTCCGCGCAACAATTCGAGCGCAGCAATCTCATCGCCATTGTTCAGGAGCAACTGAATAAATACCATTTGCCGCCGGACACGCTGGAGCTGGAAGTCACTGAATCCATTCTCATGCACAAAACGGAGTTGATCCTCGCCGCCCTGGAAGGCATCAAGAAAATGGGCGTCCGTCTGGCTATCGACGACTTCGGCACCGGCTATTCCTCGCTTGGCTATCTCAAGAGCCTGCCCGTGCAACGCCTGAAAATCGATACATCCTTCGTCCGGGAGATCGGCATCGACAGCAACGACGAAGCCATTACCCGCGCCGTGATTGCGCTCTCGGCCAGCCTGGGTCTGGAAACCGTGGCCGAAGGCGTGGAGCGCGGCGAACAGGAGCAATTCCTGCGCGACGAAAATTGCCAGTTCGTCCAAGGCTTCCGTTACTCCCGTCCCCTGCCCGCGGCGGAAATCCAGGCGAATTACGCCCGGCATTGACCGGCGGGCTTCCCGAAAATCCGCCTAACCTTCCGCACCATGATGGCCGGGATGCCATACCGGCGCACCAACGGAGTGCGCCGTATTCCGGCGTAAATCCCGCCCGCCGCCCTTTCCGGAAATCGCCCAAATACCGCCGCCGCGCCGGTTTCGATGAAACAGGGCCGGGCTGGCATGCGCCTTGCCTTGGAAAAGCCGCATAGCAATCCGCCGTTTTTGAATGCCACAAAAAACTCTATCCGGAACGGGTCTTGCCAAAGCGAACGGCATCCGCGTCTTTCTTCAGAAAGGATTTTCCATGTCTACCCAAATACAAACGAACCGCCTGGATGCGCTCCCGCCCGAGACGCAGCGCATCATCGAGGAACACAACATCAAGTACGTGCTCACCCAGTTCGTCGACATCCACGGCGTCGCCAAGACCAAATCCGTGCCGGTCAGCGCCCTGGCGGACGCCATCAAAAGCGGCGCGGGGTTTGCCGGATTCGCGC
>JAIRMC010000107.1 GCA_031258965.1 Azoarcus sp. | reverse complement strand
GAAAGTAGGTCAACGTCAGGCTAACCCACACAAAAAGCCCGCAAGCCTCATCGGCTCGCGGGCTTTTTCTATTTCCCGCCTCCAGTGCGGCTCCGCCGCACTGTGCGCTTTGACCGACCCACGCTTCCTTGTCTCTGCGCCGGCACGCCAATGTGTCACGCCCCACAGGGCGTTACGAAGATTTGGCATGACCTTCTCGGGCGTGTTCACACTAGAGATTCAGAATCTGGTATGCTTTGGGAATGGAGCTAACCGAAGCGCAATATCACCAGATCAAAGACTGTTTGCCATGCCAGCGTGGAAACGTCAGCTTGTCGAATCTTCAAGTCCTGAACGCGATCCTGTATATAGCCGAGCACGGCTGCAAATGGCGCGGACTCCCGTTCAAGGAAGCCATCGACTACTGGCGCGGTAAAATCAAGCTGCCTTCGTCCGGATGGACGGGCATCTGGCAGGAACAGCACAGTCACGGATTCGTTGTTGCGGGTGCAAACCATGACGCGCTGCTCGAAGATATCTACAACGCGATCGATAAAGCCCGTTCAACGGGCGGTTATGAGGCGTTCGAAGCCGCATTCCCGGAAATCGTAAAAACGCACGGATAGGCACACAACGGCACGCCCGGCTGGCGCAGCCGGATCATTTACGACACGAATATTCGGCAGAGCTATAACGCCGGGCGCTACGCGCAGATGATGTCCGTCAAGCGGTTGCGCCCATTCTGGCGTTACCGGCACTCTGGATCGCCGCATCCGAGGCCGGAACACCAGGCGCGGGACGAGCTGATCCTCAGCGCCGACAATGCGTGGTGGGATACGCGGACTGATAGAGAGCATCGTCGACATCCTGCGCGACCTCTCGAAATGGGTACAGGGAAATTCCGTACTCGTGGGCTGGAGACTCAAAATCATTGCGGGGCTGCTCGCCTTCAAAGTCGCCCTGCTAGCCTTGGGCTATGTGGGCCTGCTCATCGCCTCCCCGTTCCTGAACATCATAAAAATCTTCCGGATTTTTGGCGCGATGCGAGCCATGGGGGTTGTTGGAGGCTTTGCGACCCAATTCTCGAAGTTGGCCGCGGGCACTGCCGTGGTCATTAAAATTCTCAAAGGGTTGCTATGGGCTGTGCGGGGGCTTGTTATCTGCCGGAAGAATGCTGATAGCGCTAAATCTCATTGACCTCTTCGTTGCTGCCATCGCGGGCGCGGCGCTGCTGATCTATACCTACTGGGAAGACATCAAGGCATTTTTCACCAGCGGCATCGGAAACATTGTCCGCACCCTTCTTAACTGGTCGCCGCTGGGGCTATTCTGCCGGGCATTTGCAACGGTGTTTTCGTGGTTTGGCGTTGAGCTGCCGGAGAAATTCAGCACCTTCGGCGGACAAATCATTGAGGGTTTGTGGCAGGGCCTGAAAGCGCGCTGGGAAAGCATGAAAGGATGGATTACCGGCATCGCCGTCGGCATGGCCGACGCCTTTAGTAGCGCGCTCGGCATCAGCTCCCCCTCGCGCGTCTTCATGGACATCGGCGGCTTCGCCATGTAGGGCCTCCTCACTCAAGGGCGGCCCGCTGGCCGCCGTCCGGCGGATCGGTGGCGCCCTAGCCGCGGCGGGCGCGCTTGCCATGACCCCGGCCCAGCCCGCCCTTGCAGCCCAAACCCCGGCGACGGGCGGCGGCGTCACCATCAATGTCTACCCCGCTCCTGGCATGGACGAAAAGGCATTGGCCGAACTCGTCGCCCGGAAAATCCAGGACACCCGGCTCACCGATGCCGCCCGTGGCCGCTCGCGGCTCACGGACGCGGACTAGGCGGTAGGCCTTCTACCGCATCGCTGCCTTGGCCGCTTCGGCCAGAAAGCCAGAGCGCGTTGCGCCGCGCCGTCGGCTCAGGCGTGCGCGACGGTCAGCTTCAGTCCCAGCGCGCGGGTGACTTTCAGGATGGTGGAAAAACTCGGATTGCCTTCGCCGGAAAGCGCCTTGTAGAGCGTATCCCGGCCAAGCGCCGTCTCGCGGGCAAGCGCCGTCATGCCGCGTGCGCGGGCGACCTCGCCCAAAGCCTTGGCGATGAAGCCAGGATCGTCTCCAGCTTCCGCGAAGCAGGCTTCAAGGAAACCGCGCATGTCATCCTCGGTTTTTAGATGTTCCTGAATATTCCAACGGCGCGTCCTGGTTTTTCCGTTCATGGTTCAATCCGCCTCCTCTTTCAGTTGCCGCGCCATTTCGAGCGCGGTTTTGATGTCATGGGCCTGGGTGGATTTGTCGCCGCCCGCCAGCAGCAGATAAATCGTTTGTCCAGTCTGTTTGAAATAGACGCGATACCCCGGCCCATAATGGATGCGCATCTCGGAGACGCCTTCGCTGACAGGCTTCACATCACCGAAGTTGCCCTGTTCTGCCCGAAAGATTCGCGCATTCACCCGATATGCCGCTTGCGGGTCGCGCAAGGCGGAAAGCCAAGCGTCGAAAATCTCCGTGGTTTCAATCGTATTCACGGGATGAATTGTAGATTATTTTATACATTCGATCAAGTATCAAGCGGAAAATCGAAGAGGGCATGAGCGCCCTCGAGGCGCAGCACACCGCGCTGAACGCCCTCCAGATCCTTTGCCTGGAGCAGCGCCGTGAGGAAGCCGTTCTTTCGGGTAGAGACATGTTGTCCCTACTGGAGCTGTTCCTGATGCAATGCGAGGCCGCCCTGTCTTGATCGTGGCGGCCATTGCGCTCGCCGTGGGTTTTGCCACTGGCGGGACGCTCGGCTATCGCTACGCCGACGGGCGTTGTGCCGCCGAGAAAGTCGAGGCACAAGCGGCGGCGGAACGCGCCATGGCGGCGGCGAGCCAGGCGGCACGGGACGAACGCGCCGCGAATGAACGCCAAACCGAGGAGAAGACCAGATATGTTCAGGTTATCAAACGGGTCAATGTTCCCACGGATTGCCGTCTGCCTGATGATGCTCTCGGGCTGCTCGTCGGCACCGTCAAATCCGCCAACGCTGCCAGTGCCCCCGCCGCCCGTGTGATTGAATGCGTGCTGCTCTGCGCGCCGATTCCGGAACCGGCAGGGCCGGATATGGAATCCCTCTCGACCTGGGGGATGGATGTCGTTCAACGCTACGAGACCTGCGCCGCGCGTCCCAACCGTTGCGCGGCACGGTTGGGAGAGGATCATGAATGAATTACGGACAGAGTATATCCATACTACGCGCGAATACGCGATTATGGACAACGACGTTCACGTCGCCACGGCCAGCACGGCATCGGGCCGTTCGCGCGCGATCAAGAGCAACGTGCGGGCCGCGCCGGACGGCTCGCGGCGGCCTTGTTCCCAGTCCTGCAATGTGCGTAGCGAGATGCCGAGCAGCCGCGCGAATTTGGATTGCGACAGCCCGGTTTTACGGCGCGCATCGCAGGCCAATGCGTTGGGTGTTTCCACGACGGTGACGCGCCCGAATCTGCCCGCCTTCATCTGCCGCACGGATTCTAGCAGCTTCTCGCCAAGCTCCGTGCCGGTGATGTATTCTTTGGTCATTTTCGATTTCCTCCCGCAGGGATTTCAGGATGTGCGCGGGAATGTTTCCCCGCCGCGTCTTTGCGTAAATCATCAACAGAACGATCCGGCCATCGGCGAGTTGGTTGAAATAGATTACCCGCACACCGCTACGCTTGCCGGGTTCCAGCGCACCTTGCGGCAACCGCCGGAACCCGGAACCACGTCGCCTGCGTCCGAATGAAGGGCAAGCCAGGCACAAAATGCGCCGCGCTCGTCTTCTGTCCAAATGTCACGCGCTTCGCGTGTGAAAAGTTCGGTTTCAGAAATCGTATGCATCTCTCAGTTATACGGCTTCGCCGTATAACGTCAACGGTTTTTTCACCATGATCAAACCCGCCTCCCTGTGCGCCGCGCTCACCGCTGCCTGCCCATGGTTTCAGCAAAACCCGGAGAACCTGCACGTGTTCGTGGAGGATGGCAATTTGCGCTCGACGGCGTCGGGCGGCATTTTGTGCGAATACGAGTACACGTTGACGCTGATCGTCACGGATTACACCGACAACCCCGATCTGCTGATGATCCCTATCGTGTCCTGGCTGCGTTGGCAGCAGCCGGACATGCTGGAGAATTTCGACCGGCAGCGGGAGAATTTTTCGTTCTCGGTCGATTATCTCGACAATGACCGCTGTGACATCGAAATCAAACTGCGCGATCTGACCGAGCGCGTGCAGGTGACTAGGGCGTGTTCACACTAGGGATTCAGAATCTGGTATGCTTCGGAAATGGAACTGACCGAAGCGCAATATCACCAGATCAAAGACTGTTTGCCACGCCAGCGTGGAAACGTCAGCTTGTTGAATCTTCAAGTCCTGAACGCGATCCTGTATATAGCCGAGCACGGCTGCAAATGGCGCGGACTGCCAGAGCGGTTTGGGCGCTGGCATACGGTCTACACACGAATGGGCCGTTTCCAGGGCAGGCGTGTTGGAGCGGGTTTTTGAGCGGCTGCAACGCGCCCAGATCATCCGGCTCAAAATTGAGGCCGTCTCGTTGGACAGTACTTCGGTCAAAGTCCATCCGGACGCAAC
>JAIRMC010000083.1 GCA_031258965.1 Azoarcus sp. | reverse complement strand
AAAACCGCCGCGCAGGAACGCGCGAACATCGCCGAGCAGCGCGCTGCCCGTCTGGAGCGCGGCTACGCCGTCACCGACCCGCGCATTTCCCGCGACCTCGTCATTACCCGCGCGTACTGCGCGGGCGCGGAAAAAACCGCCGCGATAAAACTGGACGCGCTGCTCGACGGTTTCCGTCGCGCAGCGTCCAGTGACGCGGAGGACGCGCGGGCGCAGATAGAGCAACAATGGGTAACGGCGAACGCAATCGCCGCTCGCGCGCTCGACGCCCTGCGCCGAATGCAGGAGGAATCCCCGATTCCTCTGCCCGAGAGAATAACGGGCGAGCACGTCATGACGCCCGAGGAGGCTGACCGATGGCATCGCGACGCGCAACTGATTGTCAATGCAGACGCCATGGAGCGGGCGCGGATCGCCGCGCAGGTTGACGGCGAGGAACCGAAGCGCCGGGGCCGCCCCCGGAAAACGGCGGAGTAGCGCGTGAAATCCGCCCTCGTGAAACTCACGGACGGAAACCGCCCGGCGGTTCGCCCCACCGCGCAGGTATTACAACTGCGCGCCCGCGACCCGTGGCGCGAGGCCAGTGAATCGGCCCGCGCCGCAGCGCTGCGGCGCGAAACGCTGGTGCTCTGGATCGACCAGAGCGCCCGCCGGGGCGTTCCCGGCTCGCTGGCCGTCGCCGGTCTGGTCGAGGCGGGAAAATCGCTGGCGGCGGGATGCGCCGTGACGATTCCGGCGCACGTCGCCGGGGCGCTCGCCGCCGCCGCAAAATCCGGGCGCGCTGCACCGTCCCGCGCCACGCTGCTGGAGTGGTGCGCCGCCTACCGCGAGGGCGGCGTCAACGCCCTGTTGCCCGAACACCGTGGCCGCGTCGTCGAGGCCACGTCCTGGTGGGGGCCTGCCCTCGAATATTTCAATCAGCCGTCAAAACCCTCTATGGCGGCGGTTTACAACAAACTCCGCGAGGTCGATGGTTTCGCCGTCACCTACGACCAGGTGCGGCACTACCTGTCGAGCGTCCCGGCCATGCTGGGCAAATGCTCGCCCGCGCGCCTCGGCAAAAACCTCTATCGCCTCACTGAAAAATCCTACATCCGGCGCAGCACACGAAACGCCTTGCCCGGCGACATCTACGTCGCCGACGGCTACCGGGGCGACATCTACCTCGCCCACCCCGTCACGGGCGATGTGTGGCGGCCTGAATTCACGTGTGCCATCGACCTGCGCAGCCGCATGGTCGTCGGATGGCGGGCTGACGAGCACGAGGGCGCCTACGCCGTGCAGAACATGTGGGCGGAATGTTTTGCCCGATGGAACCACGTCCCGCCCATGATCTACGTCGACAACGGCTCTGGTTACCGGAACCGCTTCATGGACG
The DNA here is from genome assembly GCA_031258965.1 of Azoarcus sp. Lineage (GTDB taxonomy): Bacteria > Pseudomonadota > Gammaproteobacteria > Burkholderiales > Rhodocyclaceae > WRNU01. Next base: position 2,881 of record JAIRMC010000083.1, on the reverse strand, counting down.
GTGAACTCACCGGATTTTATGCCCGCGCGGGCGTCCAGCAGATCATTCACGCGATTCCCGGCAACCCGCATGGAAAAGGCTGGGTGGAGCGGTTCTTCCGGACCGTCAAGGAAGATTTTATAAAAATGGAATTCCCGCAGTTCTACTGCGGGGATGACGCCGCGCCCGAAAATCTCAATCGCGTGGTGCGCGAGGTCAAGGCGGGGCGGCTCTCGCCGCCCGCGCTGGCCGATTTCGCAGTGGCGTTCAACGCCTGGATCGAGCGGTTCATCAACCGTCCGCACCCCGAAAACATGGAGACCACGCGGCGCGCCGTCTGGCGGGAACTCCAGCCCATCCCGCCCGCCATGAGCGTAACCGAACTCAAACGTCAGGCTGTCACCCTTACCGTGCGTCGCGCCAGCGTCCGCCACGGCAAACGCGAATACGGGCATCCCGGCCTGCATGCGTTCAATCATAAACAGGTCGTTCTCGAATACGACCTGATGGACAACCGCGTCGGCGTCATCCGCGACCAGCGTGGTCGCTGGATATGCGACGCGCACCTGATTTCCGCCATCGACGCCGTCGATAAAACCCGGCTCGACGAGAAACGCCAGATGCGCGCGGCGGATGCCCTTAAACGCCTAGAGAAAAAAATGGCCGAGCAACAAGCCCGCGCGGGGCTGGTGCTCGACGCGGAGGCCGTCCTGGACGGGCACGCCGCATTGCTGGAATCCGCGCCGCCCGCCAAACCGGACAACGGCGAAATCAACCTGTTCGACATTTAATCGAGGTCAATATGAACGCTCCCGTTACGCCTGTATTCCCCGCGCACTACAGCGCGGCGGATACCAAACAGATCACCGGCATCACCCGATGGATGCAGGAGAACCGCTACAGCCAGGCCGCGCTCGCGCGGCTGGCGCGCATCTCCGCATCATCCCTGAACCAGATCATCCACGGCAGCTACGCCACCAGCCCGGCCAAACTGCTGGCCTCGGTCGCCAGCGCTCTCAAAAACGCCGACGCCGCCAGTGGCCGCGCCATGCCCGCCGTGGAAACCAGCGTATTCCGGCTCATCCACATTGGCTGCGACATGGCCCGGAACTACCGCAATTTCGCAGTGCTCTCCGGCTACGTCGGCACCGGCAAAACGTTCGCCATCAAACACTACGCGCTCACCCGTCCGAACACCCACATCATCGAGGCGTCGCCCACGATGACGCCGCAATCGCTCGTCAAACAATTGGCGCGCGCCGTAATGGGGCTGGAAAAGGGCAGCATCGCCGACAAATTCGACCAGATTGTTGCCAGTCTACGCGATACCGACAGCCTATTGATCGTGGATGAGGCCGAAACCCTCACCCCACATCAGCTGCACACGATTCGCCGCGTCCGCGATCTAGCGAACATCGGCGTCGTGCTCACCGGCACCGAGCACCTGTCCGGCCTCATTCGCCCGCAACACGGGCAATTCGACCAAATCCGCAGCCGCACGGGATTTTGGCCGGAAACCCTGCGCGGCATCACCCCGGACGATGCCGCAGCGCTCACCCAGGCCGCTTTTGGCGCGGAGGACGTGCCCGAGGACGTCGTCGCGCGCCTGCACGCCTACAGCCGGGGCAGCGCCCGGATGCTCGTCGAAGGACTTGTCGCGGGCATCAAAAAATTCCGCGAGGACCGCGGCCTGGACGTGAAACTTGTCGATGCCGTAGCGAAACAGGCCCTGTGCCTGCAATCGCTGGCGTGAGGAGGGGATATGTACACCATCGAGGAAAAAATTCAATTTGAAATTCCCTTGACCTCTGCCGAGGCGCGGACGCTTCTGGACGAACTGCACGAAGCCGAGGAGCAATTGAGTCTGGCCCGCGACGCCTTTGAGGATATATCTCTCTTGGCCACTGAACGTGCCGTCGACCGTAAAAACAAGGGACGGCCATGAATAACGCCATAGCGTTCCCTTTGCCCGTGCCGCGCATCCCGCCATCCGTCCGGGTGCTGAACCGCCGATTCATCGAGCGCCTGACGCTCGTCAACGCCGTCACCCGGCAGTTGCGCGACTGGAATGTCGGCGTTGTGGCCGCCGTCATTAGTGACGGCGAAGATGCGCCCGTTCTCTCCCTGTGCGTCGATCCGGACGCCCCTGGCGTCCGCCTCGACAGGCTGCTGGCCGCCACGCGCGGAAAACGCCTCTGGCTGGCCGGGACGGACAGCGCCCCGCCGCGCATCACCGCTGTGCTGAACGGCGTCACTCTGTTCTGGAACCTACGCGAGCGGGGCGCAACATGAACGCCCCCGATTTCAGTCTGCGCGGCCAGATCGACGCCGCCCTCGCCGACCTGGCGGGCCGGGGTTCCCGGCAATGGATGGCGATGGGCGTCACGAATAACGAGATCGCCAAACGCGCTGCCCGCCTGGCCCGTGAACAGGCCCCGCGCCCGTCCGTGCGCCGCCAGGCCAGACATCCCGGTTGCGCAGGGCGGGCGCGAAAGCACATTACAAAAACCGTCCTGGAAATGCTGCATTCCGGGCGGTTTCCTCAGGGCATCACAACACTCGACGTGCGGCGCGAACTGCACGCCGGGTATAGCGGTAGCTGGGTTACCCAAGTCGTTACCCTGCTCGCCAACGAGGGCGTCCTGATACGCCAGCCCGTACAGCGCGACGGATGCCGTTCTATTTTCAAATTACCGGAGCAACTCAAATGATTAGAGTCAAAAAAATCGCCGCGACCTGCGCCTGCCAGAGCCGTGAGGAAACGCAGAATGCAATCCGCGAACTGGGGGATACGCAACGGGAATTAGTGCGTATCCAAACGCACATCAACGACGCGATTGCGGCAATCACCGACGCACATAAAGCGCAGATCGACGCGCTGAAAACGCGCGCCGAAACACTG
>JAIRMC010000140.1 GCA_031258965.1 Azoarcus sp. | reverse complement strand
CGGCCTGCTGGCGGCGACGAAGGCCAATGTGGAAGGCGCAAAAACACTTTACGCGGAGTTGAAGGAACGCTTCCCCGGCGGCAGGCCGCGCCGTGCGCAGCCGTCGGAGTAAGTTTTTTTCCGGCCGTCCCGGCGCGCGGGCTTGTCCGAACGAGCGCCGTGCTTCCTCGAATACGCCCGGCGCTCGCCCGAGCAAGCGCCGCGCTCCCTCGAATACCCTCGGCGCTTGTCCGAATACGCTCGGAACTTCAAGAAGTCGATGCTCCGAGCTTCCTCGAACAAGCGCCGAACGTCCTCGAATCCCCTCGGCGCTTGCCCGAATACGCTCGGAACTTCGAGAAGCCGATGCTTCGAGCTTGCCCGAGCAAGCGCCGGCGTCTCTCGAATACCTTCGGCGCTTGTTCGAACACGCCCTGCGTTGTCAAGCTGATGCTCGCCGCTTGCCCAGCCAAGCGCTGTACTCAGCAGAGCAAGCCACTTGCTGATAACCTGCCACCTTCCTGAGCGTCATGAACATCGAGACCATGGCATACGAGTATATGGACGAAGAAGCCCTGCAAGCGCACGCCTCCCGCGAAGGTATTCCCGTGATTTCGCCTGTCAGTGCGGGCGCTCACCGCCGTATGGGTTGCCACGGGCCTTTGGCCCTCGCAATGATGGGGTGGAGGATTCGTCGTTGCGAGGGCCATGGCTCCGTGGCGTGCCATACGGCCCATGGATTGCCACGCTACGCGCGCAATGACGATTAATAATCGGCGTTTCCTTGACCAAAGACGAGCTGCCGCAGGGTTGTCCAGATAATCCTAAGGTAGAATCCCGGCTTTCCGCATCCGTCATTTTTTTCCCATGGAACTCATCGCCCAATTCATCGACATCGTCCTGCATCTGGACAAGCATCTGACGGCCATGACAATACAGTACGGTATATGGATTTACGCCATACTGTTCTTCATTGTTTTTGCGGAGACGGGGTTTGTGGTGACGCCATTCCTGCCAGGGGATTCGCTGTTGTTCGTGGCGGGGGCGCTGGCGGCGCTCGGCGCGGAGGAAAGCGGCGGCGGGATGGATATCGCTTGGCTGCTGGCGGCGGTGTCGACAGCGGCGGTGTTGGGCAATATGTTGAATTACCAGATAGGCCGTTATCTCGGCCCGAAGGTATTTCAATGGGAAGGCTCCCGTTTTTTCAACAAGCAGGCGCTTTTGAAAACGCAGGCGTTTTATGAGCGCCACGGCGGCAAGACATTGGTCATTTCCCGCTTTTTGCCGATTTTCCGTACTTTCGCGCCTTTCGTGGCAGGGGTCGGCGCAATGGATTATCCCCGTTTTTCCCTGTTCAACTTGGCGGGCGGGCTGAGCTGGTGTTTTTCGCTCACGTTGGCGGGATATTGGTTCGGCAATTTGCCCTGGGTGCGGCAGAATCTTTCCCTGCTTGTCGTGGGTATCATCGCGGTTTCGTTGCTGCCGATGTTGGTCGCCTATCTGACGCGGGACAAATCCGGCGCGGCCTGAAGTATTTCGTTTGGAAACCCCGCGATGAATGCGCGCCCTCTTATTCTCGAACTTCAGGACGTTTCCAAACATTATCGCGTCGGGCGGCAGGATATGCCGGTATTGCGCAATATCAACCTGAAGGTCGGCGCGGGCGAGATTTTCGGCATTATCGGGCACTCGGGCGCGGGAAAGTCGACGCTGATCCGCCTCATCAACGCGCTGGAGCGGCCGGACGCGGGCAGGATATGGGTCGACGGCGCGGAGGTGACGGCCATGGATGCCACGGCCCTGCGCGCATTGCGCCAGAAGGCGGGGATGATTTTCCAGCATTTCAATCTGTTGTCGTCAAAGACGGCGGCGCAGAATATTGCATTTCCCCTCAGGATTGCCGGGCAGGCGGACGAGGCCGAAATCCGGCATCGCGTCGCGGCCCTGATAGAACGGGTGGGGTTGGACGGGCATGCCGATAAATATCCGGCGCAACTCTCCGGCGGGCAAAAACAGCGGGTGGGCATCGCGCGGGCATTGGCAACCGGGCCGCGAATTCTTTTGTGCGACGAGGCTACTTCGGCGCTCGATCCGCAGACGACGCAATCGGTGCTGCGTCTCCTGGACGAAATCAACCGGGAATTGAATCTCACCATTGTATTGATTGCGCATGAAATGAAGGTGGTCCGCAATTTGTGCGACCGCGTCGCCGTGCTCGACGAGGGGCGTATCGTCGAAACGGGCGAAGTCGCCGAAGTGTTCCTGCGGCCAGGGCATCCGGCGTCGCGCCGTTTTGTTTCCGAATCCGAAGAAGGCGACGGGGATTCGGGCGGCGCGTTTGATCATATTGAAGGGCGGCTCGTGCGCCTGACGTTTCGCGGCGGGAAACTCCACGATACGGTGTTCGGCGAAATCATGCGCGAATGCGGGGTGGACTTTTGCTTTGTTTCCGGGCATATCGACCGGATCCGGCATATGCCTTACGGGCGGCTTGTCCTGGGCCTGAGCGGCGTGCGCACGGCGGAGGCGCTGAGCCGGATTCGTGACGCGGGAATTGTTGTCGAGGATGTGCGCTGATGGATTTCATGAGCAATATTCCCTGGGCCGACGTTGGCGAAGCGACGTTCGATACGTTGCTGATGCTCGGTATTTCGATGTTTTTTACGCTGGTTTTCGGTTTGCCGCTCGGTATTTTGCTGTTCCTGACCGGCAAGCGGCAATTGCTGGAACAAATGGCTTTCTATAATGCGCTCTCGTTCGCCGTCAATATTCTGCGTTCGGTGCCTTTCATTATTTTGTTGATCGTCATGATGCCGCTCACGGAGGTCATTGCGGGTACTTCGCTCGGCGTGGCGGGGTCGATTCCGCCGCTCGTGGCGGGGGCGGCGCCATTTTTCGCGCGGCTTGTCGAAACGGCGTTGCGCGAAGTTGATCGCGGCATCATCGAGGCGGTGCAGGCAATGGGCGCGAGCACGCGGCGGATCGTGCTGGAGGCGCTGATTCCCGAAGCTTTGCCCGGCATCGCCGCCGCCATGACCGTTACCGCCATCGCGCTGGTGTCCTACACGGCGATGTCCGGCATTGTCGGCGGCGGCGGGCTTGGCGATCTCGCAATACGCTACGGGTATCACCGTTATCAAAACGATGTCTTGACGGTCACTGTCATTTTTTTGCTGCTTCTCGTGCAGGCCCTGCAAATGTTCGGTGATAAGCTGGTGCTGCGTTTTACTCACCGTTGACCGCATTTTGGAGGATAAAGTCATGAAGTTTTCCGATAAACCCATCTTGTCCTTCTGGCTCATTTCGGCGTTGTCGGCGTTTCTGTCCCCCGTTTCGGCAGAGGCGTTGCGCATTGGGGCAACGCCCGTCCCGCATGCCGAGATTCTCGAATTTGTCAGGCCCGCGCTCGAAAAGAAGGGAGTCACGCTCGACATCAAGGTTTTCACTGATTATGTGCAACCCAATTTGCAGCTTGTACAAAGAAAGCTCGACGCCAATTTTTTCCAGCACAAGCCTTATCTCGATGAATTCAACAAAAGCCGGGGCGCGGCGCTGGCAAGCGTTGTTGCCGTGCATATCGAGCCTTTCGGCGCGTATTCCAAAAAGATCGGGAAACTCGATGCCCTCACCGAAGGCGCGACGGTCGCCATACCCAACGATACTAGCAACGGTGGACGCGCCTTGCTGCTGCTGGCCGCGCATGATCTCATCCGCCTCAGGGACGGCGGCGCCATTACCGCGACGGTGCGCGATATTGTCTCGAACCCCAAGAAACTCCGGTTCCGCGAGATCGAGGCTGCAACCTTGCCGCGCGCGCTCGGGCAGGTGGACCTTGCGCTCATCAATACCAATTACGCGCTGGAGGCCGGACTCGATCCGCTTGCCGACGCGCTCATCATCGAAGGCGCGCAGTCGCCGTATGTAAATATCCTCGTTGCCCGGCCCGACAACGCGACAAGCGAGGCGCTGAAAAAGCTCGCGGCGGCGCTGACTTTGCCGGCAACCCGGAAATTCATCGAAAAACGTTACAAGGGCGCGATACGCCCGGTATTCTGAGCCTCCCATACAAGGCGAGTACATCATGCAATCGAGCTTCGACGACGCTATCCTGATAGGCCGCTTCCAGCCTTTCCACAACGGCCATGCCGCTTTGCTGCGCGAGGCGCTGGCGCGAGCCGCACGGGTCATCCTCGTGATCGGCTCCGCTTTCCAGGCGCGGAACGCCAAGAACCCTTTCACTTGGGAAGAACGCGCGGCGATGATCGCCGCCAGTCTCGATGAAGCCAGCGCGCGCCGGGTGGCGTTCGTGCCGGTCCGCGATTATTACGACGACCGCCGCTGGGCGGCGGCGCTGGAAACCGGCGTGCGTGCGGAGCTGGAAAAATCGGGAATCGCCGCGCCGCGCATTGCCCTCGCCGGGTTTCACAAAGACGCTTCCAGCGATTACTTGGGTATTTTCCCGCGCTGGTCTTTCATCGCCGTCGAGCGCCAGGGAGAAATCGACGCCACGACGATCCGCCAGCGTTATTTCAACGCCGGCAACACGGATGGCGTCCGCGCATCACTGCAAGATCTCGTTCCGCCCGCGGTCGCCCGCTATCTCGACGATTGGGCCACACGCCCCGTTTTCAGCGCCATGCAGGAAGAACACAAGGCTATCGAAGCTTACAAGAAGAAATGGGGCGTCGGCCCTTTCATCACGTTGGACGCGGTGGTGACCGCCGCGAACCACGTTCTGCTGATACGGCGCAAACATGCGCCGGGCAAAGGGCTGTGGGCCATTCCAGGCGGTTTCCTCGAAGGCCGCGAGCGCTTGTTGCAAGGCGCGATCCGGGAGCTGAAAGAGGAAACGGGGCTGGATGTGCCCGACGCCGGGCTGTTGCCCGCCCTGCGCGACGTTGCCGTATTCGACCACCCCGACCGTTGCCAGCGCGGGCGCATTATTACGCACGCGCACTGGTTCGATTTGCCGTCCGGTCATTTACCGGCCATCCAGGGCGCGGACGACGCCGCCGAAGCGCGCTGGTTTCCTATCGCCGCAATTTCCGGGATGGAGGCGGAACTGTTCGAGGATCACTTCATCATCCTCAGCCGGTTTCTTGGAAGCGCGGCGTAGCGCCGGTTCAAGCCAGCCGTCATTGCGAGCGGAGCGCGGCGATCCACGAGCCGTGTGGCACATCATGGCCTTTCGGGCTTCGTAATGGCAGTGAATGAGAGGTTCCCTTTGGGCGTCAATTTGCCGATCCGCGCCAATTGCAAGATCGCATGACAAAAAACTGTGCCGGTCCTCTGGCCGGCACAGGTTTGGGGAAAGGTGATTGCCCGTTATGCCCGTTACTTTTGCGGGTCGTAGAGTTTTTCCTTGATGAAAAGCGCGGGCAGCAAGCCGCAGAGGAAATACGCGCCGCCCATGACCAGGAACCCGGTGCCGATGGAGCCGCGATCGGCCAGGAAGCCGATGGAAAATGGCGCGGCGGCAGCCACGATACGTCCCACATTGTAGGCGCCGCCCACGGCTGTGCCGCGAATCCGGGTCTCGAAGCTCTCGGTCATGTAGGTGGCGTTGACGCCGTAGGGAACGCCGTAAACGAAACCGAAGGCTGTCATTAGGAAGATGATGTTCTCTGGCGTGTGGTAGAGAACGATCAGCGGCAGGAACACGGCGGCGGCGATGGCGCCGAACGCATAGACAGGACGTCGGCCGATACGGTCGGCAACCCATCCGGCGATGATCTTGCCGAGAATCATGGCGGTATAGGTGCCAACCATGTAATCGGTCATTTTCTTGAATTCCATCCCCATTTCTTTTTCGAGATAGGAAGGCATCCAGTTGCCGACGCCATAATAGCCAAATTGCAGGAAGCCCGCCGTCAGGCACCACAGGATGAACATGGTGCGGATGTGCGGGTCGCTAAAGATGGTTCGATAGGCGTTTTCCGCTTTTTGAGCTGCCTGATTGGCGGCGCTTTCCGCTTTTTCCAGCAGACGCCGGGCATTGGCTTCTACCCATGAGCGGGGTTCCGGCACCATCCAGTGCATCAGGAGCGTGAGTACCACCGGAATCAGCGCCACGTAAAACAGCCAGCGCCAGCCGTAATCCGGATGCGGAATAATCATGCCCGCCAGGATGGTGGCCAGGAGATAGCCTACCGACCATCCCGCCTGCAAGGTGCCCAGTACCGTGGTGCGGTATTTGGTGGGCACATATTCCGCCATCAGCGTGTTGCAGGTCACGTAGGCCGCGCCCAGTCCCAATGCGGCGATGAACCGGAAAAAGGCGAATTGCCAGTAGTTATGAGTGGCTCCCAGGATGGCGGTGCCGACCGAGAAAATCACGACGCACCAGATCACGGTCTTGACCCGCCCGAAGCGGTCCGCGGCCCAGCCGCCATATATGCCGCCAATGGCCATGCCGATCATGGTAATGGTGCCGAATGAACCGGCTTCGGTCTGGGTAAGCTGGAATTCTTTTTTCAGCTCCGCCAGGCTGTAGGCCAGGAACATGAGGTCGGCGCCGTCCATCATCAGCACCAGAAAGCCAAAGATGAAGACCGCGATCCAGATCCTTTCCTTGGGTAAAACAGAGGCAGAAGTTTCCACATTCATACAGGCGTTCCTTGTTTGGGCCGAATCCTTTTTTGTTTCGGCCTTGTGAAAGCATATGGGCGTCAGTGGGCAAGGCTTCAGCCCTGTGCTTCCCGGATCATGTTGCGCGCAATGACCAGTTGCTGGATTTGCGAGGTGCCTTCAAAGATGCGGAACAGGCGTACGTCACGATAGAAACGCTCAACCGCATATTCGGATACGTAGCCGGCGCCGCCGAAAATCTGCACGGCGCGGTCGGCGACGCGCCCGCACATTTCGGAAGCAAAGAGTTTGCAGCAGGAAGCTTCAGTCGAGATGTTTTCTTTGTTGTCGCGGCGGCGCGCGGCGTCGAGAATCATCGAGCGGGCGGCATAGATGTCGGTGCGGCTGTCGGCCAGCATGGCCTGGATAAGCTGGAATTCGGCAATGGGTTTTCCGAATTGTTTGCGTTCGATGGCGTAGTTCAGGGCATCGTTCAGCATCCGCTCGGCGGCGCCGACGCAAATGGCCGACATGTGCAGGCGGCCCTTGTCCAGCACCTTCATGGCCGTCTTGAAGCCAATGCCTTCCCGCCCGCCGATCAAGTTGGCAGCCGGTACGCGGCAGTTTTCGAGGATGACGTCGGCGGTATGCGCGCCTTTTTGCCCCATTTTTTTATCGCGTTTCCCCAACGATAATCCCGGCGCGTCTTTTTCGACAATGAATGCGGAGATGCCGCCCGCGCCTTTGATGTCTGGATTGGTGCGCGCCATGACGGTGAAAATGCCCGCTTCCGGCGCGTTGGTGATGAAGCGTTTGGTACCGTCGATCACGTAGAAATCGCCCTCGCGCCGGGCCGTGGTGCGCACGGCCGCCGCGTCCGATCCGGCATCCGGCTCGGTGAGCGCGAACGAGGCAATCAGTTCGCCGGAAGCCAGGCGGGGCAGGTATTTCTGCTTTTGTTCTTCAGTGCCGTCGACGATCAGCCCTTGCGAACCGATGCCGTTATTGGTGCCAATCAATGAGCGGAATGCGGGCGAAGTTTTTGCGATTTCGAAGGCGACCAGTACTTCTTCTTCCATCGTCAAGCCCAGGCCGCCGTATTCTTCCGGCGTGGAAAGGCCGAATAAGCCCAGTTCGCGCATCTCTGTGACGATGTCTACGGGGATTTCATCGGTTTCGGCGATGATTTCCTCGGCGGGAACCAGGCGTTCCCTGACGAAACGGGCTACGGTGTCGATAAGCAGGTTAAGCGTTTCCTGATCGCGGATCATGGTTTATCTCCGGTGTTTAAATGCGGCCAACGCCGCTGATGTGTTGCACAAGACTCACCAGACGAGGCCCGATGTCGTTTTCGAGCCTGTCCCGAGTCAACAAAAATGCGGCGCCGCCGCAACTAAAAGCCATTAAACGGCCATCGGCATCCACAAACGGCACCCCGACCGCGCTGACATCCCGTTCCCATTCGCTGACCGATATGCAAAAACCCCGTTCGGCGTAATCGCGCAATCCCTGTTCGATGCCCACGCGAAGGCGCGGCCAGTCCCGTTCGTTGTGCAGGCTTAGCCGATTCATCAGGAAATCCCGTTCCTGCCCCGGCAGCCCCGCCAGATAGGCGCGCCCAAGGGCCGTCGGGGCCAGGGGCAAGCGCGAGCCAACGCCGCGCCGCGTGCCGATAGGGGCGCTGCTGCGCACCGTTTCGACATAGACCATGCTCAAGCGGTCGCATACGCCGATCGACACCGACGCTCGCGAGTATTCGGCCAGTTCCTGCATTGCGGGGCGGGCAACCAGGCGAATGTCGATGTTGGAAAGCATGGCGTAACCCAGCGACAAAACTCCAGGGCCGAGGCTGTATTTGCCCAGGGAAGGCGATAAGTTGAGATAGCCCAGTTTGGCCAGCGTCCCCGCCAGCCTGGATGCGGAAGGCTTGGGGATGCCCGTGCGGCGAGACAGTTCCGTCACGCCGAGATAACGTTCCCCCGGACTGAAACAACGCAGTAACTCCAATCCCCTGGCTAGCGCCGTAACGAAAAGGCGGTCCTTGGCCAGCGAGTCCTGACCGAATTGCTGGATGTCGTTATCCGTATAGTCATGCATCATGGGGTATGTTTTCCGTTCATTGGCCCGTTCCTCGAATAATCCCGATCCGCATGCCCAGCCCGCGAATAGCGGAAACAGGCCCGCACATGTCCAGGCCGTCTGCAAACCCGGTCATGCATTCGCCGGCGGCACTGCCCAGGGACCTGGCCATGAAGCCCTCGTCGTGCCCGATTTTGCGGCTGGCGCATCCTGTCATGACAGACTGATGGCGTCAACGGAAATCAAATTAGTGTTTCGCACAATGGAACATCCAGGCGACAATCCATCCCCGCGACGACGGCGATAAAAACCGTTGGGATATGCCGCGCATTGCGGAAAGTGCGGATGCGCGCGGAAATGGAGGATTTTTCAGGTTTAGGCATCTGGTTTACCGTCCCTTTTGTAACAGTTATAAGACTATATCTTTACAAATGATAAAGCTTTCATTAAGGTTTGTGATCTGTGTAAATTACGAACCTCTATTTCGCTTAGCGGAACACGACCATGGATGAAGTCATTCTCACCGGCCCCGAGGCGGGCGTCGCCACTCTTCGCGTCAACCGTCCCGATGCCCGGAACGCGCTCAACCAGAATGTCCGCCGTCTTCTGGCGGAGCATTTCACCGCCTTGGGCCAGGATGAGGAGACGCGCTGCATTGTGCTGACGGGC
>JAIRMC010000127.1 GCA_031258965.1 Azoarcus sp. | reverse complement strand
GGCCAGACAAGGTGCTGAAAGCGGCATCCGACACCCTGATCGGCACGATCCGGGAAAAGACCAAGGTTCCGCTCTTCTTCGGGCAACCATTTGCATAAGCGTTGTTTCCCTTCCTTCGCCGCGCCCGCCGTCCCGGCGTAGCCCACCTGGATGTTTTCCGGCGGCGCGCGGTAATATTGATTCTTGCCAACGGGCATAGCAGGGGCTGCCAGAAGGTCAGCCCGGCATGCGACAACTGCTACGCGGAAGTATGGGCGAACAGGTCTGGAATGGCGCAGTGGGGGCCGGGTAAGGATCGTCGCCGCGCGTCGGCGAACTATTGGTATCAGCCGATGAAATGGAACGCCGATGCGGAAAAGAACGGTGTGCGCCCCCGCGTATTCTGCGGCTCGCTCTGCGATATTTTCGACAATGCCGTTCTGGAAGAATGGCGCTCCGATGAGGCTTGATTCAGGCTTGCACAACCATCAGCTTCAGTCCCAGCGCGCGGGTGACTTTCAGGATGGTGCCGAAGCTCGGATTGTTTTTGCCGGAGAGCGCCTTGTAGAGGCTCTCTCGTCCCAGGCCGGTATTCTTGGCAAGCTCCGTCATGCCGCGCGCGCGGGCAATGTCGTCTAGCGCCGCTGCGATAAAGGCCGCGTCGCCCGGGGCTTCTTCCAGGCAAGCGGCGAGATACTCCGCAATGTCTTCCTCGGTCCTGAGGTGTTTGGCGGTATCCCATCTGTGCAATTTGAGGGTCATGACAGTTCCTCGCGGATGATCCGGCGCAGATCGTCGGCGAAGCGCCTGCCCTGCATGACCTCGCGCAAGGCGGCGTTGATCAGCGTCTGGTATCCGCGCCCGCCGGTGGATTGCGCCCTCGAAATCCGCCTCTGTCCAGACGGGCGCATCATCAAGCTCGCCCGCATCGGGCGAAATAGTTTTCTCGTTCATGGCGTTCTGCCTTTCACATGGAAATGATACGGATGACATCGTCGCTTTCGGTGTGCGCGATGACGACGACTTCGACCCCCAGCAGACCCACGGTGGAAAAGCGCCGCTCACCGTAATCGAAGCGATTGTCGGGCCGGGTGAACGTCTCCCCGGCAAAGACGCGCTCAGCATTGGCCAGGTCAAGTCCATGTTTTTCCAGGGTGATCCGCCGTTTTTCGGGGTCGAAAGTGAAGTTCATAGGTCAAATCGACCAGTCAATGGCAGCCGGACGGGCAGAGCCGCAAGGCTCTGCCGGTGCTCCATCGGTTCGCCAACCCCGTCACGGTCTGCCTCCCGTTTGGCGGCGGGGTGCAGGTTCAAAACCTGACTGAAGCACTCATCATGACCACCACCCCCGGCGCATCCGCGCCCCTCACCATCGATACCGCCGTCATTCATCAGCACGACGGCCTGTACAGCCTCAACGACCTGCACCGCGCGAGCGGCGGCGAAGCGAAACATCAGCCACGGTACTTCTTTGCCAATGAGCAAACAAAAAAACTAGCCGAAAAGCTGAAAACCGAAAATAGCGGGATTCCGCTATTTGAGACCCGGCGCGGGGTTCACGGTGGAACTTATGCTTGCCGGGAGCTTGTCATCGCCTACGCCGCGTGGATCAGCCCGGCTTTTCACCTCATTGTCCTGCGCGTTTTTCTGGCGCATGTCGTGCAGCCTGAAGCGCGTCCTGCGTTGCCCGCTGTCTCCGACATCCCCGTGCCCGCGGAGATGGCAGGGTTTCGAGGAAACCAGGCCCGCGCCGCCCGCCCACATGCTCACCACAGCCGACTACGCCGAACTGCTCGACAAGGCTGGAAAAGTCATCGTCTCGCGGCAGGAACTCGCCGATCTCGCTCAAGCGTTGCTGAAAGCCGCTAAGACGCACTAACCATTACCACCAGAAGGAGAAACCCATGAACACCCACATCATCCCGTTCAACTTTGAAAGCCATACCGTCCGCACCGTCATGGGCGAAGATGGCGAACCGTGGTTCGTCGGCAAGGACGTAGCCGAGATTCTCGGTTATGCCAATCACAATGACGCCCTATAAAAACACTGCAAGGGGGCCGCAAAACGCTACCCAATCCCGGATGAATTAAACCGGCTGCGGGACACCCGCATCATCAACGAACCCGACCTATTCCGGCTGGTGGTCAACAGCACCCTGCCTGCGGCGGAAAAGTTCGAGCGGTGGGTTTTCGAGGAAGTCCTTCCCTCGATTCGCAAGACCGGCAGCTACACCATGCCGAAAGCCCGGTGCCAACCCCGCACGCCGCCGGAAGTCGACGCGGCCAAATTCCTCCCCGTTTTCGTCCGCGCGGCCCGCGCCATCGGGCTGGACAAAAACGCTGCCGCAGTGGCACATGGGTACCCATCGAGCCGGACGCCCACGGGCTTTACCGGCTCATGGACACAGGCAAGCGCCACAGCGACGGCGGCATGATCCAGCAGTTGCAATGGTCTGAGGCCGTGCTTGAGCGCCTGCCCTCGCAGGAGAACATCATCCCGTTCCCGAGCGATGCGGCACTTGCGCCGGTCTGATCGGTCTGAGGCGTGACGTGTACCCTTGGCTGACCGATGCGGAAGTCAATGACCTGCGCGGCGGCCTGAAGCAGCCCGCCGCGCAGGGGCGCTACCTGCGCGGACTCGGGCTGCCCGTGCGCAAAAAGCCCAATGGGAAGCACCCGTGCCCGGGAAAACGGATGGCCGCTGGGGATGAAATACACCGCCGTTCAAAAACCCCGGGGCGCGGTGCAGTAATTTCAGGCCGTGGCAACCTCCTGAAAACGCTGGATGCGCGGCAGAACGTCGGACAGAGCCGCGCGGGCGCGGGCGGTGTCGTAATCGGTTTGCAAACCCGTCCAGAAACCATCGCTCATCCCGAAAAAAGCCGACAGGCGCAGGCCTGTATCAACGGTAATCGCCCGCTTGCCCGCGACGATTTCGCCAATGCGCCGCTGCGGTACGCCGATTTCCTTTGCCAGCCGGTACTGGGTGATGCCCATCGGTTTCAGAAATTCTTCCAGCAGGATTTCGCCGGGATGCGGATAGGGGATTTCTCGTGCCATGATCGTTCTCCACTAGTGGTAGTCCGTGATTTCGACATTCGACGCCCGGCCCGTCTCGAAGTTGAAGCAGATGCGCCATTGCCCGTTGATACGGATGCTGTACTGCCCGTCCCGGTCGCCAATGAGCTTTTCCAGACGGTTGCCCGGCGGCACACGCAGATCGTCGAGCGAATCCGCGCGATTCAGGATTGCCAGCTTGCGCAGGGCCGCTGTCGCGATATTGGCAAACCGCGCCACGCGCCGCCCCTGAAACAGGGCCTCGGTGTCGGAACATCGAAAACTCGTAATCATGGAAGGATACTATCGGGCAACGATAGTATCGTCAAGCAATACTATTCACGCGAGCAGAGAGTTCTTGACCAGCCTTGCGCTAGACAGCCTAGAACACCCGGACACCTATCGTCACATGTACACCTTTGGCCGTGTGCTGTGCGCGATCAAAAGCCGGGCCGAGTTCACGGAGGAGCACATCAGCAGTCAGGCGCACCAGGTTGGCTGCGCCTTTACCGATGAAGAAAGCCTCCGGCGCTGCGAGGCGTGGCACGCCTTCCAGCAATCCGCGAAGAAAGGAGTCTGAAATGAACACCATGGAAACCAAGAACACCCCCGCCGTCTTCAACTTTGAGGGACATCAAGTCCGTACTGTCGTCCGCGACGGCAAACCGTGGTTCGTTGCCGCCGACGTTGCAGACATCCTCGAATACCGGGACGCGGCGAACATGACCCGCCAACTCGACGACGACGAAAAGGGTACTCAAATTATGAGTACCCTCGGCGGCGACCAGAAAATGAGCACCATCACCGAGTCCGGCCTGTACAACGCCGTTCTGAAAAGCCAGAAACCGCAGGCGAAAATTTTCCGCAAGTGGATTACAGGTGAAGTCATTCCAAGCATTCATCGAACGGGCAGCGCCATGCCGAAAGCCCGGCGCCAACCCCGCACGCCGCCGGAAGCGGACGCCTTCAAATTGTTCCCTGCGGCGGCTCGCTGCGCCCGCGTACTGGGGCTGGACAAAAACGCCGCCGCGCTCAGCGCCAACGTCGCCGTTTGCAAAATCACCGGCGTCGACACGCTCGCCCTGCTCGACAGAACCCACCTCCTCGCCGAGGATCAAGCGCACCGCTACCTCACCCCCACGGAGTTGGGCAAGCGCATCGACGTGACTGGGCGGCGGTTCAACCAAATGCTGTTCGAGGCAGGCTTGCAGGGCTGCCGCAGCGGCACATGGGTACCCATCGAGCCGGACGCCCACGGGCTTTACCGGCTCATGGACACAGGCAAGCGCCACAGCGACGGCAGCATGATCCAGCAGTTGCAATGGTCTGAGGCCGTGCTTGAGCGCCTGCCCTCGCAGGAGAACATCATCCCGTTCCCCGGCGATGCGGCACTTGCGCCGGTCTGATCGGTCTGAGGCGTGACGTGTATTGTATTGATGCCGGAGCTTGACGCGCTGCTGCGGCAATTGGTGGGGCCGGTACCGACTATTGGGCGGCGGCTCATCTGCACCCGGGGTGGTATGCCATACACGTACAGCGGGTTGACGTCCATGTTGACTCGTGCCATTGGCAAAGCGAACAAGGCGCGCACGCGGGTAGGGTGCGAACCTATCGCATCATTTGGTTTCCGCGATTTGAAAGGCAAAGGCGCGACGGACATGTGGTTGGCCGGGGAGCCAATCGAGCGAATACAGCAGCTATGCGGCCACGAAAGCGCCAGCACGACGGAGATTTACGTCAAGCAGCGGTGGCGCGAATCAGTGCAACCGAATCGGATAAAGATTGGAGAGAAGCTGCGTTCAAATTAGACATGTCTAATTTGGCGCCTGATTCGGACAAATCAATGGCTTGGCAAACATTGCCAAGCCATTGATTTTTTGGTGGGCCCAGCAGGACTTGAACCTGCGACCAACGGATTATGAGTCCGCTGCTCTAACCAACTGAGCTATAGGCCCGTAAGGGACAGGGCGCGCTTCAGGCGTCGCTATCTAGGAAGCTGCGCAATTTTTCGGAACGGCTCGGGTGACGCAGTTTGCGCAACGCCTTGGCTTCTATCTGGCGGATGCGCTCGCGGGTGACGTCGAATTGTTTGCCGACTTCTTCCAGCGTGTGGTCGGTATTCATTTCAATGCCGAAACGCATGCGGAGCACCTTGGCTTCGCGCGGGGTGAGCGAGTCGAGCACTTCGGCAGTGGCATCGCGCAGGCCCGCATAGGTAGCGGCTTCGGCGGGAGCCAGGGTCGCGGTGTCTTCGATGAAGTCGCCCAGATGGGAATCGTCGTCGTCGCCAATGGGGGTTTCCATAGAGATTGGCTCCTTGGAGATTTTCATGATCTTGCGGATCTTCTCTTCGGGCATTTCCATGCGTACCGCTAGGGTGGAGGGGTCGGGTTCCTGCCCGGTTTCCTGAAGTATCTGGCGACTAATGCGATTCATTTTGTTGATGGTCTCGATCATGTGCACGGGTATGCGGATGGTGCGCGCCTGGTCGGCAATCGAGCGGGTGATGGCTTGGCGAATCCACCATGTGGCGTAGGTGGAGAATTTGTAGCCGCGCCGGTATTCGAATTTGTCAACGGCTTTCATCAGGCCGATGTTGCCTTCCTGGATGAGATCAAGGAATTGCAGGCCGCGGTTGGTGTACTTCTTGGCGATGGAGATGACCAGCCGCAGGTTGGCTTCAGTCATGTCACGCTTGGCACGCCGCATCTTGGCTTCGCCCGTGGACATCTGGCGATTGATGTCCTTGAGTTCCTTGAGCGGAATGCCGATTTTTTCTTGCAGTCCGATCAGCTTTTGCTGTTCCTCGAAAATGGCGGGATGGGCGCGGCCAAGGGCGCTGGCATAGGGCTTGGAGAGGGCGATTTCGCCCGGCAACCATTCGAGATCGGTTTCGTGGCCAGGGAAGGATTTGATGAAGTGCGGACGCGGCATGCCTGCGCGTTCGACGCACAGGCTTTGGATCTGGCGCTCGTGACTGCGCACTTTTTCGACCGTCTGACGCACGGAGTCGCATAGGCGCTCAATGGTCTTGGCGGTGAAACGAATGCTAAGCAATTCATCGGAGATGGCGCGCTGGTGCTTGAGGTAAGTACGGTTCTGCGAGCCGCTCTTGCCGAGGGCTTTCATCATCTTTTTGTAGTGGTCGCGGATGATATCGAATCGGGCAAGAGCGTCGGCCTTGAGTTGCGCCAGCGTGGCGGCGCTGGCGGCGGCTTCGCCATCTTCGTCGTCCTCGGTTTCGCCGTTGTTTTCTTCGTTTTCGCCACTTTCGCTGTTTTCGGTAGTCTCACTGCCGCCTTCGCCTTCGGCGGCGGTCTTCTCGGTTTCTTCTTCGGCGGCTTCCTGGGCGACGGCATTGAGGTCGATCACCGCGTCGACGATTTCATCGGCCCGCATTTCGTCGCGGGTGACTTTTTCGGCGATATCCAGCATTTCGGCGATGGTGGTCGGGCAGGCGGAAATGGCTTGCACCATGTGCTTCAGACCTTCTTCGATACGCTTGGCAATCTCGATTTCGCCCTCACGGGTGAGAAGCCCGACAATGCCCATTTCGCGCATGTACATGCGCACAGGGTCGGTGGTGCGCCCGAATTCGGCGTCTACCTTGGAGAGCGCCTGTTCGGCTTCTTCTTCCGCGACATCCTCATCGACCGGGTTGGCAACGTTGTCGGTCATGAGCAAGTCTTCCGTCGCGGGCGCGACGTCGTAGACCTGGATGCCCAGACTGTTGAAGGTGGTGATGATTTCTTCGATCTGCTCGGCGTCGGCAACGTCGTCGGGCAGATGGTCGCTGATTTCGGCGTAGGTCAGGTAGCCACGCTCCTTGCCGAGCGTAATCAGGGTCTTGAGCTGGGTTCGGCGGACTTCGGCGTCGACTTGTGTCAACTCAGGCCTCTGGAGCGCTAGCGCGGCCTTGAATTTTTCCTTGGCCCTGGCGTCCTTGGCCTTGGTGCTGCGCCCCCTGGAAGCGCCTGTTTTGCTGGGATCTTTATCCTTGGCTTTTTCGCGTGCCATGGCACTCCTCGAAAGTCGGGAGAATCTGTGGAACAGTAGATTCTACCATGAATTGGATGGTTTCGCAAAAGCGGAAAGCGTGCTCTTTTCTCGCAGCAGATCATTCAGGCGCTGTCGCCTTGTGGGCGGGAGTGTATTTGTGCGCGCTTCTTCCATGAGCCGCGAGATTTCCTGGGTGATGGCGTCGGCGCTGAGTTTGCGCAGGCCGTCTTCAAACAGGGTTTCGATCACGGCGGGGTCGAACTCGGTGTCGATAAGTTCCGCGCCGACACGGGCCAGCGTATCGCCGTGGGGCGTATCCCGGAAGCGTTCGACCAGCGCGCCCAATCCGGTGACGGGGTCACCGAGGTCGACCAGATCGACGATGGCGATCAGGGCGCGCCCTTCGGCGGTGTCGTCCGGAATCAGGCTGACGGGCAGCCTCGCGGCCAAGGCAGGGTGCTGGAGGACGAGCCGCAGCAGGGTCGATGCCGACGAAGGCGGCGGTTTTCGCACGGAAACATGGTGTGCGGCTGGATTGGCGGCGGTGCGCGGGCGTTCGTCCATGGGCGCGATGCCGAAGGCGCGCTCGGTTTCGGCCTGGGTGAGATGGCTCATGCCGGCGATGGCCTTGACGAGTTGCAGGCGCAGGATCGAGGCGGCCGCCGGGATGCGGGTGATGAGCGGTTTGGCGTCATGCACCAGGCGGGCGCGGCCTTCCTCGTTGGCGGTATCGCAATCCTGCCTGAGACTGTCGAGCAGGAAGCGCGCCAACGGCGTGGCCTGGGCGGCGGCTTCACGCAAGGCGTCGGAGCCTTTTTCCCGGATGAATGTATCGGGATCGTGTTCGGGCGGCAGGAAGAGGAAGGAGAGGGTGATGTCGTCGCGCAGGGTTTCGAGCGCGTTTTCGAGCGCCCGCCAGGCGGCCCGGCGTCCGGCCGCGTCGCCGTCGAAACAGAATACGACACGGTCGGTTTGGCGGAGAAGCATCTGGATATGATGCGGCGTGGTCGCGGTGCCGAGGGTCGCTACCGCGTTTCCCACGCCGAATTGCGCGAGCGAAATGACATCCATGTAGCCTTCGACCACGAGGGCGAAACCGGCGTCGCGGATGGCTTTTTGCGCGATGAACAGCCCGTAGAGTTCGCGCCCTTTTTCAAATAGCGGCGTTTCGGGCGAATTCAGGTATTTGGGTTCGCCGCTGTCGAGCACCCGTCCGCCGAAAGCGATGATGCGTCCTCGCCGGTCGTGGATCGGGAACATGATCCGGTGGCGGAAGCGGTCGTAACGCCGTCCCTGCTCGCCGTCGATGACCATACCGGCGGTGTTCAGCAATTTGTTCTGGTAATCCGGGAAAACCCGTTGCAAGGGGGAACCGTCCGGGGCGAAGCCGACGCCGAAGCGTGCGGCGATCTCGCCGGAAAGCCCGCGCCGTTGGAGATAGGCGACTGCTTCGGGCGATTGCCCCAGGGTATCCCGGTAGAATCTCGCCGCCTTGGAGATGATTTCGATGAGGCGTTCGTGGTTGTCGCCCTGCGGCCTGGGCGAGCGTCCGTCATCGGGCACCTGCATGCCCGCGTCGCGCGCCAGTTCGTGCACTGCCTCGGAAAAGGAAAGACCGCTGTAGGCCATGAGAAAGCCGATTGCGGTGCCATGCTCGCCGCAACCGAAGCAGTGATAGAACTGCTTGGAGGGACTGACGGAGAACGAAGCCGATTTCTCGTCGTGGAAAGGACAGCGCGCGAAATAATTTGCGCCGCTTTTCTTGAGCGGCAGGTAGCGCCCGATGACGTCGACAATATCGACACGGGCAAGCAGGCTCTGGATGAACGGTTGAGGAATCATGCCGGGAAGCAGCCGGGAAAAGCACGACGCCGGACGGGAATGGCTTCCGTCCGGCGCATCCGGTCATGGGCGGCCAACGCCGTCAGCGCCAGGCCGCCAGAGCCGGCGAGGCCTGCTCAGAAAAGCTTGGGCGGAAGCATCTGGCTGCGCAGGCGCTTGTGATTGCGCTTGATGGCAGCCGCAAGCTTGCGCTTGCGCTCGGCAGTAGGCTTTTCGTAGAACTCGCGCGCGCGCAGTTCGGTGAGTACGCCGGTTTTCTCGATCGTGCGCTTGAAACGACGGATGGCGACCTCGAACGGCTCATTTTCTTTGACGCGAATACCCGGCATTGCCTGCTTCCCCAGTGTCTGAAGTGAAAGCGTATCAATATAAGCGAAGCTTGCGCGGCAAGCAAGGACTTTCATGCGGTTTTTTTCGGCTCCGGCTCGCGGCTGTGGGTAGAATCCCCTTTTTTCGGCAAAGGGCGGGACGGGTCACGGTGAAAGTTCTGGGGATCGAATCGTCGTGCGATGAAACCGGCGTCGCCATTTACGACAGCCATGACGGTTTGCTCGCGCAGGCGCTGCATACGCAGGTCGATCTTCATGCCATCTATGGCGGCGTCGTCCCCGAACTGGCCTCGCGTGACCATATCCGCCTGTTACCGGCTTTGATTCGCCAGACTTTGAATGAAGCCGGTCTTGCTGTTTCCGGCCTTGACGCAATCGCCTACACCGCAGGGCCGGGGCTGGCGGGCGCCCTGCTGGCAGGGGCGAGCGTGGCCGAGGCGATGGCGATGGCCGCAGGCATTCCGGCCCTGCCCGTGCATCACCTCGAAGGACATCTGCTCTCGCCGCTGCTCTCCAGCGATCCGCCAGTTTTTCCGTTTGTCGCGCTCCTCGTGTCGGGCGGGCATACCCAATTGATGCGGGTGGCCGATGTGGGTGATTACGAACTGCTCGGCGAAACGCTCGACGACGCCGCCGGAGAAGCCTTCGACAAAACGGCCAAGATACTCGGCCTCGGCTACCCGGGCGGGCCGCATCTGGCGGCGCTTGCTGCGCGCGGCAAGACCGGGCGTTTCAAGTTGCCGCGCCCCTTGCTGCGCTCCGGCGATCTCGATTTCAGCTTCAGCGGCCTGAAAACGGCGGTGTTCAATATCGTGTCGGCGCAGGACTGGCGCACTGAATGGCACACTGAACTAGCCGCCGATTTCCAGCAGGCCGTGGTTG
The DNA here is from genome assembly GCA_031258965.1 of Azoarcus sp. Classification (GTDB taxonomy): domain Bacteria; phylum Pseudomonadota; class Gammaproteobacteria; order Burkholderiales; family Rhodocyclaceae; genus WRNU01. The sequence continues at coordinate 2,490 of JAIRMC010000127.1, read as the reverse complement.
ACGTGCTGGTAGCGAAAGCATTGGCGGCACTCGAACGAACCGGCCTGCGCGCGCTGGTCGTCGCGGGTGGCGTCGGGGCCAATCTGGCCTTGCGCGCCGCGCTCGATGCTGCCGCCAGCCGCCTCGGCGCGCGGACGTACTACCCCGCGCCGGACTTATGCACCGACAACGGCGTGATGATCGCGTTTGCCGCCGTGCAGCGTTTGATACGGGGGGAGCGTCCGCAAGGCGGCGGCATCCGGGCGTGGCCGCGCTGGCCGCTGTCCTCGCTCGCTCGTCCGCAAGCGCCCCGCGGCTGATAGCGCCAGGCTATCGCTTGTCCGCGCCGACCTTTTCTTCCGTGCCGGCCAAAAACCGCTTGATGTTTGGGGTATGGCGCCAGACCAGTATCGCGCCGATGAACAGCACGATGATCGTGAGTGCCGCGTCGCCGGTGACGAGGCCGGTGAGAACCGGCGCGGCGACCGTCGCAGCGAGCGCGCCTGCCGACGAATAGCGGCTCGCCAGCACGACCAGCAGCCAGACGCCAAGGCTGCCGAGCGCGATAACCGGGTCGATGCCGAGCAACGCGCCGAGCGCGGTGGCGACGCCCTTGCCGCCCTTGAAACGCAGGAAAACGCTGAAAACGTGGCCGATGAAAGCGGCCAACCCCGCCAGCGCGGCGATGGGGGCATCGAACCCGAGCGCGGACGCGGCCCATACCGCTAGCCAGCCCTTGAAACAATCGCCCGCCAGCGTCAAGGCGGCGGCGGCCTTGCTGCCGCTGCGCAAGACATTGGTAGCGCCCGGATTACCCGAACCGTAACTACGCGGATCATCAATACCGAACAGACGGCTCGACACAATGGCGAAGGGTACAGAACCGGCGAGATAAGCGCCGGTCAATAGTAGTAGTACGAAAGGTAGGGTTATCATCGTTTTTCCGAAGAGTTGTGCGCGCCCGGCCAGGGCGGCTAAAATTTTGCAGCAATTTTATTGGGAACCGCGATGAATTTCATCTTTATCGAAGGGTTGCGCGTCGATGCCTGGGTGGGAATTCATTCCCGCGAGCGCGTCGCATCTCAGACCGTCGAATTCGACCTGAGCCTTGGCGTGCCGGAAGCCGCCGCCCTCCGCGACAATATCGCCGATACCATTGATTATGCGGTAGTCGTTGAATATATCCGGGCGGAACTCGCGGGTCGGCATTTCAATCTGATCGAAACTCTGGGCGAATTTGTCGCTGGTCTGCTGTGCGAAAAATTTGCTGCGCCGTGGGTGAGGATACGGCTCGCAAAGCTTGGCGCGATAAAAGGCGTGCGGCGGGTTGGCGTATGTATTCAGCGCGGAAATCCGGAAAGCGGCGCTCCCGGTGGAATGGATGGCGAGGAATTGGCTGGAATGTGACAATGACTGGAATGCGGCAATAATGGTGCGTCGCCGCAATAACGCCTGTTGATACATCGCCATGAGCGGAAAAGCAAAAAGCCCGGAGAACCGGGCTTTTTGGGCAGCATGAACAACGACGCGCGAAACGGCGCCAGTTATCGAATGCTCAAGCCGCGAGCTTGTCCAGCGTGCCGCCATTGGCCAGATATTCGACGACCCATCCGGGCTTGCGGCCATGGCCCGTCCAGCCCTGGCTGGGATTGACCGGGTTGCGGTATTTGATTGGCGCGCCGGAACGAGAAGTTGCCGGAATTTCGCTGGCGCCGCCTGCGACGGCGATTAGTTCATTAAGGGACAAGCCTTGATCGGCGGCCAGCTTTTGTACGCGCTTGATCAAACGTTGGGTTGCCGATCCGCGGCGGCGGATTTCTGTTTCGACTTGCGCCCGCAGCGTGCGCAGTTCAGGCAAGGGCAGGGTTTCGAGATCTATCATATTGCTCTCCATGAGTTACCTGGGGTTAACGCCGCTCAAACGTCGCTGAGACGTTTCTGAGAACACCGCGGTAATGGTGCTCCACAGATATGCGATGACTGTTGTCGCTCCAGGATACGAATGCAACAGCGTACAGCACTAAAATGCCATAGCGGGCATTCTGCCAGCGTTCGTTTTTAAATGCAAACTCTTTTACCGTTGCTTGAGGGAAAGCCGTGAAATACCAACACTGCCGATGCGAGTAAAGGGAGCGTAAGCCGCTATTAGAAGAGGCAGACCGGGAGTCCCTGGACGGAATCCGTTCGTCGGCGTTTGATTCATGCATTGAAGCCGCCATGTGTTCCATGTGTCTTGTTGTACGCGGAAATAGTGAGAATGGTCAATCCGGCGCATGGAAAGAAAACGGTTATGCAATGGTCTCGCGGGTAATGCCGTGGTGCTGGAAAGTCTCCCGCCGCCAGCTCGCGATGAGGGCGCGGTAATCGGGAAACGGGGCGCCGCGCCCCCTGGGCGGCGATGGTGGTTTCGGGGAGGGGGAAAAGGGCAGGGCGTCCCGGTGCTTTGCGAGGAAACGGCGGCTGTATTCCCGATGGTCTTCGCCGAAATCGCCGGACGAGGCGTGGATCAGC
>JAIRMC010000122.1 GCA_031258965.1 Azoarcus sp. | reverse complement strand
AGCGAGAGCATATCGCTCATGGCGGGAAGGCTGAACCCGCCCCCGCCCAGCGCGCCGCCCGCCTTGCCGAGGGCGTCCTTGGCGAAGCCGCTGGCCGAGCCGAGGGCGTTGCTGGCAAGACTGCTGGCGTTTCCGGCAAGGTTGCTCGCCGCGCCAGTGGCGTTTCCGGCAAGTCCGCCAACGGCGTCTTTCGCCGATGAAAGCGCCGACGATGCGCCCGATTTCAGGCTGTCCACGGAGGGCGCCGCCGAGGTGATGGCAGACTTCAGGCCGTCTACGGACGGCGCCGATGGCATACCGGATTTCAGATCGTCCAGTTTCATATTGTCAAATACCTGTCGTGGAAACGCCAAATAAGTTAATCGTCATCGCTGGCGGGTCAATGTAAATCAGCATTTTCCCGCGCCATCAGGCAGCGGAGATTTCGGCCCAGTCCCGTTTGCCGAACCGGGCCGTGGCGGTTTCGTAGCGGGTTTTTTGCTGGCGAATCTTTTCGAGCAGACGCTGTATGCGCGGGTGCCGGTGGAAGTGCTCGCCGTGTTTGATGGCATGCAGGGCAAAGGCGGTGATGTCGCTTTTGGTGTGGAGACCGTAGTGGCGGGCAGCCAGAAGGGCGCGGTCGATATGGGCGGCAAGGCTGTCGAATCCGGCGGGGGTGATGTCGCGGCCAAGGTAGGCGCACCAGCGCAGGAGAACGGCGTTGGTGAGGGTAATGCCGTCAAGGATGTAGCCGGCCTGCCCGGCATCCGCCCACCAATGCAACGGGACGATGCCGGTGATTTCAGGGCGCTTGTAGCTGCGCCAGGTTTTCTGGAAGGGGATCGTCCAGGTCTGGATGGGGCCAAAGAGGGCGCAGACGCGCTCGGGAGGGAGGATGCGCACAAGGTGGGGAAAGACGCGCGGGTCGAAGTAGCGCAGGAAGATTTTGCCGCGCGGGCTGTCGAGCACAAGACGGCGGGTAAGGTGCAGGGCAAGCCCTTTGTGGGTGGCTTCCGGGGCGTCGATCAGGCAGGCGGGCCAGTCGTGGGCGTTGTTTTTTTCTTCCACTTTTTTGAGGCGGGCCAACAGGGCCTTGCGCTGGCCGTCGTCGAGATGGTCTATCGCCAGCAGGACGGGCATTTCGGCAGCGTCGCTTTTCAGGCTGCCGGGGACGAGCGGAGAAATCGGAAAGGCCGCCTGCAGGGCCTTGCTGTCGTCTTCCCTCATTCCTCCGGTGTTGACGATGGCGTAGCCGTGCTGCGCAAGCATCTGCTTTCCGAGAATTTCAGCGTTTTCTTTTCCCACAGATCATTTCTCCTCGATCGTGACGCTGCCGCGGGCCTTCGGCCCTCACAATGACGATTGTCCGGCGCTTTCCAAAGGGGTAAAAATGTTCGTTGAATTCATTTTTCCGGCACGCTACCGCCCTGCCCTGTCGCGCTGGCATGAGCGGATAAAAATGCAGTTATTAAATGCAGTTATTTACAGTTCAAATAATGCCGCAAATACGCCAACTTTATCCGGCGTACCCGGCAAGCCTTTCTTGTTACTGCTCCGGCCTGGAGATGCCGGTAAAAACAATCCGGATGTCAAAAAGGCGCCCGCCCGCCCGTGATGGGACGAACGGACGGACGCAAAGACGCTTTCAAGCGTAGGTTTTGTTCGTCGTGAGATCCCAACCGGCAGCCACGTTACCGCCGCCTTGGCCGCCGTCGCGTTTTTGCTGGATGTAGTTCCACTTGATCTTGCCGTAGCTGATCGAGACGGTTTCCGACGGGAAGCCATCGTCGGTGGAGGCGCCTTTCGGCAGGACTTTCGAGATGATGGCCTGCTCGAAGGTGATTTCGTAATACTTCACTTTGTCGCCACCCGCGCGCCACAGCTCGAACTTGATCTCTTTGATGTGGCGGCCCGTGTCGACCGCGTCGTAGAGCTTGGGACTGGCTTTGTCGAGCAGGTGGGTGAAGTTGAACGTGCCGTGATTGACACGCTCAGCCGTCGCACCGCCCACCGAAGAGGCCGTGGCCGAGGCCGGTTGTTCGATCAGGTGATCGAACGAAAGGACTTCGATCCAGTCTTTGTGTTCGGAATCCGTGCTTTCACCCGGAATGCCGTCGATCTTGATGAATCCATCAAATGCCATGGTACTGTTCTCCTGAGAGAGGTTAAAGGAAGGTACTGCGCTCCAAATCCGTTGCGTCAGCGCGCCGGAGCGGGTAGCTCGGCTACCAGCCGCAACGAGATCGTGAGTTCATCAAGCTGGAAGTGCGGGCGCAGGAACGCCACGGCGGTATAGACGCCGGGTTTGCCCGGCACTTCCGCAACATCGACACGCGCTTCGCGCAGCGGCAGCCGCGCTTTGATTTCCTGGGGCGCGGAGTCATCGAGCGAGACGTACTGCGCCAGCCACGTGTTGAGGTAATCCTGGACGTTTTGCCGTGACGCAAAAGACCCGATTTTGTCGCGCATTATTGATTTCAGGTAATGCGCGATCCGGGAGATGGCAAAGATGTAGGGAAGCTGCGTGGAGAGCCGTGCGTTGGCGTTGGCGGCGTCGGTGTTGTAGGTCTTGGCTTTCTGGACGGACTGCCCGCCAAAGAAGGCGGCGTAGTCGGTGTTCTTGCAATGCACGAGGGCAAGAAAGCCAAGGTCGGAGAGGACTTTTTCGGTACGGTCGGTGATGGCGACTTCGGTCGGGCATTTGAGGGCGATTTCGCCGTCGTCGGTGGCGAAGGTGTGCACCGGCAGGCCTTCGATGAGGCCGCCGCCTTCGACGCCGCGAATGGCCGCCAGCCAGCCGTATTGCGCGAAGGCGTTGGTCAGCAGGGTGCCATAGGCGTAGGCGGCGTTCGTCCAGAGGTATTTGCCGTGGTCGGTGCCGTCGACGTCTTCTTCGAAATTGAACGCATCCACTGGCAGGGTGTTCGCGCCATAAGGCAGGCGGCCCAGGGTGTGCGGCAGGACGAGGCCGACGTAGCGGGCGTCGTCGGAATCCCGGAAGGATTTCCATTTGGCGTATTCGACGGTGTCGAATATTTTGGCGATGTCGCGCGGTTTGCCGATGTCGGTGTGGGATTCGAGCCCGAAGAGCGTGGGCGCGGCGGCACTGATGAAGGGCGCGTGCGCGGCGGCGGCGACGTGCGAGAGTTCTTCAAGCAGGGTGAAGTCCTCGGGATGGCGGCTGAATTCGTAGTCGCCGAGGAGTCCCGCGAAGGGCGCGCCGCCAAAGGTGCCGTATTCTTCTTCATAGACTTTTTTGAACAGGGCGCTCTGGTCGAATTCGGCGGCCGTCCGGAAGTCTTTGAGGAGGTCTTTCTTGGAGGCGTTGAATACTTTGATCTTGAGCTGGGTGGAGGTCTCCGATTCCATGACAAGGTATTTGAGTCCGCGCCAGGAGGCTTCCAGTTGCTGGAACGCGGGCTGGTGCATGATTTCGTTCAGTTGGGCGGAGATCAGTTCGTCGAGCTGCGCCACGCGCGCGTCGAGGCTGGCCGCGAGGTCTTTGGAGACGACCACGGAGCCATCGAGGACCTGCCCGGCCAGTTCGGCGATGAGGTCGCGGGCGCGCGTTTTTTCCGCTTCGTTGGTCGCCGCCCGGCTCTCTTCGATGATGGAATCGAGCAGTCCGCCCGCGGATTCCGCGCTCCGGGTTTCCGCGGCCTGTTCCTGCAATTGCGTTTCAGCCATTTGTCACTCTCCCTTTTTTTCGGTCTGTTTCTGGATTTGCTGGAGCTTGTCGGCGTCGCGCACGATTTCGTCGAGCAGGTCGTTGAGCGTGTCGTTGCCGATCATTTTGTTGCGCAGGTCGGAGAGCTTTTGGCGCGCGTCGAGCAGTTGTTTCAGCGGCGGGACTTGTCCGACGACGTTTTGCGGTTCGAAGTCTTCGAGCCGGTCGAAGTTGAGTTCCACCGAGAGCAGGCTGTCGTCGTTTTCCTTGAGCTTGTTGGGCACGCGCATCGCTAGACGGGGGGCCATGCCTTTGAGCACGTCGTCGAAGTTGTCGCGGTCGATCTGGACGAATTTGCGCTCCTTGAGCTTGGGCAGGGGGTCTTTGGGCTGGCCGGAGTAGTCGCCGAGTACGCCGAGAACGAAGGGGATTTCTTTGGTCTCGATGGCGTCGCCGATTTCGACGTCGTAGGTGATCTGCACGCGCGGCGGACGGACGCGGTCCAGTTTGTGTTGCGTGTTTTTCTTGCTGGTAGCCATGGGTTTCAGTGCCTCAATGGGTAAAGGAAAAGTTGAAGGGGCTGCTGCGGGAAGGTTTGTCCGCAAGCTCGCGGGCGATCCGCGCCAGTATCTCGACGAGCGCCGCGAGATCGAGTGCGGGGTTTTGCAGTTGGCGGGCAAGCGTCCAGGCCGCGTCCGCCTGGGCGGGATGCGGCGGGATGTCGTCTCCTTCTGCGGGAAGTCCAGGCTGCACGCCCCAGAGGGCGGCAAGGCCGTATTCGCCCGAAGAACGGGTGGGCAAGATGGCGAGATAACGCCGTCCGTCGCGCATCGCGCACAGGTAGTCGGGCGCGTGAGCGCCCCGGCCCGATGCCGCGCGGTACAGCGCAAGCCAGGCGGCTTGATCCAGGGTGTCCTCTCCCTGTGTTCCGGACAGGGGCAACAGGGCGGGCGCGACGGCACGCCAGGCCGCCGCGCTGTCCTGGAAGATGTGCGCCAACAGACAATCGTCGAGTCCGCCCAGCCCGGCATCCATCAGGGCGACGTGCCAGCGGGAGGCCGATGTCTGCTTCAGATGGCGCGCCAGGATTTGCGAGGCGAGTTCGATGTCGTCCCGCGCATGCGGGTTCGCCACTGTCCAGGTGTCGAGAAACTGGCGGCAGGCGATAAGGTCGACGGCATGATCGACGGCGCTTGCCAGTTGTTCGCGCAGGCCGGAAAAGAAGAGTTCGTTGGCGATGGTCAGCTCCGGGGAATGCGGGACGATGGCTTGCGCGGGCAGGATCACGCCCGCGACGAGCGGAAAGATCCGCCCGGTTTTGTCGCGGCTCGGATGCAGGACGCCGGTAAAGCATTCGCGCCCGTCGTCCGAGGTGAGTTGGAAGTCGCACGGGCCTTGGGAAAGGATGTGTTTTTCATCCCAATCCGGCTGTCGGCTGGCAAACGCGAGGCTTCTGGCAAGCAGGTCGTCGAACGCTTGCACGACCGGATGGCCGCCGCCGTCGATGCGCACGAAGTCCGCCCGTTGCGGCAGCTTGCCAAACACGGCGTAGCGCGGGGCGGCGTCACGGGAGGGCATGAAGGCAATCGGCATGAGGCGTTCCTATTGGGCAATGCGCCTGGGCAGGCTGACCGATCTCAGGGCCGATAGCTGCATCGGGTTGAGGCCGCTCACCATGTTGAAATTGAGTTTGATCTCGCCGGCTTCGCCCAACCCTTGGACGCGCCACACGAGTTGCCCGCGCGTGGTCTTGGGGTCGTAGGTGCGTTTGCTTTCGCCCAGCATGCGTATTAGGCCCATGCGGCCATGCTGGCTGGAGACGGTCGCGGTCGCGCCGTTGAAGGCGACAGCTTGTATGCGCGCGCCTTGTTCTTCGCCCGCGGGCCATCTGAACGCTTGCCAGGGTTGGGGGCCGTTGCGGTAGCGCAGGGTCTGGCCGTCGATTTCGACCTTGATTTCCGATAGCCCGGGCGTGGGCACCGGTTGCAACTCGAAGCGCGCCGTCTCGCCGCGCTTGAGCACGCCACTGAACGAGAGCAGCCGCTCGGCGTTGGCGACGAAGGATGGCTCCAGGCGCATGCCCTGCCCGTTCCAGTGACGGGCGCTGATCTGGTTGCCGCGCCGGATGACGAGTTCGCCCAGGATGTTGTCGACGAAGGCGTCGAGCACGCCGTCGGATTTGATGAAACTGGCGATTTCGGAGAGTTCCGCTTCGTCGCGGGCATTGCTGAAGGGGTATTGGGCCGCCAGGACTTTCCATTCGTCGTATACGTCGCTTTCCCACAGCAGATTGATGTCTTCCACGACCGGCGGCAGGAGCGCGGCGTAACTGGCGAACAGCGGTTTGGCCAGCAACGGGCGCAGCGCCTCCCTGAAGGCGGCGTCATTCGGCCCGAACATGACATCATCAATATACCGCAGGGTATCGACAAGCTCGGAATCCTTGCCGTTCAGGGTGGCTTCCACCAGTTCGCGCGCTTCCAGCCCCTGTTCATCCGCGGCGCTGATTTTGGCAAACCGGGCCTTGAGCCTGCCGAGCCGTTCCAAATAGCCCGCCATCACCGGCGAGATTTGTTTGTTGTCTCCGGCCAGGCTGGCAAGGAAGGCGAATTGCCGCCCGAGTTCGCCATATTGGGCGTTTTGAGCGATTTGTCCCATATCGGGGACGCGCACATTGTTGCCCTGGAGCAGCCCCGCCGTTTTGTCCAGCACCGACTGCCGGGCAGTCTGGACGGTATTCGACAGACGGCTCGGGTTGTCCCATGCCGTCTCGAAAGCGGCGCGCTGCAATATGATTCTGATGGGGGAGCCTTGGGTGTCGGATAAACGCGCCAGCTCCCGTTCGGCCCGCGTGAGATCGCCCGGTTCGGTCACGGCAAGGCCGCGAAGGAAGGTCATCCACGCCTTGGCATAATCGGCGCGATACAGGGCCTCCAGTTCGGATTGCTTTCCGGTGGCGTCGCCGTCTTGCGCCGGGCTGTCCTGGGTGGCGGAGGACAGCACCCAATCTTCGCTCTCGATGCCGTTCCGGCTCGCTTCGACGATGGCGTTTTTCATGTATTTATCCCACGCTTCGCGTGTGAACGCCCCCGGCACTTCCGCCGCGCCGGTCAGGATGTCGGCATCCTTGCCAGCGAGGATGAAGTCGACGGTGAGCGACGGGAATTTGGCGTTGGCGCGATTCTTGAGTTCGGCGTAAATCCGCTCCCCGGCGGGCAGTTGTTGCGCCAGCGCATGGCGCAAGGTTTTGCGGGACGAGTCGATCAGGGATTCGTTGTTTTCGATCAGCGGGACGTCCGGCGCACGAAGCTGGGAGAGGTAGAACCGCAGCACGCGGCCCGCGTCGCCATTTTCAAGGGCATCGGGCGAGATATGCTGCGCTTCGAGCCAGGGCCGCCAGGCGCGGGGGAGCTGCTCCGCGAGCCAAGCGGCTTCCAGCCGTTCGCGCGTCCCCAGTATCAGATAGGTCTTGAGCACGTTGTAGCCCTCGGTACCTTCAGAGGCGACAACGCGACGCTGCGCCCATTGTTCGAGAACGGTTTCCAGCCTGCCGCGCACAGGTTCCAGCATGACGGCGCGCAATCCGTCGAAATACTGTTTGCGCAAAGCCGATTCCAGTTTTTGCCCCTGGTACAGCCCCATGCCGATTCGCCAGGGGATGCCCTCGATGCGGTATTGCTGCAATTGTTCGAGACGCGATTGCAAGCGCGCCAGCGCGGCTAGTCTGTCGGAAAGCGCGTCAGTGGCGGCAAATGCGTCAATGACGCCGACCCGTTCCACTTCAATGTCGGCGATCATTTCCCGGTTGTCCGCATAGGATAGGGTTAGTAATCCGGCAGCCCCGGTCAACGCCGCCAATCCCGATACCAGGCTCGCTAGACGCATGCGATTGACGCGCGGCCGGGTTTGCCGCAAAACCAGGCTCTGATCGGCAAACAAGACCTCCCGGAACAGGTCGCGCAGGAAATAGGCATTCGCGCCCGAGGGCCGCTGGATATCGAAGCCGTTGCGGGAAAGCTCGAACTGGCTGGAAACCCGCGACGCCGCCGCGATACGGGGTTCGCCTTTCTTCTGCTCGGCGCTGGTGAAATAGATGCCGCGCAAAAGCGGCCTGGCGTGGTAGGGGTCGTCTTCGTGCAATAGTTCGACGAAACGGCAGATGCCATCCTTGAGTGCGTGAAATTCGAGCGGAAAGGCAAAATACGCGGGCTTTGCGTCGGCGCCGCGCGCCAATTCCAATTTTTCCTCGCTAATCTGCCGGAGTCCACGATAGAGCAATTCGCATTGCTCGCCGACCGCGCGCCGGACATCGAATTCGCTTTCCTGCTCGTGTGAAAACGTCGCGCCCCAAACGCGGGTGCGCTCTTCTTCCGTGGTGTCCGCGAAAAACTGCGTGAACCCGCCCAGAAGATCGAGCTTGGTGAAGATGAGATAGACCGGCGGGCACATGCCAAAGATGTTTTCAACTTCATGGATCCGCTCGCGGATTTTCCGGGCATAGACGGTGAAGCTTTCCGACCGGTATTGCAGCAATTCAGACAAGCTCGTCGCCACCAGGATGCCGTTGACCGGCGCCTTGCTGCGATAGCGTTTCAAGAGTTTGAGAAAGCCGAGCCACGCATCCCGGCCATCGGTTTCGGTCGCGTAGCGCCCGGCGGTATCGAGCAGCACGCCTTCGCTGCTGAAGAACCAGTCGCAATTGCGGGTGCCGCCCATGCCTTGGACGCCCGCGCCGTATTGGTCGCTGAAAGGGAAGGTCAGCCCGGATTGCAGCAGCGCAGTGCTTTTGCCCGCCGCCGGGTGCCCGATTATCATGTACCAGGGCAGTTCGTAGAGCGCGGCATACCCCCGCGCCTTGCCGAGTCTGGAGGTCTTGAGAGTGTGAATGGCCGCCAAAAGCCGCTCGCGCAGCAGCTTGACCTCGGCGCGCCGTTCGGAAGCCGCGCCCACCACGGCACTGTCGGCTTCGCCGCGAAACATTTTTTCAAACAGACGAGCGCCGCGAATACTCAGCAATTGCGCCGCCAGCAAGGTGAACATCCAGACTGCAATGACGATGGAAATCCACATCATCCGCGCGTCGAAGCTCTCCAGCCCCCAAAGCGGCCCGAGGAACCAGATCAGCAGCATCAGGATGACGAACCCGGCCGCCGAGATGACCTTCGCGTTTTTCAGCCACGCCTTCATTTTCATAAAAACCCGCGAAACTGATCGCGCAGCCATGAGGCATAGCGGATGACTTTTCTCTGCTCTGGCGGCAAATCCGTCAGCGCGGAATTGATTGCTACGGCCTTGCTGTCATCGTTCACACCTGAATTCAGGGTCGCCATGTGCGTGGCTTCTTCCAGCAATTTCGCAAATATCTCTATGGATCCGATACGGTTCTGAGGATGTACGGCCAACCCCTCGTCAATCACGCCTAGAACATCGGCAGGCAGATTGGGCGTGGCGAAAACCGTCAATGGCGTCAGCGCGTCGCCCGTGCCCCTGGAAATCGAAATGATCGGAACGATACCCGTCACCATGTAATAAGCAACAGCGGAAATTCCATAGATATCCGTCCAGGGGCCTGTCCTCTTATTGTCTTCGTATTGTTCCTTCGCGGCAAAACCGGGCGTGAAACTATCCGTGGGAAGTGCTTCTTCCACATTTTCGCCAAACCGCCGAACATCACCGAAATCGAGCAGAAGCGGTGTGCTGTTGCTTTGTATCAGGATATTGTCCGGCGAGACGTTCATATGGCAAAGATGCTCCCTATGAATCTGAGATAAACCCGATAAAATGGGCAGCAGGGTAGAAAACAAATCCTCCCATGTTTGTGCCCGGTATCCGGCGGACACCATTTCCCGCAACGTCTGGCCGGGGTAGTAAGGCATTGCGATATAGGCCGTCCCATTACATTCGAGCAGCCGCAGGGCCGAACGCAAAACAGGATGCTGAAACCGCGACATGACATGTGCTTCCGCAAAGAAACGCTTCAGCCCATCCGCGAATCGTTCGCTGTTGGCGCTGGAGACTTCCAGCCGCAACCGGCCCGCGCGTTGCGCAATATTCGCCGGGAAATACTCCTTGAGCGCGACATAGCGGTCCAGATGTCGGTCGTAAGCCTTGTACACCATGCTGAATTTGCCCACGCCCAATACCGCGCGTATCTCGAACTCCCCCAGCCGCGAGCCAACAGGCAGGCTCGCTGCCGGTACGGACATATCGCGCCTGTTGGCGTCAGCGGGCATCATGGGCGCAGCCTCGGAGGGCATTGCCCCAAAAATGGACGGTCTGTCGGAACGACTTTCCGCCAGACTGTCTCGTAACATCATGATATTAAATAATAAACAACAATATCTTCCTGTTAACCCCCGAGTTGACTCACGGGTTAACCCACGGATACATCAAGATGTTGTAAATATGGGATTTGTATGGCATGCGAGGGCCGCATTTGGTGGTGGCTTTTTTTGCACCTGTCTGTCCCGTGGCACTGTTTGCTGTGACGATATTCAGGCGCCACGTATCGGGTCCGGGCAGATCAAGTGCCTTGGGCCATTTCATGCCAATACGCTTGACAAACGAACCGTGAATTTGTACCGTGAAATAATTCCACATCGGTTGTCTTTGGCGCTTGGTACCCGCAGGAGCATTCTGTGTGATTTCATGATGTAAAACATGGTGTTGCTGTTTTCTTTGGGATATTCATCGCAACAATGAGCAAAATCGTCAATACATATAAGCGGCGCGTACTCTGGCGGAAAGTCGTTCCGCCCAACTGTCTGCTTCCGGGTCACTCCCCGAGACTGCACCCACAATGCTTCCTGACTACACCAACAGGTGCGAGATGCCCGCACCGGCTGCGGGCCTGCCCGTGGGTTCAAGGCTGGAAGATCGAGATCTGCGGGTTGCCACGAAGGGGAGCCCAGCAATTCCGGGTTCCTTCTGTGGACGGTAACAAGACGGACTGCGGCGCTGGCTGCGGCAAACAAAAATTTTTGGGAGAATAGGATGGTTGCGGTTATCGTGGGAACGGGAGTGGCTGGTCATCTGAATGGCTCGGTGGGTCTAAGGGGGCTTCAACAGACCTGAGGACGTGGACGTGGTGCAGCGACTTCTGAAAGCCATACGGTTGCTGGACAATGGGCACGCTTCTGTTTTTCTGGCAAAACAGCAGAGGCGATGTATTATTAGATTCCAGCGGATAAGCATGCTACAGATGGCTTGGCATGCGCAAAACTTCCTGCTTATGGGAAAAAACCGGAGAGATTCGAGTGTTGGTTGGATATAAATCTGAAAAAAGGAAAGATCGGCGGCAATGTCGATGAACCGTGTGGACAGAATCAGGAAGATGCCGACATTGCAAAATATCGTGCCCACTGGGACGCCAAAGGCAATAAAGCACCAAGAACACCATATGTTCTAGATAGGGATGATCTAGAAAAACACTGAATAAGTGTCATTACAAAGGCGTAACGTTGTGACAGTCTATACGCAACATTGGATCGCTTTGTTTTGCCCACAATAACAAATCGGCATTTTCCTGAATTGATTCGTCACTAGCCAGTAGAATGAACGCAAGGCTTTGAATACATTTTTGCGTTATTGTCTTTCATGGCAAATGGCCCCAAATCCATTCTGTAAAACGATGTCACAATGAACAGGAAACACTAATTAATCGTCATTGTGAGGTTTGATATACCGTGGTGTACTATACGGTTCGTGGATTGCCGCGCTTCGCTCGCAATGACGAAGGTTTGGTGCCTTGTAACGCGCTCCCCATCCCCGTCATTGCGAAGGGGCGCAACCCTGCGGCAATCCATCGTGTGCGTCAGCCTCGCGGGTTTGGCGATGGATTGCCACACTCCGCTTGCAATAACAATGAAAGTAGAGGTGTCCGTCGTATTCCCTGCTGTGCCCTCCACACTCGTCATTGCGAGGCCCGAAGGGCTGCGGCAATCCATAGTGTGCCCCAGCTTCGCAGGTTCAGCGATGGATTGCCGTGTTCCGCCCGCAATGACGATTAACTTAATCGGCGTTTCCTTCAACCTGAATCTCAGTGCCAGCACGGTATCACCGTCTTTTGAATCAGGCTGCCATGTGTTCAGGGTTAAAGCCAAGTTGTATCATTGGCTGACGTCATACAATATTTGCCGCGCAAGAATCTGGATCTCTGGCTTTGATGCACAGACACTATACAGCCCGGAAACGCGCTTTCGTGTTCCGTTCCGGCATGGGGTTCAGCCGTGGCACACCATCCAGCCCAATTGCGCATCAATGTTCGGCGAATCTCGAAGAGGTCGGAACGTTGGTAGGCTTGTTCTGTCGGTGTTCCCACTTTGTGCGCCAGCGCAAGTTCCGCCAGTTCTCTGGGAAAAGCCGTTTTTTCGGCAGCCCATACCCGGAACGATGAACGGAAGCCATGCACCGTTTCTGTTTTGCCCAGCCTGCGCAGTACCGCCAGCATGGATGCCGACGAGAGCGGCTTTCCCTTCGCACCGGGAAATACCCAATTGCTATTGCTGCCACGTTTCAGGGACCGCAAGATTTCCAGCGAGGCGTCATTCAGGGGAACACAGTGTTCGTCCCCGTTTTTCATCCTTGCGCCAGGGACGACCCACACTTGACGCGCAAAATCTATCTCTCCCCATTTGGCGTGCAGCACTTCAGATGTCCTTCGCGCAGTAAGAATCGTCAATGCCAATGCGCGTGCGGCGATTCCTTTTCTGGTTTCAAGTAATTGGAGAAACTCTCCGAGCGTTTGATATGGCATTGATGAAAAATGCCGGGTTTTCTTGAGTTTCGAGGGATTGGGCAGCAGTTCCTCAAGATGTCCACGCCAACGCGCCGGGTTTTCTCCCGCACGGTAGCCCTGTACTGCCGCCCAGGAAAGAATGCGTTCTATCCGCCCGCGCACACGGGATGCTGTCACGGTTGTCGTCTCCCATATCGGTTTCAGTGCACGTAATACAAGCGGTGTTGTCACTTGACGGACATCAATGTTGCCGAAGTAAGGTGAGACATAAGTCCGCAAAGAACTTATCCACTGTTTCGTGTGTTTTTTATTTCGCCACGCAACGCAATGGCTGGCAATATACTCGGCAGTGCATTCGTCGAATGTTTTACTGTCTGTCTTTAATAGCGTTTTATTTTCGATGGTAGATAACCGTGCCTGCAATGTATTGATATGCTGGATAAGTAAAACCCTGGCTTCCCGTGCTAATTTCCGTGCCTGCGCAAGATCGACAGCATGCAGCGGCCCCAGTCCTATCCAATGCTCAACGCCATGACGCTCAAAACGGAAGATCCAACTTTTTGTCAATCTCTTTGTCACTTGGAGGTAAAGTCCTCTGCCATCACAGTATCGACCAGGTTTCGAGATCCGGGCCGTTTCCGGGACGGTGAGTTTATGGATGTCCGTCATGTCGGTTCTTTTTTGTATTATTCATCACTACCGGAAAACGACTCCCGGGATGGCGGGGAAATCAATCGCGGGGGCGTAGCCGGATTATTTGTGTCAAGCGGAAAAATATCTTTCATCACATCCTCAAGACTTGGAGGAGGGGGCAAAAGTTTTCGGATGTTTTTTCCATCGGCGATCCCAAGGATAGCAGCGATCTGTCCTTCGGAAGCGCCACGCACCAGCATTCTGCGCGCCAGTGTGCGGCGAAATATTTGCAACTGCATGTGCAGGCCACTACGCGCCAAAATCCTGGTGTAAGTGTCAATAAGCTCCGGACTTGTATATTTGCGGCTCTCCACACCTCGAATGCACACGATATTGAAGGGGCAATTGACGTCGTTCAGAAATAGAAATTCATCTGCCCTGAAACCGCAGTATGTTGTGCGAGCCGTCTCTTGCGATTCGCGTCGTTGCGCAAGATAAGCGTCGATGGCTGAGACGGAGTTTGCATTTTGGAAAAGCAAGGGGCGTTCGCGCTGGTTGTATGCGATGTTGGCACGCATCACGGAGACATTGCGAACTGAACCATCCCGGTTCAAATAGTCCGAGATGCGCATCCTCGCCACTTCGACAGGCTTGGCGCCTGTCATCAGTGCAATATGGACGAGAGCAACATCCCGAAGCGGCGCAATCGAGCGCAGGCTTGCACGGTGCAAAACGCCAGCGATCTCGCTAAGGCTCAATGTCGCTTTTGTCTGCGGTTTTTGGAAAAGAAGATCGCCGGATTCGATACGGTACAGCGCTGCTTCGATCTGTTCCCGATATTCACGCAATTTGTTGACGAAGTTCAGCGCCTCAGGCTTGATGTCCATGAGAAAGCCGCTTGTGCATAAGCGCAATGCCAACCTCTTGATACGTTGCGAGACCGCGTTTCCGGTCAAAGCATGATCATATCCTACGTCACTGAAAGTTTTTCCCGTAAGAACAGCGCGCATAAAAACGATGGACTGTTTGGTTTTATCGTCGAGCATCACCGGAGCCCCGAAGGGGAAACACATCAATCCATAATATTCATAGGAGCAATCAAAATCAGCCATGAGAAATTCAGACTAAAAATTACTGATTTCGACATCAGATCGCATTCGTCAGGGGGATACTCTTTTTATAGACTTTGAGAGGGAGATTTCTTCCGTCAAATCGTCGCGCTTGTGAAATACGACTTGATCCAGAAATTTTCTCCAGCAGTAGAGCCGGACAAAGTATCAATTCTATCAATTATTTATTTTAATGCACTATGATCCATGTCCGGTTCTGAGGGTTGAACATGTCTTTGAAATAGACGGAATGAGAGGGATGTTTTCGATTTTGAATCAGCTAAGGAAACACTGGACAAGCGTCTGCGGAGCCAGTAGGGCTGTGCCAATCCATGGGCTGTCTGGATTGCCGCGTCGCTTCGCTCATCGCAATGACGGTTAATCAGAACTTCCCTAAGAATTCTATCTCCCGTGACAGTATCCAATATTTTCGGCAAGTTATTTCAAACAAAGAATGACTGTCTTTCATATATGGGTTTCAAACAGATCCTTATTTTGTAACAGTACATCGTCGGCATTTGCCCAAGCGAATCATTGATGATCTATTATTTACAAGGAATGCACGGAAGATGAACGCCCGACCATGCCGCGCGAAGCCGGGAATGAAGCAGGCTGTTCCCGCACGGGCGCAGATCGTACAATCGGCTTCCTCCCCCGCCACCGTTTGTTTGCCATGACCCGCAAGAAACTCCCCATCGGTATCCAGACCTTCCGCGAAATCCGGCAGGAAAACCATTACTACGTCGACAAGACGCCATTCGCGTTGCGCCTGATCGACGAAGGCAAACATTATTTCCTCTCGCGCCCGCGCCGCTTTGGCAAGAGCCTGTTTCTCGATACCCTGGCCGAATTGTTCGCGGGTAACGAGCCGTTGTTCCGGGGCCTTTTCTGCCACGACAAATGGGGCTGGACGACGAAATATCCGGTCATCCGCTTCAGCTTTGCCGAAGGCGTACTGGAAAGGCGTGCGCAACTTGAAGGGCGTATCCGCAGCCAGTTACGCACCAACGCTGCCGCCCTGGAGGTTGTGGATCGCCCGGATCTGGGCATCGCCGACAGTTTCATCGAACTGATCCAGCAAGCCGAAGCGCATCACGGCCAGCGCGTAGTCGTGTTGGTCGACGAATACGACAAGCCGATCCTCGACAACCTCGGCCAGGCAGCGATTGCCCGCGAGATGCGCAACGGGCTGCGTGATCTGTACTCGGTCATCAAGGGGCAGGACGCGCACATCCGTTTTACGCTGCTTACGGGCGTCTCCAAATTCAGCAAGGTCAACCCGTTCTCCGGGCTGAACAATTTGTTCGACATTACCGTGTCGCCGCCTTTTTCCGCCCTTTGCGGCTACACCGACGCGGATGTCGATACGGTGTTCGCCCCCGAACTCGAAGGGCTGGATCGGGAACAGATCCGTCTCTGGTACAACGGTTACAACTGGGACGGCGAAGCCGTCTATAACCCCTTCGATCTGCTGCTGCTGTTCCGCGAACGGTGTTTTCGTCCTTATTGGTTCGAGACCGGCTCTCCCACCTTTCTGATCGACATGCTCACCGAGCGCCGCATTTTCCTGCCCGATCTCGAACGGCTGGAAACCAGCGAGGCGTTGCTGTCGGCCTTTGAGATCGGCGACATCTCCACCGAGGCGCTGCTGTTTCAAACCGGCTACCTGACCATCGACGCGGTGCGGCGCATCGGTGGAATGCCGCGTTACCGACTGCGCTATCCCAATCTGGAAGTGCGCGCCAGCCTGACCGAAGCCTTGCTGCGCCGTTATTCGCCGGAGCCAGGGCCAGCCATTGCGCGTTCAACGCGACTGTACGATCTGCTGCTGGGCAACGACTTTTTTGCCATGGAAGAACTTTTCACCGCTTTTTTTTCCAGCATCCCCGCCGACTGGCATCGCAAGAACCCAATAGCGAATTACGAAGGCTATTACGCCAGCGTGTTCTACGCTTATTTCGCCGCGCTCGGACTGGACATCGTGCCGGAGGAAGCGAGCCATGCCGGACGACTGGATATGGCGGTGCGCTTCAACGGACAGGTTTATCTCTTCGAGTTCAAGGTGGTAGAGATCGAACCGAAAGGCCGCGCGCTGCAACAGATCAAGGACAAGGGCTACGCGGATAAATACCGGATCGCCGGACAGCCCATCCATTTGATCGGCGTGGAGTTCAGCCGCGAAAAGCGCCGCGTGACGGGCTTTGAGGTGGAGAGCATCGCCGCGCGGTGAGGTTGTGCGGTGAGGTTGTATTCGGCCTTTTCAGGCGGGTTTTTTCGTGGCGCATTCCAGCATTTCACTTGAGCATCGCGCGTAGAGCGTTGCCGCACCGACGGTGCGCCATGGGTGTGTGGCAAGCGTGACGATAACGCTCGCGCTTCTGTTTTGAGATTATCTGAACAACCGTCATTGCGAGGGCCGAAGGCCCGCGGCAATCCACGCGGCGGCGAAACCCGCACTGTGGCGGGCGAAGTCACGGTAATTTCGCTCCTCGCAATGACGGTTAATCAGGACTTCCTTGGGTCTTGTCATGGAAAGCCAGCGTTTTTTGATCTCTGGGCGGGTATATGACGCTCAAGACGCCTGCTTGCAGGCGGCACTGGCGCAAGCGCACGGCAGCGCCGGGCGGCCACGTTGCCTGTGTGTGCCAGAAGGTGTGGAGATGTACATCGCGCGCCATCGGCAGTCTTTTTTGATCAAACGCATGCCGGAGACGGGCAAACGGCACCATCCGGCGTGTCCAGCCTGGGAGCCGGAGGCCAGGCAGTCGGGGCTGGGCGAACATATGTTTCAGATGTTGACATCACGCTGAAATCGTCTTAGCCTCCCTTCCCAATGTGATTTTTTACGCAGCTCACATCATCTTTTTTCTACAAGGAGAGTAATACCATGGCTTTTGACGTATTCCTGAAAATCAGCGGCATTCCAGGTGAAAGCACGGACGACAAGCACAAGGACTGGATTGAGGTTCTTTCTTTCAGCCATGAAATCAGCCAGCCAGCGTCAGCTACCGCCTCATCCTCGGGTGGAGCAACATCTGAACGCGTTAACCATGGCACATTCGATATTGCGCACTTGTATGATAAAGCCAGCCCCAAGCTCGCTGAAGCCTGCTGCACTGGCCAGCACATCAAGGATGTCACAATAGAACTATGCCGCGCTGGCGGCCATAAACAAAAGTACGCCGAAATCAAACTGGAACAAGTGATTGTTTCCCGCATTTCGCTCAATTCTGGCAGCGGTTCCGAAAGTTTCCCCTCCGAATCCATTTCGTTCAGTTATGGCAAGATCAAATGGATTTACACTCAGCAAAAACGTGAGGACGGCCAAGGCGGTGGTCAAGTCGCGTCTGGGTGGGACTTAACAACGAACAAGACTTACGCCTGATAGGCAATAGAATACAACATACCTAGGTCATTCTTCAATTATTTTTGGAAAGAGGAGAGTTTAAATGCGTAAAGTGGATATTCAGATCGGAGGCACGCCCATTGGCGAGTTCCCGACGTGGGCATATCCGGCAGGCGATTCTCTAGGCGTTTTTTTGGTGCCTGTCTACTCTTGTGCCGTCACCGGACAAAACGATGCTGGCAATGATGTACTGGAAAGATTCAATGTGTTGAGATTTGGCGTTAAAAGCGAAGATGGTCGAGTCGCTAAAGTTGTAGGTTTAGCAGATTATCAAAAGCACGTAATAAAAGCATGGGTCAGCAGTTACACAGTACACAGCGCTCGCTCTGACGAAAATGGGGCTTGGCAGGTCAAAGATAACTTTTTGATTCATGATGGGCCAGACCATACCGGGGAATTGTTTGCAACTGTTGGTTGTATCGAGATCATAGGAACAAAGGGGTTCAGCAAATTTAACGATTTGATACTCAAACTGGCAGGCCCGTCCCCAGGGGATCGCAATCAACAGCTTTCAGAAATCGGTCGATCTGGCAATATGTACATCACGTATGCGCAAGCAAAACACCCCCCTTTGAAGAAAAGATGAAACGCCAACGAATCATGCGTGCCGGAATTCTCAAAACGCTTGGAATTTTCTCCTTTTTCCTACTATGCGCCAGCAGCCTTTGGGCTGCCGCTCCAGAGGATAGGATTCGCCAAGCCATTATCGAACGCTTGCTCGACAATGACAAACAGTCGATAAAACAGGAAACCCCCGTGTCGGCGGAACACATAAAGAAAATGACGGCCCAACGTATTGGAATCGATCTATCCGTTCATGCTGACAACATTTCCGGAATTGATTTTGAGTTCGTTGAACGGGGCGGCACTGAAAGCAATTTATTACATGTTGGTGTATGGGTATTTACTTATACTGATAAAGAAATAGCGAATAATAAAGACAAAAAAATTGTAGGCAGCCATTTCAAACAATCGAAGATTCTTATCCCATTTTTTCACTTTGTCGACGATAATAAAATCGTAATAGTTTTCACTGAAAGCGCCGGAAATAAAAGTGTTGCCAATTTCATCGCATCGTTCTGTACCTATAACAAATGCACATCATATTAGGGGAGTCCTGATCAGCCGTCCGCGAGGGCCGAAGGCCCGTGGCGTGCCAGAAGCGTAGGTTCTGAAGATGCGAAGCGCCCTGAATAGGCATTTACCCCCCCCCTTTCTACGGCGCTCCGCGCCCATAAAACCCACGCACTGAATTGCCACCTCCCTTCGTGGCTTCGCAATGACGGTTTATCAGAAGTTCCCTTGTGTTCATCCAACCACGCCGTGACCTGCTTGGCATGATGCACCTTCAAATTGTCAAGAATCAGAAAGACCTTTTATCCGCTGTCTTCGATCAGCCCTTGGATAAGCCCATGCGTATCTTCGATGAGACCCCGATGAAACGGAACGGGACTGAGCAGCCGCGCGGCGGGCCAGCTGGGCGAACTGGGCGGGCGTTCAGCACGCGATGCCTCTAGCCAGTTGCTCAACGTCTTGACCGACATGTCCAACTGCCGGACGGCCTTGGCCTGGCCTGCGGGGCGCTCTTCTGCGCAGTGCTCTCGAGCAGCAGCGCCCACTGTGGCGGCTAATATCCCAATCTTCCACATCAATCCGCCAGCAGATCGGTGAAACACGCCAGTGAGGCCAGATGCGCATACACCAGCGCCAGCCAGCCCTTGCGGTGCCACTCGATGACAACCGCGTTCGGCAGCCTAGCGAAAGACTCGCCATCGACCACGGAAAACCCGGCCAGCGCCGTCTTGCGGCCCTGCGGCAAGGTGATGTCGGCGGTGCGCTCGACCAGCAGCTTCTCCCGCGCCAGCGATTCGACGAA
>JAIRMC010000022.1 GCA_031258965.1 Azoarcus sp. | reverse complement strand
ACGACAGCACGTAGTCGGCGGACTCGAAATAGTCCTTTTCCTTGGTGAAACCGCCCAGCGCACGGGCGATGTCCTGCGCCACCGAAGGTTTTTCCGCGATGATCAGTTGTTTACTCATGTCGCCCTGGCCGATGTCGGGTGACTGCCCGCCATATAGTTGAAGCGGCGGATGATAAAGACGCCATGTACAGGCTTGCAAGGGGATAGCGATAAAAAGCTGGGGCGACCGTGCCGGGCGGCACGATGTTGGCATCATTTCGCCGTTGCGGAGCCGGAAACGATGTGGCGGAAAGCGGCAGTACGCCTCCTGGAAGCGTTCATGGGGCCGCGGTTCGCTGTAACGGCGGTGATAGACTTTCTCCCTTCTTCATCCACGGTTGCGGCGGCGGGTATCGGCGTGCTTAAACTGATCTTGGTTTTTTTCCTCGTACTCGTCCTCATCGGTCTCGGCGTACTCGGACTCATATTGCGCGGCCTGTTCAGCCTCCTGTTCGGGCGGCGCGGTGAACCAGGCGGCGGACAACGGTCCGACGGACGCTTCCGGTTCGGGCGCGGCCCATCTTCGGATAAGTTGCCCGAGCGCATGCTGGCTTGCGGCGTTTGCGGCGTCCATGTGCCCGAAAGCGAAGGCATACGTGCGGCGGACGGATTTTTCTGCTGCGAGGAGCATCGCCGCGCCCACGGAAAAAATAAAGCCGAAACGGTTGCCCCATGAACGCTGTTCCGGCGGAAACGGATTACGACCCCGCGCGGCGCAGGGCTTTGCACTATTTCAACCTGTTCCGGCTCATCGCCGCCGGGTTTTTCCTCGCCCTCGGCCCGCGCTTCGGCCTTGGCTTTGAATCGCCGAAACTGTTCGGGACTGTCTCGACCGTCTATCTGCTGCTCATCCTCGCCCCCGGACTGCCGGGCGTAGCGCGTCGCATCGGTTTTGCCCGGCTGATGATCCTCCAGGGCTTCATCGACCTGGCCGTTCTTCTCATCGTCATGAACACGAGCGGCGGCTACCAGAGCGGCATTCCCGTGCTGATGATGGTCATCCTTGCCGGTTCCGGCCTCCTGGCCGAAGGGCGGATCGTCCTGCTCATGGCGGCGCTGGCCACGGTTGCCGTGCTGATCGAGAATACTTGGCGCGCCCTCGCGAGCGGCAGCCAGGAGGCAGAGGATTTTTTCCGGGTGGCGCTGACGTGCAGTGCCTTTTTCGGTATCGCCATCGTGGCGCGGTTGCTAGCCCTGCGCGCCCGGAGCAACGCCACGCTCGCCGCCGAGCGGAGCGTTGCGCTTGCGCAGCAAGAAGCTATCAACGCCCACATTATTCACGACATGCACGACGGCGTTATCGTCTTGCGGGCTGACGGCATCGTGCGGCAGGTCAATCCTTCGGCCTGCACGCTGTTGGGCCAGGCCCGCCTCGAAGGCCGTCCGCTTGCCGACATTGCCCCTGCCCTGGCCGAGCTTTGCCTGCGCGCGAGCGGCAATGAAGTTGGGCAACTCATCACCCTGGGCCAGGCTCATCGTCTGCTGCGCTGCCGGATCGCGGGGGGAAGCAGCGGCATCGAAGGCGACAGGCTCATCTACCTGACCGACCTGGAAGACATCCAGCGCCGCATGCAGCAGCTCAAGCTTGTCTCGCTTGGACGCCTTACCGCCAACATGGCGCACGAAATCCGCAATCCGCTGTCCGCTGTCACGCAGGCCGCCGAGCTTCTCTGCGAAGAAAAGCGCAGCGACATGCAACTGAGGCTGGCGCACATCGTCAAGGACAACGCCCAGCGCATCGAGCACATGATCCGCGACGTGCTCGCCCTCGGGCGGCGGGAAAGAACGTACCCCGAAGCCTTGCCGTTGGCCGGTTTCGTCTCCGAACTCCTGGACGAAATCGGCTTGCGCGGCGAAAACGAAAAAGCCATTTTCCGTGCCGACATCGCCCCCGCGCTGACCCTGGGCATCGACCGCAGCCACTTTCACCAGATTCTCGACAACCTGCTCGCCAACGCCCGCCGCTATTGCAGCGGCGAGCCTGGCGCGATTCGCATCAGCGCCGTCGACGCGGGCAATGGCCAGGTCAGCGTCCATATACGCGACGACGGCCCTGGCCTGGACGAACAGGCCCGCGCCCATCTGTTCGAGCCGTTTTTTACCACCCACGCGAAAGGCACCGGCCTGGGACTCTACATCGCGCGCGAACTGGCCGAAGCCAATGGATTCAGCCTCGATCTGCTGGATGACGGCCCCGCCGCATCCGGCGCCCATTTCATCCTGACCGGACACAGCCAGCCATGACCGCCACTCCTGATCGCCGGAACAGGGCCGTCACCAAAGATATTCTCATCGTCGACGACGAAGCGGACATCCGTGAACTGCTGGAGCTTTCGCTGTTGCGCATGGGTCTTGGCGCGGACAGCGCCGGGTCGCTCATCGAAGCGCGCGAATTCATCGAACGCGGCGGCTACCGCCTCTGCCTGACCGACATGCGCCTACCCGACGGCGACGGGCTGGAACTCGTCGAATACATCCAGCGCCACCGCCCCGGCTTGCCGGTTGCCGTCATTACCGCTTTCGGCAGCATCGAGACCGCGATCCGCGCGCTCAAACTCGGCGCTTTCGATTTCGTCACCAAACCCATCGAACTCGCGGCGCTGCGCGGGCTGGTACGCCACGCTCTCGAACTCCAGCCCTCGTCCGCTGCCCCCTCCGGCGTGGCTGGTTCCGCCAGCGCGAGCGGACGCGGCGGCCTCATCGGGAGCGCCCCCGCCATGGTGCAACTGCGCGGACAAATCGAAAAACTTGCTCGCAACCAGGCTCCAGTATTCATCCACGGCGAATCCGGCACCGGCAAGGAGGTCATCGCCCGTCTCATCCACAGACTCGGCATGCGCGCGGCTGGCCCCTTCGTACCCGTCAACTGTGGCGCGATCCCGCACGAACTCATGGAAAGCGAGCTGTTCGGCTACCGCAGGGGCAGCTTCTCCGGCGCGGCGGCGGACAAGGACGGGCTTTTCCAGGCCGCCAACGGCGGCACCCTGTTCCTTGATGAAGTGGCCGATCTCCCGCTTTCCATGCAGGTCGCGCTTCTGCGCGCCATCCAGGAACGCGCCGTCCGCCCGGTCGGCGCGCAGACCGAAGAAGCGGTCGACGTGCGCATTCTCTCCGCCTCGCATCACGACCTCGGAAAACTCGTGGCGGAAAACCGTTTCCGGCAGGATCTCTATTTCCGCATCAACGTCATCACCCTGCGTGTGCCGCCGCTGCGTGAACGCCTGGGAGACATCCCCGAACTTGCCACGCACGTCCTCGCACGCCTGGCCGAACGCGACGGCGGCCCGCTGCGCGCACTCTCGCCGGAGGCCCTGTCCGTCCTGCGGCAACACAGCTTCCCCGGCAACGTGCGTGAATTGGAAAACCTCCTCGAACGCGCCTGCGCACTTTGCGAGAGCGACATCATCGGCGCGGGCGACCTTGGCCTGGAGAATCTGTCGGACAGCATGCGCCTTGCCAGCGCGCCGCCGGACGAGGAAAACGATAGCGCCGAAGACCCCGGCGAAATCTCCGGTGACGAACGCGCGCGCATGTTGCAGGCGCTCGACGAAACCCACTGGAACCGTTCAGCGGCGGCGCGCAAGCTCGGGATGACGCTCAGGCAGTTGCGCTACAGGCTGCAAAAATGGGGCATGGACTGAATACGTTCCCGCCGTAATGGACGGGTATTGCCCCCGATGCGGTGAATGCGAGTTACTCCCGCGCCAGCGCCGCCGCCAGATATTGCCCCGTGTGGCTTTCCGCGCAGGCGGCGACGGTTTCCGGCGTGCCGATGCAAACCAGTTCGCCGCCGCCATTGCCGCCTTCCGGGCCGAGGTCGATGATCCAATCCGCCGTTTTGATGACATCAAGATTGTGTTCGATGACGATGACGGTATTGCCGCCATCGCGCAGCCGGTGCAGGACGCGCAGCAACAGTTCGATGTCCTGGAAATGCAGACCGGTCGTCGGTTCGTCGAGGATATAGAGCGTCCGCCCCGTGTCGCGCTTGGAGAGTTCGAGCGCGAGCTTGACCCGCTGCGCCTCGCCGCCGGAGAGCGTGGTGGCGCTCTGCCCGAGGCGGATGTAGCCAAGTCCGACATCGGCCAGGGTTTCGAGCTTGCGCGCGATATTCGGTACCGCGCCAAAAAAATCGAGCGCCTGGTCGACAGTCATTTCCAGCACCTCGAAGATATTGCGGCCCTTGTAGCGAATCTCCAGCGTTTCGCGGTTGTAGCGGCGACCGTTGCAACTGTCGCAAGGTACGTACATGTCGGGCAGGAAATGCATTTCGACCCGGATCATACCGCCGCCTTGGCACGCCTCGCAGCGTCCGCCCTTGACGTTGAACGAGAAGCGCCCCGCGCCATAGCCGCGCGCGCGCGCTTCGGGTACGCCAGCAAACAGTTCGCGGATCGGCGCCATCAGCCCGGTGTAGGTGGCGGGGTTGGAACGCGGCGTGCGGCCAATCGGCGATTGGTCGACGTCGATGATGCGGTCGAACGCCTCCAACCCAAGAATGGCGTCATGCGTCGCGGCTTCGGCATTCGCGCCGTTGAGCAGTCGGGCGGCGCACGCGCCGAGCGTATCGTTGATCAGGGTGGATTTGCCCGAACCCGATACGCCCGTAACACAGGTGAAAAGCCCGGCGGGGATGTCGACGGCAAGGTTTTTCAGGTTGTTGCCGCGCGCGCCGGTGATCCGGATCATGCGTTTGGCGTTTGGCGGCACGCGCCTGGGAAGCGCGATCTTGCGGCGGCCCGCGAGCCATGCGCCGGTGATGGAAACGGGGTTGGCGATGACCGCTTCAGGTGTGCCGCGGGCGATGACTTCGCCGCCGTTTTCGCCCGCGCCCGGCCCCATGTCGACAAGGTAATCGGCGCTGCGGATGGAATCTTCGTCATGTTCGACAACGATCACCGTATTGCCGAGATCGCGCAACTGCCCGAGCGTTTCGAGCAGGCGGCCATTGTCCCGTTGATGCAGGCCAATCGACGGTTCGTCGAGCACATACATGACGCCGGTCAGTCCGGAGCCGATTTGGCTGGCCAGCCGGATGCGTTGCGCCTCGCCGCCGGAAAGCGTGTCGGCGGCGCGGTCGAGGCTCAGGTAGCCTAGGCCGACATTGGTGAGAAAGCGCAGGCGGGTAGCGATTTCCTTGACGATTTTTTCCGCGATGAGCGCGCGCTGTCCGTCGAGTTGCAATCCGGCGAAAAACGCGAGGCAGTACGACAGGGGCAAATTCGCCACGTCGGGCAGGGACAGGCCGCCAATCCGGACGTGGCGGGCGGGCGGAGCCAGCCGGGTGCCGCCGCAGTCCGGACAGACGCGGCTGGTGCGGTACTTAAGCAGTTCTTCCCGCACCGCGGTCGAATCCGTATCGCGGAAACGCCGTTCGAGACAGGGGATGATGCCCTCGAACGGATGCTTCTTGCCAACCGTGCGGCCCGTGTCGGAGATATATCGAAAGGTGATGCACTCCGTACCCGAACCGTAGAGCACCACATCACGCACCTTGGGCGGCAAGCTCTCGAACGGCGCTTCGGCGTCGAACCCGTAATGCGCGGCGAGATTCACGATCATCTGGAAATAGAACTGATTGCGCCGGTCCCACCCCCGGATTGCCCCGGCGGACAACGACAACTCGGGATGAACAACAACCCGCGCGGGATCGAAAAAGTCGATTTGCCCGAGACCGTCGCAACGCGGACAGGCCCCCGCTGGGTTGTTGAACGAAAAGAGGCGGGGAGCCAGTTCGGGCAAGGCGAAATCGCACACCGGACAGGCGAAGCGGGCCGAGAACGGATGCTCGCCGCCCCCGGCGCGATCCATTTCCACCGCAATGGCGCGTCCGTCGCCCTGGGCAAGCGCGGTCTCGAACGATTCGGCCAGCCGTCCGCGCAATTCGGGCCTGACCCGCAGGCGGTCGATAACGACGTCGATTTCATGGCGGCGGTTTTTCTCCAGGGGCGGCAGGGCGTCGATTTCGTAGACGGCGCCATCGACCCGCACCCGCACGAACCCCTGGGCGGCGAGATCGGCGAAAAGCTCCTGCTGTTCGCCTTTCCTGCCGCTTGCCAGTGGGGCGAGGATCATCACGCGGGAATCGGCGGGCAGCGCCAGCACCTGGTCGACCATTTGCGAAACGCTTTGCGCGTCGAGTGCGCGTTCGGGGTGATGCGGGCAATGCGGCGTCCCGGCGCGTGCGAAAAGCAGGCGCAGATAATCGTGGATTTCGGTGACGGTGCCCACCGTGGAACGCGGATTGTGACTACCGGCTTTCTGCTCGATGGAGATCGCGGGAGACAGACCCTCGATCAGATCGACATCGGGCTTTTCCATCAACTGCAAGAACTGCCGCGCATAAGCCGAAAGCGATTCGACATACCGTCGCTGACCTTCGGCATAAAGCGTATCGAAGGCCAACGACGACTTCCCCGAGCCGGACAGGCCGGTAATGACCGTGAGCCGGTTGCGCGGCAAGTCGACGTCGATGTTCTTCAGGTTATGGGCGCGAGCGCCGCGAATGCGGATTTCATCCATGTCAAGGCCGGGACGACGGGTGAACTCGACACTATAAAAGAGAACGCCCGTGCGGGAGAAATCTTGTTCCGCCCAGCCCGGGAGGCCCGCGCGCCGCGATGCCGGATAGCTTGTTCATCCCACGCGCGGCGGCGGGGTTCACAAACCACGGACTCCTGTTACAATGCGCACCCTTCGGGCCGATAGCTCAGCTGGGAGAGCGCCGCGTTCGCAATGCGGAGGTCGAGGGTTCGATCCCCTTTCGGTCCACCATGAACACTTCCGAAGAATACCGACAAAGGCCGGAACCCCAAAGAAAATCAAGGGTTTCGGCCTTTTTCTTGTCCGAAGCGTTCCGAAGGATACCGGTTGAAGCCGGGGGTATTTGGGGGTATATTTGGGGGTATACCCCTTTTATGCAAGATGGAATACCCCCAGATATGCTGACTGATACCACCATCAGGAATACCCACAACAGCGACAGACCGCGAAGGCTGGCGGATGAAAAAGGGCTTTTCCTTTTCGTCTCCCCGTCAGGCGGCAAGCTCTGGCGGATGAAGTACCGCTTCGATGGCAAGGAAAAGCTCCTTTCCTTTGGCGCCTACCCCGACGTGGGCTTGAAGGATGCCCGAGAGCGCCGGGACGAAGCCCGCAGGCTGCTGGCGAACGGTGTCGACCCCGGCGCAGCGAAGAAGGCGAAGAAAGATGCCCGGTTGGAGCAAACCGCAAACAGCTTTGAGGCGCTGGCGCGGGAATGGTTTTCGACCTGGAAGACGAACAAGGCGGGTAGCCATTCGAGCAAGGTCATTGCCCGGCTGGAAAACGATGTGTTCCCGTGGCTTGGCGGCACCCCTGTTGCCGATGTGACTGCCCCCAAGGTACTGGCTGTCCTGCGGCGCATCGGATCGCGGGGAACGACGGATACCGCACACAGGGCGAAGCAGAATATTTCACAGGTGATGCGCTACGCCATTGCCACAGGGCGGGCGGAACGTGATCCCTGTCCCGATCTTCGCGGCGCGCTGTCTTCGGTTCGGCATGAACATTTCGCGGCAATTACCGACCCCGTGGGCGTGGGCGAACTGTTACGGGCCATTGCCGCCTTCAAGGGGACGCACGTTGTTCGTGCCGCCCTCAGTCTTGCGCCGCTGGTCTTCGTGCGTCCGGCTGAGTTGCGGGCGGCGCGGTGGGCAGACATCGAGCTTGATAAAGCCGAATGGCGATACTTCGTCACCAAGACGAAAACAGAGCACCTTGTGCCGCTTTCGCTTCAGGCCGTGGCGATTCTGCGCGAAGTGCTTCCGCTTACCGGCACGGGCGAGTACGTCTTTCCGGGACGCGACCCGAAGCGGCCTATCAGCAACTCGACCCTCAATGCCGCACTCACGCGCATGGGCTACGACACGAAAACGGAGATGACCGGCCACGGTTTCCGGGCCATGGCGCGCACGCTGTTGGCGGAAGAACTGCACCAGAAGCCGGAAGTGATCGAACACCAGCTTGCGCATGCCGTGCCTGACACACTGGGGACGGCCTACAACCGGACGAAATTCCTGAAGGAGCGCCGGGAAATGATGCAGCTTTGGGCGGACTATCTGGACAAACTCAAGGCCGGGGCAGAGGTGATACCGCTTCGGGCCTGAAGCCGTTTTGCCGCGCATAGCCCGACGGGGCGAAAACCGGGGAACCCTTGCCCGGCTGGCGCGGCATCCATTCAAGGGAGAACGTGAAGGGGCGTGTGATGGACGAAAAAGAGAAACTATTATTTATTGAAAATGCCAGCCAAGTGGATAAGAAATGGTATCGCTTGGCAGAGACGGCGCATAGACAGCTTATTGAGCAAATGGAGTTTGAAAAAATTGATTGGAACGAAATCGCCCAGTTTGCAACGATGTCGCTATACAATTTATGCACCCTTTCCGTTCCATGCAAAAGAGTCGGAATAAAAAAATATGAACCTTTAAACAAGGAAGCGGAAATAGAGCGCGACAAGCGTGTGGAAATAGCCAAAAACAACATTTTTTCAGGCAAATTACATACCTTTGATAGCGACATCCCGGAACGTAAAGCTACCAGTGGCGAAATTGAAATAGCCCTTGATGATTTTGCGGCATTTGCAGTCAGCAAAGGATGGACGCTACCTGACGGATTTCCCCGGCCACAAGCCGTGCAGACAGAAACCCTAAAAGGCGGCATAGAATGGCCTTGGGGCAATTACGAAACAGCACTATTGCGAAAGCTTGCGCAGGCTGCGGAGAAATTTTGGAAACTCTATGACCCAGACGACAAAACTACTGCCCCCACAAACAAGCAAGTGTGCTCTTGGTTAGTAGAAGACCAGGGAGTACCGAATCGAACGGCAGAAGCTATAGCAACGATCCTTCGTGCAGACGGTTTACCATCAGGCCCGCGAAAATAGTTGTCCGCGCCCATTTTCTCCAGCAACGGCGCGGGTTCGCGGGTATTTTTGAGTTGTCCGTGCCCAGTGGGCGCAGTCCACTGCGCCTATTCACAGGCGGCGCGATGTAGATGATAGCGGCCATGCCGGTATGTCCCGGCGAATGCTTAAGAGTTCTAGCATGGCCGCACAAATCAAACCCGCGCCCACCATCCTGCGGCGCAAACAGGTTCAAGCCCGCACGGGGATGCCTTGCAGCACCCTCTATGATCGAGTCCGGTCCGGTGAATTCCCCAAGCCCATATCGTTGGGCGGGCGCGCCGTCGGCTGGATCGAATCCGAAATAGACGAGTGGCTGGCGGCACAAATCGAGAAAAGCCGCCAAACGGCGTGAGGGGGCGAACATGAGAAAGAAAACATACCACTTGCCCCTGCCGGATTACGCCG
The DNA here is from genome assembly GCA_031258965.1 of Azoarcus sp. Lineage (GTDB taxonomy): Bacteria > Pseudomonadota > Gammaproteobacteria > Burkholderiales > Rhodocyclaceae > WRNU01. The sequence continues at coordinate 13,236 of JAIRMC010000022.1, read as the reverse complement.
TCGATTTGCTTATGGCCGCGAAGCATTCGATACATAACAATTGCTATACGCACAGTCTTCTCAAGGCCGTGGAAGCTTTCGAGGAAAACATGCCCTTGACGCCAGACGGCGACATCGCGCAGGTTTCTGGACGGCGGGACTTTCGCGCATTTTCGAGCGAAAGTCGGGAGGCGGGCGGCGATGACTGAAAAAGAAAAGGGCCGCTCCCCTTTCCAAGAAGCGGCCCCCGATACAGCACAAAGCGATGAAGATCATACCGCATCGGATGCGCTTCGCGGCTGGCTGTCTCTGGCAAGAAACAGCGATGCGGCACACGCGGCAAGGCGGATATTTTCTATACATCATAGACATCATAAAAACAGCGATGCGGCGCACGCGGCAAGGCGGCGTGCCAAGTTCCGCAAGGGTGGCCACGGGAGGCGGGCATGATCGTTGATGTGATCCTCTCGCGTCTGGAGAAGGTCAAGCGCACGGGCGCGGGCACATGGATTGCCCGATGCCCGGCGCACGACGATAGAAGCCCGTCCCTGTCCATCAGGGAAACAGGGGACGGGCGCGTACTCCTGCATTGCTTCGCGGGCTGCGATGTGTCGGAAGTGCTCTCTGCCATGGGGCTGAGCCTGGGCGATCTGTTTCCGGACAGCTTCGAGCATTCCACGAGGCGGGGGGAAAGGCGTCCCTTCCCTGCGGCGGACGTTCTGCGATGCATTGCGTTTGAAGCCGTTATTGTGGTCATGGCGGCGGCTTCGCTTCGGGCCGGTGAAGCACTGACCCCGGAACGGTTTGAGCGCCTTGTGGCCGCTTGCGGGCGGATACAGAAGGCTTGCGCCATGGCGGGGGTAAGCCATGGCTAACTTTGACGGCATCGCGCGCGGGGCGGCTTTTCTTGACCAGTACAGGGAGCGTGCGCGTTTGCCTCCTGAGCCGCCCCCCGATCTGCCCCCCGCGCCGCCCCCCGAATATTCAGAACTGACTACCGTCAACACGGTACAGGGCGATTCCATCGTCCCGGCACCGGTATCGTGGCTTTGGCCGGGCTGGATTGCGGCGGGCAAGCTTCACATCCTCGCGGGCGCGCCGGGAACCGGAAAAACAACGATAGCCATGGCGCTGGCCGCCACCCTGTCCACGGGCAGGCGCTGGCCTAATGGTGAAAAGGCCGACCCTGCCAGTGTCCTTATCTGGAGTGGCGAGGACGACATGAAGGACACCCTCGCGCCCCGGTTGATCGCCTCGGGCGCGAACATGAAGCGCATCCATTTCGTGAATGGCGTCACGGATGAGGAAGGCCGCAAGCCGTTCGATCCTGCAAGGGATTGCGCGCTGTTGCAACATACGCTCGCCGGTATTTCGGAAAAAGGCCAGCACGTCGGCCTGTTGATCGTCGATCCCGTATCCATGGCCGTGGCGGGCGATTCGCACAAGAACGCGGAAGTGCGCCGTGGCCTTGCGCCGCTTGTCGAAGTCGCTGAAAAGACACATTGCGCCGTCTTGGGCATCACGCATTTTACGAAGGGCACGGGCGGAAACGATCCAATCGACAGAATCACGGGAAGCCTTGCCTTTGCGGCACAGGCGCGCATCGTGATGGTAGCCGCCAAGCACCGCAAGCAAGAGGAAGGCGAAAGGGCAAAGCGGATTTTCTGCCGGGCCAAGTCCAACATCGGGGCGGACGGCGGGGGGTATTTCTATGATCTGGCGCAAACCGAACTTGCGGCGTATCCGGGCGTTTTCGCTTCGTATGCCCTATGGGGCGATGAACGCGAAGGCACGGCGCGCGATCTGCTCGCGCTGGCAGATGCGGCTCCCGACGATGGAGACGGCAGGGCGCTGTCTGAGGCGAAGGAATGGCTTGCCAGTGTCCTTGCGGAAGGCGAAAAGCCCGTAAAGGAAATACAAGGACAGGCAAAGTCGGATTGCATTTCATGGAGAACTATTGAAAGGGCGAAAGATGCTCTTGGCGTCAAGTCCGTGAAAAAAGAGTTTTACGGGGGGTTTTGGTGGACTTTGCATGAAGAAGTCATAAACACTCCGAAGACCGCCAACCACAGGGTACAGTACAAAAGTTTTGGCGGTCTTCGTGAAGGAAATGAAGAACAGGTAGAAGATATCCGCGCCATTACTGGCGATTCTCCCAATTTCCCAAGACCGCCAAACGCCCCGAAAAATTCGCCAGATTCGAAAGGTTTGGCGGTCTTGGGAAACGTCATAAATCTGCCTGTGGATAACTTACGAAAAGATGAACAAGTCATTTCCGGTACCGAAAAACAGGAAGCAGCGAAAAACCCGGAACGAATTAACGGCGCGATAGGAGAAGAGAATAAAATGGACAATCCATCATGCATGACCCTCGAAGAAGAGGCGATCATCCGGGGATGGTTCACGGACATCGGCGAAACCGACCCGGAAACGATCAATTCAGCTATCGCCCGATGCGCGCAGGACGCGGGCGCGCGGGCCTTCTTCCTGTCGAAGGCGCAGGCAAGGCAAGAGCCGAAGCAGGAGGAAGAACCATGACCAGCACCCCGGACACGGGCACTCACGTTATAGCGTTCTCGATACCCGGCGCACCTGTCGGCAAGGGCCGCCCCCGGTTCGCGCGTCGGGGCGCGGCCATGATTGCCTACACCCCGGAGAAAACCGCCAGCTACGAGAATCTTGTGAAGCTCGCGGCAGTCCGTGCCATGCAGGAGAGTGGGCAGCGACTCTTCGAAGGGCCGGTATCCGTGGATATCGACCTGCGCATGCCCATACCCGCGTCGTGGAGTCGCAGGAAGCGATCTGAGGCGATTTGCGGGCGCATCCTTCCAAACAAGCCAGACATGGATAACGCCGTGAAGGCCCTTTTTGACGCTCTGAACGGCATTGCCTGGATTGATGACAAGCAGGCCGTCCGGCTTGTCGTGGAGAAGCGGTACGCGCAAACGCCAGGCGTGGACGTAACCATATCGGCGCTTGCCCTACCTGTGCTGCCTGAAAACCGGGAAAAAAACACACCATAAAAAGAGGCAGAGTTCTCGCGGTTCGTGCTGACCACGTGCCCAGGATCGCCGTGGCTGGGGCGCTGCCCTTCCTGTTCGCGTTGATCGCAGGCCGGGGCGTGTGCCAGATCGGGCAGCGCAGACGCGGGCGCAAATTATTTTTTTAATTAAAAACAAATTCCAGGTTGATCGGACAGCGCAGGTGTAAATGAGTGAGACGCCAGGCAAAGGCATGAGCCTGCCTCGCGTTCACCAATCTTTTGATTGTTTTTCTATTACTTTTCATGATTTCGATAGCAATGCGTAATCTTGTTCGTCATGGCCGCAAGGCACGGCCATGGGTAGGCGCATCCCTTGCCAGATGCCCGGCAAGGGGCAGCAATCACTTCTTGGGGGTATTTTTGGGGGTATTTTCGGAACAGGCAAAAAGAAAACCCATCGACCATGCGGGTTTTCTCGATTTGTTCGATTGCCTTTCGGCCTGAAATTCCGTGTTCTTCCGCTGTTTCGCGTATCGGGTACCATTGGTACAGAGATACTGGAAATGGAGGCCGCTGCATGAACCGATCTTCCAAGAAACTCATCCCCGACGGTTAGCCCCATGAACGCCGCCATCCGCTGGAAAAAGGCGGCGTTCGGATCACCGCGGCCGGGAAACTCAATGGGGCAGCACATTGACGGTTGCCGATCTCAAGACTATTATCTGTTCACAATAGATAGGAGACTTCCATGCTGACCAGAGTCTCTCTTGGCAATCACTTTGAAACTTTGTACGCAGCCAGTTGGAAAACGGACGTTTTAACAACGGCCAGTGAAGTCGTGCGCGCGGGCCTGCGCCTGCTCGAAGAGAACGGCAGCACCGACAACTGGATTATTGATTGCCCTATGGGCCAATATATGAAGACGCCCTAAATGAACACCACTTTCGCCTTATTAAGTGTTGCTAGTATTATTTTCTTGGTACAGGCCATCCCCTTGGCGCTAGGGGTGGTTAAGCCGAATCGATTTTACGGTGTTCGTACTAAGTCAACTTTATGTAATGACGCTCTTTGGTATCGAATGAACAAGATATATGGGGTGTCAATGGTATTGTCGAGTTTCACTTATTTTGTAATTTGTTTTATTGTCGGTTGCTGGCGGACTGATGTTAATCATGGCTTATTCAATCTTCTGCTGTTCATCGCTCAGGTAATTATGCCTGTATTAATTACTGCGGTTTCTTTCTACCGATCAGCAAGGAGGTATGACCATGAACCGCTCAGTTAATTTTATGCAAAATTGCTAGCAATTTGCGGACTGTGTGCATGCCCCGTTGCCACAATGAAAAATCAATCGCTTGATTTTTTCATCAATACGGCTGGCGCGCCTTTCTGCTCGATGCTTTCAGGGAAACAAGCTTCTTGAAAGCGACCCTCATCATTGGTGTTGTATGGGAGGATGGCATGTGCCGCTGATTCTCCAGGGGCATAACTATCCACAGCGCCCGGTAGCGGTAGGTGTAACGGGACTTGCTGGCTTTCTTTTCCTCGCACTCATAGCAGTGCTGTATTTCTACGATACCAGAATAAGCCAGGAAAGGATTACTCAACAGAAAATAGGAGCACATTGGTAATCAACGCTATCTGAATCCTCGGATGAATACCTCAATGCATCTACTGATCATTCACTTCGCGCTCATCGTCGATGCTTTGCAATAGTGTGAACATGCCCTAATTCCCTGCGCTGGGCCGCCCTTTACGACCAGGCGTTTTTCATTGGGCCGCCGTAGTTTGTTTCCGCTTGTTCGGCGTTCGACTTTCAGGTTTTGCTGCGGTTGAGCGCGCGATGGCCGATGTCGCGGCGGTACTGCATGCCAGCAAAGGAAAGCGTTTCGATCAGTTCATAGACCCGTTTTTGCGCCGCGCGGATGTTTTCGCCCAAGACTGTGACGCAGAGCACGCGACCGCCCGCCGTGACGATCTTGTTGTTTTTCTTCGCCGTCCCGGCATGGAAGACGTGGGCATCGTCGGCAAAGGCGTTCTCGGGAGGCAGTCCCTTGACGATATTGCCCTTGCGCGGCGTAGCGGGATATTTGGCGGCGGCCAGCACCACGCCCAGAGCCACGCGCCAGTCCCATTCGGCTTCGATTTTGTCGAGCTTGCCGTCGACGGCGTATTCCAGCAGTTTCAGGAAGTCGGACTTCAGCCGCATCAGGATGGGCTGTGTTTCAGGGTCGCCCATGCGGCAGTTGAATTCCAGCGCCTTGATGCCGCTGTCCTTGCATATCATCACGCCAGCGTAGAGAAAGCCAGTATAGGGCGCGCTTTCGGCGATCATGCCCTTTACCGTGGGTCTGATGATTTCGCGCATGATTCTGGCATGAATATCCGGCGTGACGACCGGGGCGGGGGAGTACGCGCCCATGCCGCCCGTGTTGGGGCCAGTGTCGCCGTCGCCGATGCGCTTGTGATCCTGGCTGGAGGCCAGCGGCAGGATGTTCTTGCCATCGACCATGACGATGAAACTGGCTTCCTCGCCTTCAAGGAATTCCTCGATGACGACCCGCGCGCCCGCGTCGCCCAGCTTGTTGCCGGAGAGCATGTCGTCGATAGCCTTGTGCGCTTCTTTCAGCGTCATGGCGACAACGACGCCCTTGCCCGCCGCGAGACCGTCGGCCTTGATGACGATAGGCGCGCCCTGTTTTTCCACATAATCGTGCGCGGCGTCGGCCTCCGAGAAACTGGCGAAGGCGGCGGTGGGAATCTTGTGCCGCGTCATGAACTGCTTGGCGAAATCCTTGGAGGACTCAAGCCGCGCGGCGGCCTGGGTCGGTCCGAAAATCCGCAGTCCCCGCGCGCGGAAAAGGTCTACGATGCCTGCGGCCAGCGGCGCTTCAGGGCCGACGACGGTCAGGTGGATTTTGTTTTCGACCGCGAAGTTGGCAAGTTCTTGCGGGTCGGTGATCGGCAGGTTTTCAAGCTCGCGTTCGAGAGCGGTACCGGCGTTTCCCGGCGCGACGTAGATTTTCTGCAAGCCGCGCGTCTGTGCCAGACGCCATGCCAAAGCATGTTCGCGCCCACCGGAACCGATGACGAGAAGTTTCATTTGGTGATGTCCTTGAGTGGGTCCGGCGGTGAGGCCGGAGGAATTTCTATTTTTTCCAGAGCCAGCGGAGACCGCGCTTCATGACTTCTTTTTACGTGGCCTAGGCAAGGGGGTTACTGGCTCGATGATGCGAACGACCTTCCGGGCGAGGGCCGCGTCGTCGATATCGAGGATGTAATGCGATTTTGCGCCCGGATAGGGGATGCCAACAGTGGCATTTTTCATTTCCTCGGCCAAGCAATCCAGTTGCTTGACGTAGACGGTATTGTCGCAGACGAGCAGCATGGGCTTGTCTTTGACATAGATCATGTAGTCGCCAAACATTTTCCGGTAGCGGACTCTGCCAAGGTCCGCGAACTGCTCGCAGACGTATTCGATGAAATCGGGCGTGCTGGTCATGATCCTGGGCGTCAGTGCCGGAAATGCCGCGCTCCGGTAAAGACCATCGCCAATCCGTGGTCGTTGGCGGCGGCGATGACTTCTTCGTCGCGCACCGAGCCGCCGGGCTGGATGACGGCAGCCGCACCCGCTTCGGCGAGTACGTCTACGCCGTCGCGGAACGGGAAGAAGGCATCCGAGGCAACTACGGAGCCTGTCAATGGAAGGCTGGCGTTCCCCGCCTTGATGCAGGCGATGCGGGTGGAGTCGACGCGGCTCATCTGGCCCGCGCCTACGCCCAGGGTCATGCCGCCGCCGCAGAATACGATGGCGTTGGATTTCACGAATTTGGCGACGCGCCAAGCAAAGAGCAGGTCTTCGATTTGCGCGGGCGTCGGCGCTTCATGCGTCACGACATCCAGATTTTCAGGGTTGACTTCGTGATCGTCCGGCGTCTGTGTGAGCAGGCCGCCGCCGACGCGCTTCAGTTCCAGCGCGCGGCGGCCATGACCGGGCGGAACTTGGAGGACGCGCAAGTTTTGTTTCACGGCGAGCAGCGCCCTGGCGGCGTCGGTGAAGGCGGGCGCAATCAGGACTTCGACGAAGTGCTTTCTTGCGCTCATGGCTTCCACGACATCGGCGCCCACTTCGCCGTTGAAGGCGATGATGCCGCCGAATGCAGAGACGGAATCGGTCTTGAATGCTTTTTCATAGGCTTCCGGCAGCCCGGGGGCGATGGCGACGCCGCAGGGGTTGGCGTGCTTGACGATGACGCAGGCGGGCGCGGCGAAGGTCTTGACACATTCCCAGGCCGCGTCGGAATCGGCGATGTTGTTATAGGAAAGTTCTTTCCCTTGTAGTTGCCGGTAGGCGGCGATGCTGCCGGGCGTTGACGCTGGGTCGCGGTAGAAGGCGGCCTGCTGGTGCGGGTTTTCGCCATAGCGTAGGATTTCGGCGCGGTCGAAGGCCAGTTGCAAGCGTTCGGGGAATCGCGCCGGGGCTGGAGCGGGCTTTTCCGGCTCGGCTTCCACGCCTTCGGGTTCGGCGGTGAGCCAGTTGGCGATCATGCTGTCATAGCGGGCTGTGTGGGTGAAGGCTTTCCTGGCGAGACCGAAGCGGGTGGAGAGTGCCAGCGCGCCGTCACTGGTTTTCAGCTCGGCCAGCACGGAGGCGTAATCCGCTGGGTCGGTGACGACCGCCGCGCCCGCATAGTTCTTGGCGGCGGAGCGCACCATTGCCGGGCCGCCGATGTCGATGTTTTCAATGGCCTCGGCCAGCGTCACGCCAGGCCGCTCGACGGTTTCCCGGAATGGGTAGAGGTTGACGCAGACGAGGTCGATCAAGGGGATGTCGTGCGCTTTCAGCGTCTCCTGGTGCGCGGGCAGGTCACGGCGGGCGAGGATGCCGCCGTGCACTTTGGGATGCAGGGTCTTTACCCGGCCATCGAGCATTTCGGGGAAGCCCGTGTAGTCGCCGATTTCGGTGACGGCAAGCCCCGCGCCTTGCAGGAGTTTGGCGGTGCCGCCGGTGGAGAGCAGTTTGACGCCGAGGGCGGCAAGCCCCTGGGCGAATTCGAGGACGCCTTCTTTGTCGGAGACGGAAATCAGTGCTCGGGTAATTTTCATTTTGGCGGGACGGACGGAACAGGAAACACCACAAAAACCCGGTTCATCAAGGCGGCCAGGCGGGGGAGGGGAGCTTCACAATAAATCGTGGTCGAGAAGTTTGCGCCGCAGGGTGTTGCGGTTGATGCCCAACAACTGGGCAGCGACGCTCTGGTTGCCGTTGGCGCGGCCAAGTACGAACTGGAGCATGGGCTTTTCAGCGCATTTGATTACCATGTCGTATATCGCCGTGGGTTTTTCACCGTCGAGATCGTGGAAGTATTGCTCCAGCGTGCGCACGACGGCATTGGCAAGTTCCCCGTTATGGCAAGCGTTCATGCGGCCAGCTCCCGTGGTATGTCGACCTCGCCGGTCTCGCGGTAGCGGAGACGGTCGCCGGTTTTCGCCAGGCGGCTGAAGAAATCGTCGACCGCCGCGCTTTGGGCGTCGTGGTTGGCAAGCTGGTTCATGGCGTGGCGGAAAGCCGCTGATCCGGCAAGTCCACGGGTATACCAGCCGATGTGTTTGCGCGCGATCTTTACGCCGGTTTCCATGCCGTAGAAGGTATAGAGCGCGTCCAGGTGGGCGCGGCAGATTTGATGGATTTCGCTCACGAATGGGGCGGGCAGCAATTCGCCGCTGGCAAGGAAGTGTTCGATTTCGCGGAAAATCCATGGGCGACCCTGGGCGGCGCGGCCAATCATCAGGCCGTCCGCGCCGGTGCGGTCGAGGACGAAACGGGCCTTTTCGGGCGAGTCGATGTCGCCGTTGGCGATGACCGGAATGCCGATGCGCGTCTTGACCTCGGCGATGGTGTCGTATTCGGCGCGGCCCATGTACTGGTCGGCGCGGGTGCGGCCATGAATGGCAATGGCGCGGATGCCGCAGTTTTCGGCAATGCGGGCGACGGCCAGCGCGTTTTTGTTGGCGCGGTTCCAGCCGGTGCGAATCTTGAGCGTGACGGGTGTTTCCGGCACGGCGCGCACCACGGCGTCGAGGATGCGTCCGACAAGAGTTTCGTCCCGCATCAGCGCCGAACCAGCCATGACGTTGCACACTTTCTTGGCCGGGCAGCCCATGTTGATGTCGATGATCTGCGCCCCGCGTTCAACATTGTGTCGGGCCGCCTCCACCAGCATCACGGGATCGGCGCCGACGATCTGTACCGAGACAGGGCCAGGCTCAGTCGCGTGGTCGGCGCGGCGGCGCGTCTTGGCGCTGCCATGCAGCAGCGAATTGGCACTCACCATTTCCGAGACCGCCAGCCCAGCCCCCATTCGCTTGCATAATTGGCGGAAGGAGCGATCCGTTACCCCGGCCATGGGAGCGACGAACAGATTGTTACGCAGGGTAAAACCGGCAAACTGCATGAGTAGACGAAGGCGAGGGGGGGGGGAGGAACTGCAAGGGCAATTATTCTACCCTAAGGATTGTATTCGGGGGCAGCGGTAATGAGCAAGATAGCTGGCGGGCCAAAATGTGGCCGTGGAAAACACATAGTATTCATGTATATGGCTTGTGGTTACAGGCGAATCCCGCGGACATGTTTGCGTCGGGACGGTATATGCGATAAAATTACGCTCCTGCCGTGAAGAAAGGCCTTTCGCAAGACGGACGCGCCTGTTCCGCTGCAATCGCGTAAATTTTTTTGTGTGTACCGCAAAACTGCAATGGCGTGGCCGGGCATTGATTTGCCAATAAATCATTTCGCGGCACGCTTGTATTGTTGCATTGATATTGCAAAAGGCGGACAAGGGGCAATTCCCCGGACATGCTGTTTCTTTTATTCGCGCATCAAGGCTTCAATCTCGTCCATTTCGCGCGGTACGCCATCGGTGAAATACTCATTGCCTTCGGCGGTAACCCATACATTGTCTTCGATGCGGATGCCGATATTCCAGAAAGCCTCGGGCACGTCATCGCCGGGGCGGACGTAGCAGCCCGGTTCGATGGTAAACACCATGCCCGGCACGAGCGGACGCCATTGGCCGTCGACCTTGTACTGCCCGGCGTCGTGCACGTCCATGCCAAGCCAGTGGCCGGTGCGGTGCATGTAGAAACGACGGTAAGCGCCCGCTTCGATCAGGTTTTCCGGTGCGCCTTGCAGCAGGCCCAGATCGACCAGGCCTTGTGTGAGCACGGCGACAGCCGCGTCGTGCGGGGTATTCCAGGCATTGCCAGGGCGAACTTCGGCGCGGGCGGCACGGTTGGCGGCCAGCACGAGCTGGTAGAGATCGCGCGCCGGACCGTCGAAGCGGCCATTGACCGGAAAACTGCGGGTGATGTCCGCTGCGTAGCCGTCGAGTTCGCAACCGGCGTCGATGAGCAGGAGTTCGCCGTCGCGCATGCGGCGGTTGTTGTCGGTGTAATGCAGCACGCAAGCATTGGGGCCGCTGGCGACGATGGAGGGATAGGCGGGGAAAGGGCTGCCGCCCGCGCGGAAGACGCGGAGCAGTTCGGCTTCGATCTCGTATTCGATGCGTTCCGGCCGGGTGGCGCGCATCGCTTGGCGATGTGCGGCGGCGGAGATTTCTCCCGCGCGGCGCATGATGGCGATTTCGTGTTCATCCTTGACAAGCCGCATCTCGTCGAGTACGGTGGAAATTTCATGCACTGTCTGCGGAACCGTCGTGCCGCCCCGAACATCGGCGCGCGCTTGGGCGAGCGCGGCGAGAACGCGCCTGTCCCATTCCGGGTTGGCGGCAAGCGTTGTCCAGAGTGCGGGCTGATTGGCGAGCAGGCTGGGAAGCTTGCGGTCGAATTCATCCATCGGCCATGCTTCGTCGAAGCCGAAACGCTCGGTAGCGGCCTCAGGGCCGTGGCGATGGCCCATCCAGCGTTCCTGTTCCTCGTTTTTCGCGCGGCAGAACAGCACTTGGCGCAACGTTTCGCCCGCCACCAGCGCGATCACGGCCTCCGGCTCTGGAAATCCGCTGAGATAAAAAAACTGGCTGTCGGGCCGGTAGGGATAATTCGTGCCGCGATTACGCTCGCGCTCAGGCGCGGTGGGCACGACCGCTATGCCGCCGCCTGCCGCAAGCATATGGGCGAGCAGGCGTTTACGGCGCTCGCGGAACGGGGAGGGCGGATTGGCGGAAATCATCTCCTGTCCGCTTGCCAAAGTTGAATCAGTGCGTCGCGCGCGCTGGCGATGTCGGCAATCGACACTCCGATGACCGGGCCGGAAAGCGTGTGGCCTTCGCAATTGCCAGGCAGGTGTACCACGCCGCCCGCCGCGGTGACAGTGACGGCTCCCGCGCCTTGTTGCAGGCGGTTTTGCCTGCCCGCCTCGTCGATCATCACACTGCCGTTGGTGAGGTTGAGCGTGGCATCGAGCGTGATCGCCGTGACCGTCCCGCTCGATTTCAGCTTGCCTTCCACCTGGCAAGGCACGAGCCGGTATTCATTGACCAGCGCCAGCGCCTGACGGCGCAGATAACGCTGCAATGCCGCCGCGTCGTCCGGCGTCTTACCGCTAGCCCGGCGCGCGAGATCGTCGAGTTCCGCGTCGGTCAAGTGCGGCGCGGCTGCCGCTAGCAGGGTGCGATCAATGCGTGAGACGGAAAGATTTTGGGCGTCGAGATGGTAGTGATGCCCGACGAGGCGCGCGCCCGCCTTGGCGAGCTGGGTCGCGGTGACTTTGGGCATGCCTTGGAGCACGAGCGCGCCGAGCAGGTCGCTGAACTTGCGGCACAGGCTGGCATGGTCGCCGGACAAAAGCGCCTCGGGGGCGGCGATCTCGAACTCGAAGGTGACATCCAGCTTCAGGTTGGCCAGGGACATCGCAGGCTCCCAAATAGAATAGAAGGCGCGGGTTCAGCACACGACCTGCGTCAATTCACCCGTTCTGTATCGTTCGGCGATCTTTTCGAGTGCGACAGGTTTGATGCGGGAAGCGTTCCCGGCGCTGCCGAACGCTTCGAAGCGGGAAATACACAATGCCCTGGCGGCCTCGCGCGCGGGCTTGTTGAATTCGCGCGGATCGAACTTCGACGGATTTTCCGCTAGGAACTTGCGAATGGCGCCGGTCATGGCGAGGCGGATGTCGGTATCGATATTGATCTTGCGCACGCCATGGCGGATCGCGGTCTGGATTTCCTCGACCGGCACGCCGTAGGTTTCCTTCATGTCGCCGCCGTACTGCCGGATGATCGCCAGAAGCTCTTGCGGCACCGAACTGGAGCCATGCATCACCAGATGCGTATTGGGCAGCCGTGCATGGATGGCCTTGACGCGCTCAATGGCGAGGATGTCGCTGGTGGGCTTGCGCGTGAACTTGTAAGCGCCGTGGCTGGTGCCGATGGCGATGGCGAGCGCGTCGCAATTGGTCTGGCGCACGAAATCGGCGGCCTGGTCCGGATCGGTGAGCAACATCGAAGGGTCGAGTTTACCCTGCGCGCCGATGCCGTCCTCCTCGCCCGCCTGCCCGGTTTCGAGCGAGCCGAGACAGCCCAGTTCGGCCTCCACCGTCACGCCGATGGCGTGGGAGAACTTCACTACTTCACGGCTAACGGCGACGTTGTAGTCGTAGGAAGAGGGCGTCTTGCCATCCTCCAGCAACGAACCGTCCATCATCACGCTGGAGAAACCGGAACGGATCGCTCCCATGCAGACTGCCGTGCTCTGTCCGTGATCCTGGTGCATGACAACGGGAATATCAGGGTAGGCTTCCACGGCGGCCTCGATGAGGTGGCGCAGGAAAGCCTCGCCCGCGTATCTGCGCGCCCCGGCCGATGCCTGCATGATGACCGGGCTGTCAGTCCGTGCCGCAGCCTCCATGATGGCCTGGACTTGCTCCAGATTATTGACATTGAAAGCGGGCAGGGCATAGTCGTTTTCGGCGGCATGATCGAGCAGTTGCCGCATGGATACGAGAGGCATCGGGGTTTCTCCATGCTCCGGCGCGTCTGGCCGGGGGTTGGTCGTCGGGAAAATCGGAATGGACGCTGATTTTAGCCCGAGCGCGCGCCGGACGCGGGGAACTTATTTTCATGGGTTTTATTTTCCCGACGGAAACCGCGCGAAACACCGTCCAACGAACATTTAAGCAACGATGTTGTCCTCTGATTGCCGCGTCAATCCAGGCTTTCCGCTTCAAACCCGATCAGATTGCGCGCCTTCTTGCTGAATTCGATCCCGATCAGGTGGATGGGCTGGTTCAGCGCGCGGTATTTGTCGGCGTATCGCTT
>JAIRMC010000007.1 GCA_031258965.1 Azoarcus sp. | reverse complement strand
ATGAGCACGTTCACCGTACACCAGCGGCAACTGCTCGGCATCGCCAAAACCTGGGCGCTAAAAAACCTGCCTGGATGGAGCGACGAATGCCACCGCGACCTCATCGCCCGCCACGGCGCGGTCTGGGCGCGCGGCACGGATCGCGTCAGCGCTTTGACGATGAGCGCCGGGCAATTGAGCGCCGCGCTTGACGACTACGCCCGGCGCGGATGGCCGCGCCATCGGTCGCACAAAAAACCGGACGGCACGCTCGCCCCCGTCCCGCCGCGCGTCGCTCACCTCGTGCGCCTCTGGGGCAAACTCGGCCAGGCCGGATTGATCCGGGACGTTACCCGCTCGGCGCTGCTCGCCTGGTGCGCACGGCAAACGCAGCACGAGGTGCCGAATCTCGACGCGTTGACCGCCGGCGAATGCCAGCGCGTTACCGAGGCCATGAAGTCATGGCTCGGACGCGCCGCATGACGACATGGGCGCGCCAGGGCCGCATCCCCTGCCGCCGGTCTCCGGCGACATCCTGGCCACGCTGCCGCCGGTGCTGCGCGCCGTCGTCCGTGCCCTCGGCGTGCGCCGTGCCCAGGAGTGGCTGCGCGACTACGGCGGCGTGAACGTCGTTATTCCGCGTGCGCATACCACCGCGCTCGGTCTGTCTGATGCCGAACTGCGATGCCTGCGCGCCACGCTCGCCCTGCACCTGGACGCGGGCGGGCGCGTTTGGCTGCCTAAAGCCGACAAGCTCCTCATCCGCGCCCGCGACGCCGCCATCCGGCGCGAGCGCGCCCAGACCAGCATCTCCCGCCTTGCGGGCCGCTACGGCCTGTCTTCGCGGCACATTGTCAATATCTGCCGCGAGGGCGTGGACGGCGAACCCGATCAGCTCCTCTTGTTCTGAAACCCCTCTCACGCCATTCAAACCCCATTTAAAAAACGCGCAAACGCCGCGCCGGGGCAACCCCCGCCGCCCGCACTCCCGCGCGGCTCCTGTGCCCGGTTTCGAGGCTGGGGCGCGCCGCGCCCCATCGCCGGGTGAAACATTTCCCGCCGTGACGGCGCGTCCCCGTACATGGAAACTGCCCCTCAATGTTTACGGAAACCGCAATGACAAGCGTCGCTACCGCCTCGATGGTGCTCGAAATCGCCTTGGATGCCCAGGGCGGCATCCCTGATGCCGTGCATCTACTGCCGCCCGGCCCGTTTCGCGCCATCGACGGCCGGCCCCGCGACGTGGCCGCCTGGCAACTCGACGCCACGATTGCCGCGCAGGTTATCAATCGCGCGGCAGCCCGGAAAACCGACACCCTGATTGACTACGAACACCAGTCGCTGCACGCCGAGTGGAATGGCCAGCCCGCCCCGGCGGCAGGCTGGTTCCGCGCACTCGAATGGCGCGATGCCGCAGGACTATATGCTGTGAACGTGAAGTGGACGGATCGCGCGCGGCAGATGATCGCCGCGCGCGAATACCGTTACGTCAGCGCCGTATTCGAGTACCTGCCCGGCACCGGCGAGGTGCTCAACATCGTTTCCGTTGCAATCACCAATACCCCGGCGCTGGATGGGCTGGGTGCCCTGATGGCCGCGCGCCGGCCCGCTTACCCCGAGGAGGACGCCGATATGGCCGACGATGCAAAACTGGCCGCGCTCACCGTCGAGCGCGACCGCCTGAAAACCGAGGTCGCCGTGCTCACCGCCGAACGCGACGCCGCGCAAGCGCAGGTGGCCGCGCTCACGCAGGAAAAGGCCGCCGCCGCGCAGGCGGCGGAAAAAACGCGGCATGGCGGCCTGCTCGCCGCCGCGCTCTCGGACGGGCGGCTCACGCCCGCGCTCAAACCCTGGGCGGAAAAACAGTCCGCCGAAGCCCTGGCCGAATATTTGACCGCGCAATTGCCATCTGCCGTGCTCGCCCGGCAGGCGGACGGCGCGGGCAAAACCGCCGCCGCGCTCACCGCCGAGGAGGCCGCCATGGCGGAACGGTTCGGCGTGTCCCACGAAGATTTTTTGAAGGCACGGGAGAAATAACATGCCGATAACCCCTATCACCCAGGCGCAGATCGATGCCCTCAAAACCACGCTGCGCGCCCGCTGGAACGCGGGGCTGAAACTCACGCCGGACGAATGGAAAAGGATCGCCAAACTCGTCAGTTCAGGGTCGAAGTCGAACACCTACGAATGGTTGTCGCAATTCCCGGCATTTCGTGAATGGGTCGGTTCCCGCCAGCACAAAACGCTGAAGGAAACGGCGTATGTGGTTGTCAACCGGAAATTCGAGACCACCGTCGATGTGCTGCGCACCGACATCGAGGACGACAATTTCGGGCAGTACGGCGCGCTGGCGGAATCCGCCGGACAAGCCGCCTCCGACCTCAAAAACGACCTCATATTCCAGCTGATCGGGGACGGGTTTTCCGGCACGTGCTATGACGGTCAGTATTTTTTCGACACTGACCACCCCGTTTACCCGAACGAAGACGGCACCGGCACAGCGGCGAGCGTTTCCAACATCCTGCCCCTGGCCGACCAGGAAACCGCCGGTCCGGTCTGGGCGCTGCTCTGCACCAAACGCGCGGCATCGCCATTTTATTTACAGGAGCGCATGGCCGCGCAGTTCGACGCCGTCACGACGCCGAACAACAGCAACGTATTCAACCTCGACGTGTATTCGTTCGGCGGGCGCTGGCGTGGCGAGGCGGCCTACGGATTCTGGCAATGTGCCGTCGGCAGCCGTGCGGCGCTCACTGCCGCGAATTTTCAGGCAGCGTTCGCGCAGATGATGAAATTCACCGCCGACGGCGGGCGCAGGTTGGGGCTGATTCCCGATCTACTCGTTACCGGCCCGGACAACATGGCCGCCGCCGAGCAGTTGTTGCTGGCGCAACAGAATGCGAACGGGGCGAGCAACACCCTGTACAAAAAAGTCGACCTGCTGATTACGCCGTGGCTGTGAGGGGTATGACATGACAACGCTACAGGTACGCATACACCCCCGGCAGACGGCGGCGCGGTTTTACCGCTGCGGGTTTGAGTTTTCGCGCGAGCCTCGGGAAATCGAGGTCGATGCCGCTACGGAGGCGCGCCTGCGCGCCGAGCAAATGCTTGACGTCCTGGCGGAACCTGCGCCGGAACCCGCACAGGAACCCGCACCCGAACCCGAACCCGCCAAAACCAAAAAATCGGCGAAAAAATAATGGCAAAACGCTACGTCCGTCTCGCGCCGGAATCTGTTCAGGTCGGCGACCACGTTGTGTCGCACGATTGGTCGGAGATTGATCTTAGCGTTGCTGATGCCGCACAGGCCGAAGGGGACGCGCGCCTGGACGTGTCGATCAATCCGCCTGCGGATTTACCGCAAACGGGCGAGGCTGTTATTGCGCTGCCGGATTACAAAAATATCGAGGCCGACAATCTGATTTCAGTGAGCGGCGGCACATGGACGGCGGATCGGAGCGGATTCATTTCCGTGTCGGCAAACCTGAGCATGTCGGGAAATTCCCAAATCGACGTCCTGGTTGATGATGTAGTGGTTTATCGGCATTTCGATTATTACAGCAGCGGTTCGGGTTGGGTGTATGCCACGATAGTGCCGATGGCCGCCGGGCAAACATTGCGGATCACTGTCATTTCTGGTTCCGGGTCAATTTCCGCGCGGTTCATCCCGCTGGTGAGCGCGTGATGTTCGCCACCCGCGCCAATCTCCTCGCCCGCTCGAACGCCCGCCGGCTCGCGCAACTGGCCGTTCCGGCGGATTACCCGTTTCCGGTCGATGAGCTGCTGCTGCGCACCGCCGTCGATGGCGGGGATATCTCCGGGCAACCATCGGAGGATCAGGCCTCGATCGCCCTGGCGCTCGAGGCCATCGACAGCGCGCTGGCCGATGCCGACGCGCTGCTGGTTTCCTACGGCATTCCGCCGGAGGTGCAGACGACGCTGCTGGCGCGCCTCTCTTCGACGGTCGCTCTCTATTATTTACAGGGCGCCGAGCGCATGACCAGTGACGTGCAGGCCGCCTACGATGCCGTCCTGGAGCTGCTCGACAAATACCGGAAGGGGGCGTTGCCGGGTCTTGTTCCCGCCGATCCGGACGACGCGAGCCTGGGCGGCGAGGCGTTTATCGAATCCGGGCGCAGGCGCTACAGATGATTTCCCTAACCCCCGTGATTACCCGCCTGCAACCGAAACCCGAGGGGTTCGCGCACCTATGGTTCCGGCAGGTCGCGGGTGCGGCAGAGTTCGCCCAGGCTAGCGCCGAGGCGTTGCCGCTGCCTGCCGCGTGGATCATTCGCGAAGCGGATGGCGCGCGCAGCGCCGGTGAGCGCCTGGCGCGCGTCACCCTGTCGTTCAACGTCGTCATTGCCGTTGAAAATGCCCGGCGGCACAAACCCGGCGAGACCGACGACATCCTGCTCGCCTACCGCTGGGCCGTGAAAGACTTGTTGCTCGGATGGGAGCGCGCGCCCGGCGAGCGCCCCCTGACGTTCGAGGGCGGGCGCGCGCTGGAAGTGACGGAGCGCGACGTGTTCTGGGCCGATAAATACGTATTCGATGCCCTGGTCGACAACTGGCTGGACGATCCCGGCCCGTTCGATTCACTCAACCATGTTGGAGAAAAACTGTGACGATCACGTTTTCCGAGGTGCCGGGCGCGCTGCGCTACCCCGGCGTTTACATCGAAATCGACGGCTCGCAGGCCGGGCTGGGCGGCGATCTGCCCCAGGTGTTATTGGTCGGGCAAAAACTGCCGGCGGGCACCGCCCCGGCGGGCGAGGTGATCCGGATCACCGGCACCGAGGACGCCGCTACCAAATTCGGCGCGGGGTCGATGCTCGCGCAAATGGCCGCCGCCTACCGGCGCGCGGACAGCACACTCGACCTGTGGGCGCTGCCCTACGCCGACGCGGGCGCGGGACAGGCCGCGACCGGGACGATCACCGTCAACGCCGCCGCGACGGCGAGCGGTACGCTCACCCTCTATATCGCCGGGAAACCCGTGCAGGCGTCGATCACCGCCGCTGCCAGCCTCGCGGACACCGCCACGGCCATCGCCGCAGCCGTCAACGCCGCCGGGCCGGACATCCCCGTCACCGCCAGCGCGACAGCTGCCGTCGTCACCCTCGCCGCGCGCCACGCGGGCGGCTGTGGTAACAGTATCGACCTGCGCCTGGGGCTATACGGCGAGGCCGTGCCGGACAGCCTCGTCGTCACGATTGCGGGAATGACGGGCGGCGCGGGCGATCCGTTGCCGGGCGATCTGCCCGCGCTGATTGGCGAACGCTGGTTTCGCTACGTGGCGCTGGGCATCAACGACAACGCCACGCTTGCCGCCTGGCACACCGAGAGTCAGCGCCGCTATCGCGTGCCCGTACAGGCCGGGTTCCGGGCATTCACCGCTTACCGGGGCACGTATGAACAGGCCGCAGCGTTTGGCGAGACCAAAAACTACGAGCACATCTCCACGTCCTGGCTCTCGCTCAACCCGCCCACGCCCTGGGAGGCCGCCGCCACCATTACCGGCGCGGCGGCCCTGAAACTCTACAACTCGCCCGTGATTTCGCTGGAGGGCACGGCGCTGCCGGGGTTGGTGGCAGACGAGAGCTACAACGATTTCACGATTGGCAACAGCCTGCTCTACAAGGGCATTTCCATTCTGGAGGCCGGGCGGGACGGTTCCGTTTATATCAAACGCCTAATTTCCATGTATCAATACCGTTCCGACGGCAGCGCCGACGACGCCTATCTCGACATCAATATCGCCGAGGTCATGGAACGCATCCGTTATGAGCAGCGGATCGGCGCGATCCAGAAATTCCGGGGCACGGTCGCCGCCAAAACCAACGAGGGTTTCCGGCCAGGGCTGCGCATCACCACCGAGGACAGCGTTCGCGCGTATTTGCTATCGCTCTATAAAAACGTGCTCATGGCTGAATACGGCTGGGTGCAGGCGTATGACTATTACAAGGGCACGCTCGTCGTCGAGCAGGACGCGGACAACCCGAGCCGGTTCAATTTCCGGGACGACCCCGTCATCACCAGCCCGTTCTACATCATCGCCGGTCGCAGCCAGTTCCGGCGCGCCGTTCCGAACGTCTGATAAACCGCATTCAATGGGGATTCAAACATGGCTCAACTGAACAATATCCGCACCGTATCGGTACCGAGTTTCGGCAAACTGCCCTTGGGCGGCGACCCCGGCACGTTCGCCCCCAGCGGCTACACCCGTGAACACGTTCCGGGGCGGCTGCCCGAGGACGGCGGCTATACCGAGGCCGGGCAGCCCGCCACGCTCACGCTCAATATCAACCTGCTCGGCGGCATCGATCCCCAGGCGATCAACGGCATTGTCAATGAGGACGTGACCGTGCGGCTCGCCGACGGGCAGGTGCACATGCTCTCCCAGGCCTGGGTCAGCGCCGTCGTCGAGATGGGCAACGACTCTGCCCAGATCACGATCCTGGCCAACACGTCCGAGCGTATCAGTTGATGGCGCCGTCTCATCGTCATTGCGAGGGCCGCAGGCCCGTGGCAATCCAACAGGAGTAAAACATGGAACTGAAATTACAACACCCGGTCACTGTCGGACGACGCGAAGTCGAGGCGCTCACATTCCGGGGCTACACCACAGCCGGGGATTACCTCGCGTTCGACCAGCGCGGCGGGGTGTCACAAAATATCGCGCTGATCGCCAGCCTGACCGGCACGGACGAATCGCTGATCCGGCAGTTACGCGGCCCCGACTACCTCGCTGCCTCGCGGATCGCCGATAAACTGATCGCCGGCGACAGCGAACTGGCGGGCGAACCGGCCCCGGAAAAAAAACCGTCCGAATCCTGACAGCGGTCGCACTGGTAATGTCCGATTTCCATCAGCCCCTGTCCGAGATAAGGAAGATGCCGCTAGCGGAACTGTTCGTCTGGGCGCGGATGGCATCGGCCATGAACCGGCGCAAATTCAAATGACCGGATACGTTCATAAAATCGGCGCGACACTGCATATGCAGAGCGAGGTGCGCATTGGCGGCCAACCCTGCGACCTGACGGACTGGACGGCCTCGGCGCGCCTGCGCGGTAAAGGTTTTTTTTTCGATTTCACGCCGGAACTCGCCATTTCCGACAGCGGCACGACGCTCACGCTGCGGGCGGATTCGGGCGAACAAACCGCCTGGCGCGCAGGCGACGCACGTCTGGACGTACGCCTGAGCGGCCCGGACAGTACGCTGATTTCTGCGACCGGCGCATTCACGCTGGTTTCGCCTGTCACGCCGGAGTAAAAAATGCGCGTGATTGACCTGGATTTTCGTCATGTCGGCCCGCAGGGCAGACGGGGGCCGCCCGGCCCGCCCGGATCGAGTGAAAACGAATTCGTGCAACGCCCGGCGGGTGAGACCCTGTCCGCGTTGCGCGCAGTGTGGGAGGACAACGCCGGACACGTCTGGCCGCTCGACTACCGCGATGCCGCGCACGTCACCCTGTTCGCGGGAATTACGCTCACGGCGGCGGCGGCTGGTGTGGAAACTACCCTGCAACTGTCCGGCGTCGTCGACGCTGACGGACTCGGACTCGGCGTCGGCCCGGTCTGGATCGGCGAGGCCGGGCGGCTCACACAGACCCCGCCGACGACCGGTTATCTGTTTCGTCTCGGGAGTGCGGTTTCAAATAACCGCCTCATCCTCTCCTCATCTCAACCTGTCAAACGGGAGTAAAAATCATGCCTGTAGTCAAACCCCTCATCATCGGCACTGACGGCACGCCTCAGGAATACACACCGCTCACGGAATCTGCCGGGGCGTCCTCGTCGGGCGAAATTCCGGCGCTCGATGCGTCGGGCCGACTTCCCTCAACAATGCTGCCGGAGGGCGTCGGCTCTGACGCGATCGCCGTCCAGGCGTCAGAGGCGTTGACGGGCGGCGCGTTCGTCAACCTCTGGGCGGACGGCGGGAATATCCGGGTGCGTCTGGCCGACAACAGTAACAACCGCCCTGCGGACGGGTTTGTGCTGACCGCCGCCGCGGCGAATACGAGCGTTCTGGTTTACCCGTTTGGCGAAATCAACAGCGCGAGTACGGGGCTGACGGTCGGAACGGAATATTTTCTCGGCGCGGCGGGGCAGGTAACGGCGTCCGTTCCTACGGCGGCGGGCGCGATTATTCAAAAACTCGGGAAATCCCGTAGCGCCACCGAACTGCTGACGCGCAGCTATCCGCCTATTCGCCGCGCATCATGACGGAACGCAGCCCCCTCGTTCTCGACAGCAACGGCGGGCTACAGGAATTGCCGCCGGGCGACAGCGTTCCCGGCATCGTGCAACTGGCGACGCCAGACGAGGCCGTGGCCGGGACGGATACGACGAAGGCCGTGACGCCTGCCGGAGTGGCGGCAGCACTGCCCTTGGCCATTCACTTTGAAAGCACGGAAGCCGCTGCCGAGGCTGCGAGTGAAACCGACCCGGGCGGATGGTATGCCGCCCCGGTGGGGAGTTGACCGTGCCCTTCTACCAAAACGGACAGCCCGTGGCGCTTTATCGGGGCGGGCAGCCCATGGCGCTTTATCGGGGCGGGCGGCTGATCTCCAGTCCATCGAAGGACCCGCACTACGACAATGTGGTGCTACTCATCGAGGGCAGCGGCCGGGATTATTCAAAATACCGTCACCCTGTTACCGCCGTGGGCGGCGCGTCGTTCTCGGACGGAATTTTCAAGGGCAATCGAAACAGTTATTTCGAGATCGATGATCCGGAGGAGATGTGTGCCGTGCGGTTTTCTGCCGGGAACGTTTTCACTATCGAATGGGCATCATGGGATCACGACACATCTGGAAACGACGTCGGCGTTGTTTTCGGCGCAGGCGGCGCAACTTCTGACGGAAACAATTCCGTCATAGCCTCCACAGGCACGACGATAGCCGCGCGCGGGCGGAACATCATCCGCTTGAGTAGTGCCGGTGCCATAGCGGGGTCGCTCTACAGGGGGGCGTCGGCATACGGAACAACGGGACTGAAACGCCAGGCGATCGTCTATGACGCCACAGGCGTGCGATGGTATGTCGAAGGCGCCTTCGGTCAAGGCGGCAGCACGGGTGGCGCACTTTTCCGATTCTCTGCCGGAGGAAAACTGCACATTTCGGGGGGAATACCCTCTATGACGTACACCCCTCACGGCGTCAATTTTCACAGCCTGCGCATTACAAAAGGCGTAGCGCGTTATACCGGCGTGTCAACGGCGATAAATGGCAATTACACCCCACCCGGCTCTTTTCTGGACTGAGCACGTGCGCAGTGCGCCGCACTACATGGAAACATTTCCCGCCGTTCGTGTCCGCGCCGGACGGCGGATGATGTGCGCAATATTTTACTGGCCTGAATCATGAAATCCCGTTTGCCCATTGCCACCCTGACCGCTTCCGCCGCATTTCTGATCGCGCTGGCCGTGAGCGAGGGTTATGCACCGGCCGTCGTCAAAACGGCTGCCGATCCCGTGCCGACCGGTGGGTTCGGTTCGACAAAAAACGAGGCTGGCCAACCCCTGCAACTGGGCGAGGCCCTGCCGCCCGTGCGCGCACTGGTCGTGCTGCGCGCCCACGTCACCCGTGACGAGGCGTGTTTCCAGCGCAGCCTGCCGGGGGTGAAACTCACGCAGGGCGAATACGACACGTACCTGGATTTCGTCTACCAATACGGTTGCGGAACGTGGCAAAAATCAACGTCGCGCGCGCGCCTGCTCGCGGGCGATTACCAGGGCGCGGCGGACGCCATCCTGCGCTACCGCTACAGCAACGGCGTGGATTGTTCCGCGCCGGGTAACAAAACCTGCTCCGGCGTTTGGACGCGGCAACGCGAACGCCATGCGCGCCTGATCGCGGAAATCGACGGGGCGGAAAAATGAAATCCGTCAACGTCATGTTGCTGATCGTCGTCGTTCTGATTGTGATCGGGAGCCTGCTGTGATCTGGTTGATCGACAAAATCACCGGACTGATCGGCGTCAATGCCGCCGCCCTGGCATTCACCCTCGGCACGCTCGTGTTTGGCGTCTACTGCGGCTGGCGCGTCACGGCCTGGTGTTATCAGGACGACGTTGCCGAAATCCAGGCCGAATTCGCCACGGCGCGTCAGGGCTGGGAGACCGAGCGGCAAACCGCGCTTGCCCAGGCGCTGGCCGCCTCTGAATCCCGGCGTGTGCAGGAACAAACGTTTACCGAACAACTCGCCCAGGCCGTACAGGAGGCCGACCATGCCAAAACCCGAATCGCCCGTGCTCGTGCTGATTCTGATCGCACTGCTCGGCAGTTGCGCGACGCCCGCGCCGCCATTGCCGCCGCTGCCAATCGCCGAGGGGAGGCTCCCGCCGCTGCCTGTTTCCGTGCCGCAGACATCACCGTCCGAACCGTTGGAGAGTGCGCAACGCAATATCGAAACCTGGCACACCAATACGGCGAATGCCTGGCGGGAATGCAACTGATCGAAAAAACCTGGAACGCGGCGCGCGATCTGTGCCGCTGAATCAACCTCGATGAGGAGATGAAAATGAGTGAAACGGATCAAAACGAAACCGGCGCGCAACGACTGGTCATCGAGGCCGTCGACAAAATGTACGCCGGTCTGGCGGCGCGGATTGCCGACATTCGCGCCGACGTGCGGGCGCTGGAAATATCCCAGCGCGCGAACATGGATAACGTCGAGCGCCGCCTCGGCGACCGGATCGACGGCCTGGAAAAATCTATCGGCCACCGCGTGGATGGGCTGGAATCCCGCATCGGCAGGCTCGAAGACGAAGACAAGCGCATCCTGCGCGAAAACGTCAAGGCGGGCGGCCTCTCCGGCGGCGTCGTCGGCGCACTCGTCACGGGCGGCATCGAAATCGTCAAGGCCATAGCCGGTAAGGTCTAATGGCGCATTCCGCCGAAACGCGCGCCCTGGTGCGCAAACTCTATATCGAGGGTCTGCCGCTCACCGGCGCTGCCGTGACGGCGGGCGTCTCCTACGAGACCGCGCGCGACTGGAAAAAAACCGCCGCCGCGCGCGGCGACGACTGGGACACCGCCCGCGCCGCGATGCGCGTCTCCGAGCAGGGCATCGACACCCTGAACCGGGAACTCGTCGAGGATTTCGCGCGTCAGGTCATCGTCACCACGCGCGAACTGGAAACCGCGCAAATCGCTGCGGCGGACAAAGCCCAGTTGCTCGCGCAACTGGCGGACGCCTACGCCAAATTCTCCCGTGCGTTCGCGCGGGTCAACCCCGCCTATTCCGGCCTGGCCGTGGCGCTGGACACCCTCAAAACCCTGGCCGAATACCTCGCGCAGCACGACCGTGCGGCGCTGGCCGCGCTCCGGCCGCATCTCGATGATGTCGGCGGCATCCTGGGGCGGCGCTATGGCTGAATTCGTGGGGGCCGACATTCGCAACCGGCGCGATTTTGAACTCGAACTCGCCCGGCTGGGCGAGGATATGCGCCGCACCATCGAACTCGAATGCGAGGCGTTCCCCGTCGACGCCGACGCCGCACGGGCGCGCCGCGAACGGGCACGGACGGACTACCGATTTTTCTGCCAGACCTATTTTCCGCACTACGTGCCCACGCCGCATTTTTCCGCATTCCACGAATTTATATTCCAGCGTCTGCCCGAGGTGATCGATGGCCAGGCCGGCGGGCGCGAAGTGCACCAGGCCCCGCGCGGCGAGGCCAAATCGACGTATGAAACGCAACTCGGCACGTTGTGGTGCATCGTCACGGGCCGAAAACACATGATCGGCATCATCATGAACACCGAGGAACAGGCGGCGGAAATGCTGGAGTCGATCAAGGCCGAACTCGACACCAATCCGCGTCTGGCCAGCGATTTCCCCGACGCCTGCGGCCAGGGTCGCCTCTGGCAGGCAACAACCGTCGTCACCGCGAACAACATCAAAATCCGGATCGGCGGCACGGGCAAAAAAATACGCGGCATGAAACACGGCCCGTACCGGCCCGATCTGATATTCCTGGATGATCTGGAAAACGACGAAAACGTCCGCGATAAAAAACAGCGGGATAAAGTCGAGAAATTCGTCCTGACTGCCGTCGTCGGCCTCGCAGGCCCTGCGGGTGGCCTGGATATATTCTGGGTCGGCACCAGCCTGCATTACGACGCCGCGATCAACCGCGTCAGCCGCAAACCCGGCTGGCGTCGCCGCGTATTCCGCAGCATTGATCGCTGGCCGGACGATATGGCGTTGTGGGAAAAATGGGAGGCCATCTACACCGCTGGCGCGGATTCCGACGAGGCCAAGGCCGCCGCCGAGCGAGATGCGGCGGCTTTTTACCGCGAACACCGGGCGGCAATGGATGCGGGCGCGGTCGTGAGTTGGCCGCAGGTACGCCCGCTCTACCGGCTCATGCGCATGCGCGCGACCGACCACGACGCATTCAGCCAGGAGCAGCAAAACGAGGCAGGCAATGACGATGCTGCGCCGTTCCGGACAATTCATTTCTGGGTGGATCGCCGCCCCGAGTGGCTGTTTTTCGGCGCAATCGACCCCTCGCTCGGCAAACAGGGGCCGGGGCGCGACCCCAGCGCCATCCTCGTCGGCGGCCTGCACCGCGAGAGCATGACGCTCGACGTCGTCGAGGCCGACATCGCCCGGCGCGTGCCCGATCTCATCATCGCCCGCGCCATCGACCTGCAACGCGACTATCACTGTCTGGCCTGGGGAATCGAAACCGTCCAGTTCCAGGAATTCATGTATACCGAACTCCTCAAACGCGCCGCCGCGCAGGGCCTCGCGTTCCCCGGCATCGCCATGCCGGAGACCGTTGATAAATCCCTGCGTATCGTCAGCCTCCAGCCCTACGTCTCACGCGGGCAAATCCGGCTGCACCGCAGCCAGAGCACACTGATCGAGCAGTTGAAATTCTGGCCCGAGGCCGATCACGACGACGGCCCTGACGCCCTCGAAAAACTCTGGCGGCTCGCCACACAATTCGGCTGCGAGTGGGACTACACCCCTGTCCGCCAACACCGCCATGCTCGCGCTGCCGTGGCCAATGCGTTCACATTCGGTGACGGCTGGGAGGACGACTGATGTTCAGAAAACTACGCGCTGCCCTGCGCCGCATACCGTCTGGCATCGCAAAACGACAAACCGACCCGCGCACCGCGCAGTCCAGTGCGCTCAACTACGCCAGCGTCAACACGCTCGACCCCTCCCGCCTCGCGCGCGCGTTCGCCGCTGCCGACCAGGGCTACATCACCGACCAGGCTGCGCTGTTCGAGTTGATCGAGGATCAGGACGCGCATCTGTTCGGCGAACTCGCCAAACGTCGCCGTGCCGTCACAGGTCTGGGCTGGCAGATCGCCCCGCCGCCGGAGGCGACGCAATCGGAAATCGACCGTGTGCGGGAACTCGAAAATATCCTGCGCGAAATCCTCCGGTTCGAGGATGCGCAATATGACCTCACGGACGCCATCGGCAAAGGATTTGCCGCGCTGGAAATCGACTGGCAGACGGGAGAAACCTGGCGACCGCGCGAACTGATCTGGGTGCCGCAGCGGCTATTCCGGATTGGCGATGGTCTGGCCGACGGCAACCGCGACCTGCACTACCTCGACAACGGCGTACCGGAAGCCCTGCGACCCTGGGGCTGGATCGTGCATGAGCATCGCGCCAAATCCGGCTATATCGAACAAGCCGCCCTGTTTCGCGTCCTCGCCTGGACGTATGCCTACAAAGCCTACGACATGCGCGATATGCAGCGATTCCTGGAGGTTTATGGTTTGCCGCTACGCCTGGGCAAATACCCGTCAGGGATTGGCGAAAAAGAGCGCGACGCCCTGCTGCGCGCCGTGCGCGGCATCGGGCACGACGGCGCGGGCGTTGTGCCCGCACACATGGCCATCGAATTCATCCAGGCCCAGAAAACCGGCACGGTCGATGATTTCCTCTCGGCCATCGAATACTGGGAGCGCAAACAGAGCATTGCCATCCTGGGCGGCACCCTCACCAGCCAGGCCGACGGCAAAACCAGTACCAATGCCCTGGGTGAAATCCACGACCGCATCCGCCGCGAAATCATGCTGCACGACGTGCGGCAGATCGAGCCGACGATCAACCGCGATCTGATCGTGCCGCTAGTAAAAATCAACGGGCTGTTTCCGGGCGACCGGATGCCGAAATTCGCGTACCTGACCGAGGAATCCGTCGATCAAGCGAAAATGGTGGCCGTATTGGAGAAAGCCAGCGCCATCGGCATGCAGATCGGCGTGGACTACGCCCACGAAGTCATGCAGATTCCACGTGCGGAAAAAGGTGCGGACATTTTGCGGGCTGAAAGCAGCGGGGGCATCCCGCCCCCGGATGGGCAAGCGCGGGGGCAGGATGCCCCCGCCACTCTGCGCGCGGTGCTGGCGCGCGAGACGGCGACCGATCTCCCCGCCGCCTACGCCTCGCGGCTGGCCGAACTCTGCGCCCCATTCGAGGACGCCCTGGTGCAGCAAATCGCCGCCATCGTTGCCGAATCCGCCGATTTCGACGAAGCGGCGGAAAAAATCGCCGCCCTCAAACGCGACGAGGGCAATTATCAGGCATGGGCCACGGCGATCGCCGAGGGTATGGCCGCAGCGCATCTGGCCGGACGCGACATGACGGGAGATGGAAAATGAACACTGGCATACGCCTCATATTTATCGGTGCAGGGCTGTGCCTGTTGGGTGCACTCCTTGGCGATCTCGCGCCCGTCCCCCAATTTGCCGAGACATGCGCGTACATCGGCGTGCTCATGGTTATTTTCGGAATTTTGGGTCTGTAGCATGGCCAGATTCTCGCCCGCCGACCTCCCGTTTCAGGAAGCTATCGACTACTGGCGCGGGAAAATTAAATTGCCAACGTCCAGCTGGACGGACATTTGGCAAGAACAGCATAGTCACGGGTTCGTCGTCGCGGGCGCAAATCATGACGCACTGATCGAGGACCTCTATAACGCGGTCGATAAAGCCCGTTCAAAGGG
Organism: Azoarcus sp.; assembly: GCA_031258965.1. Taxonomy (GTDB): domain Bacteria; phylum Pseudomonadota; class Gammaproteobacteria; order Burkholderiales; family Rhodocyclaceae; genus WRNU01. The sequence continues at coordinate 3,354 of JAIRMC010000007.1, read as the reverse complement.
CGGTTACGAGGCGTTTAAAGCCGCATTCCCGGAAATCGTAAAAACGCACGGGTGGGCACACAACGGCACGCCCGGCTGGCGCAGCCGGATCATTTACGACACGAATATCCGGCAAAGTTATAACGCCGGGCGCTACGCACAAATGTCGTCAGTCAAGCGCCTGCGCCCGTTCTGGCGCTATCGGCACTCCGGATCGCCGCATCCGCGACTGGAGCACCGGGCATGGGACGGTCTGATCCTCAGCGCAGATGACGCGTGGTGGGACACGCATAATCCACAAAACGGATGGGGCTGCGGATGCAGTGTCGAATCCCTCTCTCGCGCAGAGGCGCGCCAGGCGTGGGAGGCTGAAGGCAAGACCGGCCCGGACACCGCGCCGCCGATTGAGTGGGAGGAGCGCACCGTCGGCAAAACCGGCAGTAGTCCGCGCACCGTGCTCACGCCGAAGGGCGTTGATCCGGGGTTCGCCTACAATCCCGGCAAAGCGTGGCTGGAGCCGCACACCGTCCCGCCGCTCACCGGGTACGACGCCGTATTGCAGGAGCGCGGCGCGGCCTGGCCAACAGGTTTTACCCCACCGTCCATCCCCGCGCCGACGAAAATCCCTGCCTCGGCAATCCTGTCCGCCGATACGCCGCCGGAGGCGGCTGTTGCGGATTTTCTCGACGTTTTTGGCGCAACAATGGAAAAAGGCGCAGTGTTTATCGACGCGACGGGGAGTCCGCTGGCGATTACGAAAGCGTTTTTTATCCAGGGCGACGACAAAATCGGCGGCAAATTCAAATGGCTGGCAACCCCCGGTAAAGCCGAGCGGTTACAGCACATCAACCTGTTGGCGATGACAATCGCCGATCCTGACGAAATCTGGTGGGCGTGGGAAGAAAACCGCAAATGGAGCGCGGAAAATCCCGGCGCACCGAAGCGGTGGCGTCTGAAACGCCGTCACCTGAAAGCGTTCGAGATCGACGGTTCCGGCGAATTCGCTATCGTCGCGTTCGAGCGCGGGCTGGACGGATGGTCGGGTTCCACAGCGATGATGGCGCAGCCGAGTCGGGAAAAAGATCGGCTGAAATATTTCAACAAACAGCGTGTTGGGAGGCTGGTCTACAAAAAATAAACGCGGCGCTGAGGCCGCGTTCCAGTGGTTTCGGTTGGGTCTGCCCCTCAGCGAGCCGGTCCCCTATCGCCACTACGGCATTATAGCAAAACGAAGACGGTGCGACCCCGGAGAGTGACGCAACACCCGCCGGAGCCACCGCCCGCAGGACTGATCTGCGATTGGCCGAGGCACCGTGCTGCGTACACAGCGGGCTGAAGCCTACACGCGGAGACCGGACATGGAAACCGTCCGATGTGGCAACTGCAACAAAAAACTGGCCGAAGCCGAAAACGGCGCCCAGCTCAACATCAAATGCCCGCGCTGCGGGACATTGAATCATGTGACGGCCCCGAGCCGCTCATCCGAACGCCGTGGAGCGTCTCTGCCGGAGACGCATCATGTCACAAGGGAAAACCCTGCTCTTTAACGACCCGGAACCCGTCACGCCGCTCAGGGCCACGCGCGATGTCCCGCGATCTGTGTTGCGCTATTTCGGCGGTAAGTGGGCGATAGCACCATGGATCATCGGAAATATGCCGCCGCACCGGGTGTACGTCGAGCCGTTTGGCGGCGCAGCATCGGTGCTGCTCAGAAAGCCCCGCAGCAAAATCGAGGTTTACAACGATCTGGATGACGAAATCGTCGGGGTTTTCCGGGTACTGCAAAACCCCGATCAATGCCGCCGCCTATTCCGGTTGCTGCGCCGGACGCCGTATTCCCGGCTGGAATTTCTGCGCGCCTTCGAGGCCAGTACCGATCCTGTCGAACGAACGCGCCGCGCGATAGTGCGCGCGTATCAGAGTTTTCACCATTCGGCGTTGTTCAATCCGGGTAAATGCGTATTTGCGAACGCGAAACATCGCTATGGCGGGTACAGCAAATCGTCGGAGTGGATGAATTACCCCCGGGTATTGGCACATGTGCGCAACAGGTTGAGCGGCGTTGTGATTGAGCACCGACCCGCGCTTAAGGTTATTCAGGATCAGGACACGCATGACGCGCTGTTCTACGTCGATCCGCCCTACGTGATGCCAACCCGGCATAAATCGACCTGTTACCGGCACGAGTTACCTGATGCTGGGCATCTCGAATTGCTGTCTGCCCTGAAAGCGGCCCAGGGGCGAGTGATGATTTCCGGGTACGCTAGCGCGCTCTACGACGACAATCTCGTCGGATGGAAACGTATCACACGAAAAACGTATGCGCAGGCGGACAACTCGCGTGAGCGCACGGAGGTGCTCTGGATTTCGCCGGGCTAAACGAAATTTTCCGGGTTGATTTCACGGTAAACGAAATTCGCACAGGGAGGTGAGGGTGGGGTGGGGTTGCAGCCCCACCCACTTAAAAATCCCTGTCCAGAAATCAAGCAAAAAACGCCGAAATTCCCGTCCAGAAATCAAGTTCAATTCGTCCAGAAATCAAACGCGCTGTACTAGGATGATGATACGGCCTGGCTGGAACGCCTGAAATCCGGGACGTTCAAGGCCGGCGACTGGCAAACGCCTGGCCGGTATTTTCGTGACGGGCTGGACGCTGCCGGAGAGGATGCCCCCTACCCTTTCGCCGGTTTGCCGTCCCGCGCGCCGCTCGCGGCGGCGATCGCCTGGCTGATCGTGAGCCATCACCGTCTGCCGACGATTCCGGTCATCGACGAAGATGGCGAACAACAATGGCTGGGCAAGCGATCACCGGGTTTTGGACGGCTTGGACAACTGGAATCCCTGCTGGAGCGGATTACCCACTGCTGGAATGAGCGCAAACTCGAAGGCGACCTCAACCCGAGAAAGATCAAGCCTTATTGGCGTTTCCCTCGTGGGCTGACCCTCCCCATCGACCAGCCCCACTGGCGGAAAAAAACCGCAAATATCGCCGGGCGCCTGCTTGCCCTGCGCGAACGGCCTGGCAAAGGCCAATGGCTGGACAATCCTTATGTCGCGCACCTCGCCCGTCTTTCCCTGATGCTGGCCGACCATCACTATTCGTCCCTGCCGGCACCCGCCTTCCGGAAACAGAACGAAGAGATACAGCTTTTCGCCAATACAGACGGAAAAGGCCACGGCAAGACGCATTTGAAACAGCCCTTGGACAAACACTTGCTGGGCGTGGCGAAAAGCGCCGACGCCATCGTTCGCGCCTTGCCGGATTTCGAGCGGCATCTGCCGCGCCTGGCGCGTCATCGCGGTCTGCGCGAACGCAGCCGGGGGGATTTCGGCTGGCAAAACAAGGCCGCCGATACCGCGGAAGCGTTGCGCCCG
>JAIRMC010000138.1 GCA_031258965.1 Azoarcus sp. | reverse complement strand
ACATGGGTAGGATCGCCGACCAGCGGATATTCGATCTTCTTGATGGTCTCGGAGGCGTCGTGCCATGCCTTGTGGGTGAAGTGGGTGTCGGTGGAAACGCCGTAGATTTCCACGCCGAGCTTCTTGAATTCGGCGTAGTTGTCGGCCAGGTCGCCCAGTTCGGTCGGGCACACGAAGGTAAAGTCGGCGGGGTAGAAAAAGAACACCGCCCACTTGCCCTTGATGGCGGCGTCCGATACTTCGAAGAATTTGCCGTTCTGGTATGCCTGGGCCTTGAACGGAAGGACTTGCGTGTTGATGAGGGAATTGCCCATGGGATGACTCCTTGTATTTGGTTGAAAATGGGTTGGCGACAGCTTATGCCAGATTCTCGTGACGCCGCTTGCGGCAGCGTTGGACGGATCATATCCCGCAATCCGGGCGCGATGCCAATTGGCAATCGAAATCCGGACAATAAACAAAAACTATCGCAGACATCCTGCCCATAAGATTGGCAAATGGGCCAATACATCCAGGGAAACGCTGGGCAGGTTAACCGTCATTACAAGCGAAGCGCGGCAGTGACGCGCCGCGCCGCCTTGCTACTCTGACGGCTGATCCCCGATCTCCGGCCCCTGCCCCTTGCCGCCCATCCCCGCTTCAAGCGCTGCTACGCGGGCTTCGAGCGCGGCCAGCCGCTCGCGCGCTCTTGCCAGCAACTCGCGCTGCACCTCGAATTCCTCGCGGGAGACGAGATCCAGTCTGGAGAAAGCGCCCGCGGCAAGCGCCTTGAGATTCTTTTCAATATCGCGGATGGGCGTGCCCTCGGCCAATCCGGAAAGCCTGGCCCCAATTTCATCGACAAACCGCAGGGTAGACATGATTTCTATTCCTCATAAAACCCAGGCGGGAAGTCTAACACCGTGCACCAATGCACAACATACGCCCCTTGCGCACCATAACAGTGCATGCGGGACGCCGTAAACGCCATATCCCTGTGCGACGGGATCGGATTAAACGCACAATATACTGATTATTAAATATTTTTATGGCTTGGCACAGTATATGCGTGATGTACGCGGCAAGCCAGCCTCGATTTTCACGCCAACGAATCGCAAACACTCAAGGGAGATCACTCATGCGCAAGCTTATCGTTGCATCCGCATTCATCGCGGCCCTGCCGCTAGCCAGCGCCGCCGAAGAAACCAGCCCTTTCAGCGCCAATGCCAGCATCACCAGCGATTACGCCTACCGGGGCATCTCGCAGACCGACGAAAGGCCCGCGCTCCAGGGCGGGTTCGATTTCAAGCACGGCAGCGGCCTATATGTCGGCGTATGGGGGTCGAGCATCTCGTGGCTGCGCGACGCCGAAACCGATGAGTCCTCGGGCAACAGCGTCGAACTCGATCTCTATGTCGGCTACAGCCAATCCTTCGGCGATTTCGGCATCGACGTCGGCGTATTGCAATACGGGTATCCGGGCGATTTTGACCGCAAATGGCGCGACGATACCGGGCTGAAAAACCCGAACACCACCGAAGGCTACGCCGGCGCGTCGTGGAAATTCGTGTCGTTCAAATATTCGCACGCCTTCACCCATCTTTTCGGCACGCCGGATTCCAAGGGCAGCGATTACTTCGACCTCTCGATTTCCCATGACATCGAAAACCTGACGCTTGCCGCCCACGTCGGCAAACAGCGCATTTTCGGCCCCGGCAAGTCCTATATCGACTGGAAGCTGGGCGCGACCTACAAGTTCGCCGGTTTCGACTTCGGCCTGCATTACGTCGACACCGACATCGACCATGAAGACTTAGCCGAGGGCCGCATCATCTTTTCCATCGGCAGGTCATTCTGAGCCGTTCCGCCCGGTTTTTCCCAGGAGAAAACAATGAAATTAGTCAGTGCCATCATCAAGCCCTTCAAGCTCGACGAAGTGCGCGAAGCACTTTCCGCAATCGGCGTGCAGGGCATCACCGTCACCGAGGTCAAGGGCTTCGGGCGTCAAAAAGGCCATACCGAGCTTTACCGCGGCGCGGAGTACGTCGTCGATTTCCTGCCCAAGGTAAAAATCGAAGCCGCCATTCCCGACGACATCCTCGACCAGACCATTGAGGCCATAGAAAAATCCGCCTCTACCGGCAAGATCGGCGACGGCAAGATTTTCGTGTTCAATCTTGAACAGGCTATCCGCATCCGCACCGGCGAGACCGGGGCCGAAGCACTGTGAAAAACGGAGAAGCCAATATGAAAAAACTATTTTTGACGGCAACGGCGGCGCTTGCGTTCGGTATATCGGGCGTCCTATTTGCACAAGATGCGACGCCGTTCGCCGAACCCGCCGCAACGGCGGAAGCCGTGGAAGCGGTCATAGCCGTGGAAACCGCCGAATCCGCTGGACCCGCGACGGCGTTGGAAGTCGTGGCGTTGGAAGCCGCGCCCACCGCGGAGGCGCCCAAACCGGACAGCGGCGACACCGCTTGGATGCTGACGTCTACGATGCTGGTCATCCTGATGACCATCCCCGGCCTGGCCCTGTTCTACGGCGGGCTGGCCCGCACCAAGAACATGCTCTCGGTGCTCATGCACGTTTTCGTCATCTTCTGCCTGACGACGACGCTGTGGTTCATCTACGGCTATTCGCTGGCGTTTTCCAACCCGGAAACCGGCGCGGGGGCGATCCTGGGCAATCTAGACAAGTTCTTCCTGACGGGCGTCACTACCGACAGCCTGAATGGAACCATGCCGGAATACGTCTGGGCGGCGTTCCAGTCCACCTTCGCCGCCATCACCACGGCGCTGATCGTCGGCGCCTTCGCCGAGCGCATCCGCTTCTCCGCCGTCGTCATCTTCGCCACGCTCTGGTACACCTTCAGCTACGTGCCCATGGCGCACATCGTCTGGGGCGGCGGCTTCCTGGGCGCGGACGGCGCGCTCGACTTCGCGGGCGGCACCGTGGTGCACATCAATGCAGGCGTTGCCGGTCTGGTGGGCGCTTTCCTGCTCGGCAAGCGGCTCGGTTTTGGTCGAGAAGCCTTCACCCCGCACTCGCTCACCCTCACCATGGTTGGCGCGGCGCTGCTGTGGGTCGGCTGGTTCGGCTTCAACGCCGGATCGGCGGCGGCTTCCGACGGCGTGGCCGGGCTGGCCTTCGTCAACACCATCCTCGCCACCGCCGTAGCGACCCTGGCCTGGCTGGCGGGCGAATCCATCTTCAAGAGCCATCCTTCCAGTCTCGGCGCGGCGTCCGGCGCTGTGGCGGGCCTCGTGGCGATCACCCCCGCGGCGGGCTTCGTCGGCCCGGTCGGCGCGCTCGTCATCGGCCTCGCAGCCGGTCTCGTCTGCCTGTGGGGCGTCAATAGCCTGAAGAAGCTGCTCGGCGCGGACGACGCCTTCGACGTGTTCGGCGTCCATGGCGTGGGCGGCATTCTCGGCGCCATCCTTACCGGCGTATTCGCCGCGCCATCGCTGGGCGGAACGCAGGACGGGGATTTCTCCATCGCCAACCAGTTGTTCGTGCAGATCAAGAGCGTGGGCGTCACCATCGTCTGGTCTGCCGTCGTGGCTTTCCTCGCCTACAAGATCGCCGACGCGCTCGTGGGATTGCGGGTCACGGAAGAACAGGAGCGCGAGGGGCTGGACATCTCCTCGCACGGCGAAAGCGCGTACCACTACTGACCGGCTATTGCCAGGGTCTTTCTCCAATCTTGACGTGCTGTAATTCGGCGCTCTTCGGAGCGCCGTCTTTTTTGTCACGCTCAAAATTTGACTTCAATCAAGGGTTGCTCAGGACAGGCGCAAACCCCTGTTACAGTTCGCCTATCATGCTTTCCGGCGATCCCGCCTGTTTTTCAACCTGATTTTCGTATCTGGAGGGAACCATCCATGAAAAAACAACTACTCGCGGCTGCCATTGCCGCATTTACCGTATCCGGCGTCGCTGTTGCCCATGAGGCGGGCGATGTGATTCTTCGCCTTGGGGTTGCGCATGTCAGTCCGGAGGTGAATAGCGGCAGAATCAAGACCGCCGCAACAGGCAAGCTAGGTGACAGCAAGGTGAGTGACGTGGAGTCAAATACCCAACTCGGTCTTACCGCCACCTGGATTGTTGCGCCGCACCTCGGCGTCGAAATTTTGGCCGCAACGCCGTTTACCCACGACATCAAAGTCAAGGGTGTCGATAGCGCCCTTAATGACCTCGGCCTTACTGGCACAACGATTGACGGCAAATTCGGCAAAGCCAAACACCTGCCGCCCACCGTCAGCGCGCAATACTTCTTCCTTGATCCAAAATCCAAGTTCCAGCCCTATGTCGGCCTTGGGTTGAATTACACCATCTTCTTGGACGCGAGTCTGTCCCGTAAAGCGAAAGATAACGGTTTCGATGGCCTAGATTTGGAAAATTCCTGGGGTTGGGCAGCGCAATTAGGTGCCGATGTCGCCATCACTGACAAGCTGTTCCTGAATGCCGCTGTCTGGAAGATTGACATCAATACCACGGCAACGTCCCATAACGCTATCGCTGGAAAGACAAAAGTCAACGTAGAAATCGACCCGTGGGTTGTTTTCCTCGGTCTCGGCTGGAAGTTCTGACAGACGCCTCTCCCCGCAACGCCGGGCGGCGATGATGGTGTAGCGTTATGCCATCATCGCCGTCTGTCTCGGCTACAAGTTCTAACGCGCAACCACATTCCGCAAACCAGCGGCCCTGTTCGCAAAACGGGGCCGTTTGCCGTTCCGGCGCGGCGAAAGCGCGCGCCTTCAGCGAAATACGATTGTCTTGTTGCCGTGAACCAGCACCCGGTCTTCAAGATGATAGTGCAGGCCGCGGGCAAGTACGGTTTTTTCGATGTCCTTGCCGTAGCGCACCATGTCGGCGACGGCGTCGGTGTGGTCGATGCGGATTACATCCTGCTCGATGATCGGCCCCTGGTCGAGTTCGGCGGTAACGTAATGGCAGGTGGCCCCAATCAGTTTCACGCCCTTGGCCCACGCCTGGTGATACGGGCGCGCGCCGACAAAGCTCGGCAAAAAGCTGTGATGGATATTGATGATCCGTCCCGGATAGGCGGCACACAGCTCGGGCGGGAGAATTTGCATATAGCGCGCCAGCACCATGGCGTCGCCGCGCGCTTCCTCGAAAATACGCCGCACCTCGCCATAGGCCGCCGCCTTGCCGCCGGGCGTGACCGGCACGTGATGAAAGGGTATGCCGTGCCATTCGACGAAACCGCGAAAGGTTTCATGGTTGGAGATCACGCAGGGAATCTCGACATCCAACTCCCGCGCCTGCCAGCGCGCCAGAAGGTCGTAAAGGCAATGTTCCTGCTGGCTGACGAGGATGACCAGCCGCTTCTTGACCGCCGAATCGGCAATCTTCCAGTCCATGTCCAATTCTTCGGCAATGGGGCGAAAGTGCTCGCACAGTTTCGGCAAGCCGAAAGGGAGCGAATCGGCGCGAATTTCGACGCGCATGTAATAGCGCCCGACTTTTTCGCCATCGTCGGGCGGCTGGGCGTGCAGCGAGGTTTCGAGAATCCAGCCCCGGTGCGCAGCAAAGAAACCCGAGACGCGGGCGACGATGCCGACCCGGTCGGGACAGGAGGCGGTCAAGGTATAGAAACGCTCCCGGTGCATGGCGGGTTCAGGCCAGCCCCGCAAAAGCGCGGTCGATTTCAGCGCGCAAGGCGAGGTAGTCGCGCGCGACGGGGAATTGCGGGAATTCGCGCGCCACGTTCTCGGGCGGACTGAACAGGATGCCGCCGTGCGCGGCCCCCAGCATGGCGGTATCGTTGTAGGAGTCGCCCGCCGCGACCACCTTGAAATTGAGTTCGCGGAAACGCCGCACCGCCTGGCGTTTCTGGTCGGGCATGCGCAAATGGTAGTTCGTCACGAATCCGGCGGCATCGGTTTCCAGGCTGTGACAGAAAAGCGTCGGCCAGGCAAGCTGGCGCATCAGCGGGTAGGCGAATTCGTAAAAGGTATCGGAAAGAATGACTACCTGGTAGCTCTCGCGCAGGCTGTCGAGAAACACGCGTGCGCCGGGCAGCGGCCCCATGCCGGCAATGACTTCCTGGATGTCGGACAGCCCCAGGCGACGCCGGGCCAGAATATCCAGACGGTATCGCATCAGCGTATCGTAGTCCGGCTCGTCGCGCGTGGTGCGGCGCAGTTCCGGAATGCCGGTACGTCCGGCGAATTCGATCCAGACTTCCGGCACCAGTACCCCTTCAAGGTCAAGACAGACGATACGCACCGAAGCCCCCGAGTAAGCTTTTGAAAGGCGCGATTCTAGCAGCAGCATGAAACGGGTGTGCAAATCGTCCCCGTCAAAGGCAAGCTCCCCGGCCCCGGTAAAAAACGGCGGCAAAACGCACCGGCCGTGAATTCTCTCCGGCGGACAAGGCATGTTGGATTGAAAAAGTACGCTTCAAAACGATAAATTTTCCCGGAAGCGGTAATCCATCAAGCCCGATGGCGATGCCTAACGCTTAAAATGACCCACTCCCCCTTCATGACCTGAACGCCCGGTTTTTACGCCGGAGCATTTTTGAGCCTCGCGCCGGTTTTCACGCGCGAGGCTTCAAACCGGAGTCAGCCTGACAATGATAAAACTCATCCCCATCGCCAAGCTTCAGGTGGGCATGTACATACATGACCTCAATTGTGCATGGATCAAGCATGATTTCTTGCGCAACAGTTTTCTCGTCGATAGCGAAAAAACGCTGCAAAAAATCTTCGCCCTCGGCATCCAGGAGATTTACATTGATGCCTCGCAAGGCATGGATGTCGACGACGCGCCCACGCTGGAAGAAGTCAATCGCGCGGTCGACCGCCAGATCGACGCCATCGCGGATCGCGGCAATGCCCCGCCGCGTATCGTCACGCTTGGCGAAGAACGCCAGCGCGCGCGCAAACTGCATGTGGAAGCCAACCGCATCGTATCCGGCATGATGCGCGACATCCGCCTGGGCAAGCAGATCGAGATCGAGCAGATCGAGCCGATGGTCGAGCACATCGTCGATTCCATCTTCCGCCAGCAGGACGCCCTGCTGCCGCTGGCGCAACTCAAGAACCACGACGAATACACGTTCCAGCACTCGGTGTCGGTGTGCGCCCTGATGACCACGTTCGCCCGCGCCATGGACATGACGCGCGACGTCATCCACGAGATCGCCATTGGCGCCCTGCTCCACGACGTCGGCAAGGCCACGGTGCCCGATAAAATCCTGAACAAGCCGGGCAAGCTGACCGATGAGGAATTCCTCCAGATGAAATCGCACGTCGTGCAAAGCAAGATCATCCTGGAAAACACGCTGGGCATCAGCCCTATCGCACTGACCGTCGCGGCCCAGCACCACGAGCGCTACGACGGCAGCGGCTACCCGAACCAGCTCAAGGGCAAGGATATCAGTTGCTACGGCCAGATGAGCGCCATCGTCGATGTCTACGACGCCATTACCTCGGATCGCTGTTACCACAAAGGGATACCGCCTACTGAAGCACTGCGCAAGATCCTCGAATGGAGCAAATTCCATTTCAACCCGGATCTGGCGCAGGTATTCATCCGCGCACTCGGCATCTATCCCACCGGCTCGCTGGTGCGCCTGGAAAGCGGGCGGCTGGCCATCGTGGAAGAACAGCATCCAGACAGGATCATGCTGCCCAAGGTCAGGACCATCTTCCATGTCCGCGGCCATTATCTGAAGCCCGAAATCATCGACCTCCGCTATTCGCAGGATCGCATCGTCGGCTACGAAAGCTTCGAGCAGTGGAAGATCGACCCGGCGAGATGGAAAAACTGATTGCCTGAAGAACAAGCGCAAACAGGGGCGCGTTCAAGAAAGCGCCGGTCAGGCTCATCGTCATTGGCGAATCCATGCCCGCATCGACGGCTCCGCCCCCGTCATTGCAAGGCACGGAAAGACCGTGGCAATCCGTACATCGACTTACATGTCCAGGATGCCGGCCCGGCTGTATCCGGAAGCCGCCCGGAGGCGGCCTCCAGCTTTTTTCACTTCACTTCGGCGGTTTGCTCCAGTTGCTCGATATGGCCTTGCAGCTTTCTGTTTTGCAGGCTTTGCTGCAACTGCACCTTGATGTCCTCAAAGGACGGGGCCTGCATATTGCGCGAGTCTTCCAACAGGATGACGTGATAGCCGAAATCGGTCTTGACCGGCGTCTTGGTGTACTTGCCTTTGCCGAGGTCGATGACGGCTTCGGAGAACGGCGGCACGAACGACGAGGGATCGGCCCAGCCGAGATCGCCGCCGCGATCCCTGGAACCCTGGTCGAGCGACTTCTTCGCCAGTTCCGCGAACTTTGCCCCCTTGCCAAGCCGGGTAATCACGGCCTTGGCTTCCGGCTCGGTCTTCAGCAAAATGTGGCGCACATGGTATTCCTTGCTCGACGCCATGCGGGTTTTGATTTCGTCGTATTCCTTCTTCAATTCCTCGTCGGTCGGCGGATTGCTTTTCGCCCAGTCTTGCAGGTAATCCTGGATCAGCACGGTCTGGCGGACGACATCCTGCTTGATCTGGATGTCGGGCCGCTTGTCCACACCGGCCTTGACGGCGGCCTGTTCGAGAACCTGGCGGCGGATGAGATCCTTGCGAACGTTTTCCCTCAGGTTTTCATCGTCCGGCGCGCCTTGGGCACGGTACGAGGCGATCAAGGCTTCGGCATAATCGCCCGGAACGGCAACGCCATTGACGGTAACGGCAGGCTTGACCGTTGATTCGGCCTTGGCCGCCACTTCGGGCTTGGACGTGGAAGAACCGGCGTTGGCCACGTTATCGCCAGCGCAGCCCGCCAGGGCAAGGGCGCTGACGGCAAGGACGGCGGACAATCGACTCGGGAGCAGTTTCATGGGAATTCCCTCAGGTTGTGGCCTCGATGGCCGTTGGTGAAACGTTGGGTAAAGACCGTGCCGGGGCTTGTTTGGTTCATGGGCGCGGCGGATTCATGGGCGCGGTTTCGGTGTTGCCTCGCTGCTGGCATCGTCGTCGATCACATGCTTCGACAGGTAAAGCCCCTGGGCGAGCGAGAAAACGAGAATCAGCGCCGTGCAGCCAAAAAGCTTGAAATTCACCCAGGCGTCTTCCGAAAAGTGGTAGGCCACGTAAAGATTGAGCACGCCCAGCAAGGCAAAGAACAAGGCCCAGGCCAGATTGAGGCGCGACCAGACGGATTCTGGCAGGCGGATCTGGGCTTCCAACATGCGTTTGATGAGATTGCGCTGGAAAAGCGCGCTCGACGCGAACAGCACCGCGCCGAGCAGCCAATAGAACACGGTGGGTTTCCACTTGATGAATGTTGCGTCGTGGAACGCGAGCGTCGCGCCGCCGAGCGTGGCAATGACGATCAGGCTCACCCACAGCATGCGGTCGACCTTGCGATGCTTGAGCCAGACGATGCCGATTTGCAGCGCCGTGGCGACGATGGCGATGAAGGTGGCGATCAGGATCGGGGCTTGATCCTTGGGAATGTCGTCGCCAAGCCATCTTGCGGCCAGTGCGAGCGATTCGTCCGGATAAACGCCCGCGAGTTTGTAGGCGCCGAAAAAGAAAATGACGGGGAGCAAATCTAGAAGGAGCTTCATGGGGCGGCATTATACGGCGCGATTAGCGAAGGCATGGCGCAAATTTCATGGGCGCGCGGCCATGGCGGTCATGCGTCATCCGCCGGGAATCCGCTCCCGGCGTTCGTCCCCCGCAAAAGGCGCAGGCCATTGAAAACGACCAGCAGGCTCGTACCCATGTCCGCGAACACGGCCATCCACATCGTGGCGTTGCCGAAAACCGCCAGCAGCAGGAATGCCAGCTTGATCCCCAGCGCCAAGCCGATGTTCTGCCAGAGCACGGCGCAGGTGCGCCTTGAGAGGCGGATCGCTTCGGGCAGGCGGCGCGGATCGTCATTCATCACCACCACATCCGCCGCTTCCATGGCGGTGTGCGCGCCCGCCGCGCCCATGGCGAAACCGATGTCGGCCCGCGCCAGGGCCGGGGCGTCGTTGATGCCGTCGCCCGCCATCGCAGTGAGGCCGAAACGGTCGCGGAATTCGTCGATGGCCCGCAATTTGTCTTCGGGCAACAGATTGGCGCGTACTTCGTCGATGCCTGCCTGTGCCGCCGCCGCGCGCGCGGCGGCAAGATTGTCGCCCGTCAGCATCGCGGTCGTCACCCCCAGGGATTTGAGTTCGGCCACGGCTTGCGCGCATGTGGGTTTGATTGCGTCGGCCACCGCGCAAATCGCCAGCACGCGCCGCTCGTCGGCCAGGAAAGTGACGCTGCGGCCCGCGTCCTCGTGGCGCTCAAGATAGCGCTCAAGCGCCGGCGCGCACTGCCCATGTTCTTCGATCCAACGATGGTTCGCCAAAACATAGGCCTGGCCGCCGATCATCCCCCGCGCGCCTCGCCCTGGCATGGCATGAAACATTTCGACCTCCCGCGTCGCCGCCGAAAGCCCCTCCGCAATGGCTCTCGATACCGGATGATCCGAGCGCGCCGCGAGACTCCTGGCAAACGCCGCCAGCGCCTCCTGGCCGGCGTCCGCGTCCAGCGGCTCGAACGCCGTCAGCACGGGCCTGCCGGTGGTAATCGTGCCGGTCTTGTCCAGCGCGATGAACTTGATCCGGCGCGCGCTTTCCAGATATGCGCCGCCCTTGATCAAAATACCCCGGCGCGCGCCGGCGGCAAGGCCGCTCACAACCGTTACGGGCGTCGAAATCACCAGCGCGCACGGACAGGCGATCACCAGCAACACCAGCGCCTTGTAGAGCGCCTGTTCCCATGTCCAGTCCGAAAACCATGGTGCGGCCAGCGCCACCGCGAGCGCCAGCGCGAATATCGCCGGGGTATAGATCGCGGCGAAACGATCCACGAAACGTTGTGTGGGCGCGCGCGTCGCCTGTGCCTCCTCCACCGCGTGGATGATGCGCGCCAGCGTACTGTTCGAGGCCGTGGACGTGACGCGCATCTCCAGCGCCGCCGCCTGATTGATCGTCCCCGCGTACAGCTCATCGCCCGGTTCCTTGTCGGCGGGCAGACTCTCCCCCGTCACGGGCGACTGATCGACCGTCCCCCGGCCCCGCGTCACCACCCCATCCAGCGGAATGCGCTCTCCCGGCCCGATTCGCACCGTAGCGTCGACCGCCACATTCTCCACCGCCACGCGCGTCCAGTTGCCATCGTCGCCGAGCGCCTCCGCGCTCTCCGGCCTCATCGCCAGCAAACTGCTTATGGCATCGCGGGCGCGATCCGCGGCGCGCGCCTCGATTGCCTCGGCAATCGCATACAGCGCCATCACCATCGCGGCTTCCGGCCACTGTCCGATCAAAAAAGCGCCGGTCACCGCAACCGCCATCAAGCCGTTGATATTCAAACGTCCCCGCCAAAGCGCGGCGATCCCCTCCACATAAACCGAAATCCCCGCCAACCCGACGGCCAGCGCCGCCAGCGCCAATCCGGCCAACTTTGCCGCCCCGCCGTCCGCGAACGCGAAATCCAGCCCTTCGGCGGCCAGCGCCAGTCCCAAGGCGGCAAACAGCTTGCCCCAGGGCGTTCCCCGCGGCGGCGTGCAAGTCCCGCAGGCGCAGTGTGTATGTGTGTGTTTTCCTTGAAACGAATCTGGCTGGTTCATGGCTTTCACTCCTCGTACCCGGCATTAAAAACTCCGTAGCTGCTATAGAGTCAATGGCCTACAATGAAGCCATGAGACAAATAACCGTCATCGAGACGCGGATATGAAAATCGGAGAACTGGCCAAGGCTGCCGATACCCCCGTGGAAACAATCCGGTACTACGAACGCGCGGGCCTGCTGCCGGAGACGGCCCGCACGGAAAGCAACTACCGCATTTACGGCGAAGCGCAGCGCGACCGCCTCCTTTTCATCCGCCGCTGCCGGAGGCTGGACATGACCCTGGACGAAATCCGGCTTCTCCTGCGCTTCAAGGATTCACCGGATGAAAACTGCGCGCAGGTCAATGAGCTGATCGACGCGCACATCGGCCACGTCAGCGTGCGCATCAAGGAACTGGAAAACCTTGAACGCCAACTCAAAACCCTGCGGCAAACCTGCCGCGAAGCGCGGGAATCCCGCCAATGCGGCATCTTGAACGGCCTTTCGGCCAGCCAGGAGAGCGGGCCGCTCATGGGCAGGACAACTACCGACGATTGAACCGGGGCTACGCCCCCCTCGCCAATCCGAGGCCATGATCCAGCTCGCCATGGTTCATTTGCCGCCCAAACGCATCGCATGACATTTTCTTGGACAGCTTCTTATGGCAACGCGCCACGCTATTAAGGCAAAATAGCCGCCGATACATGAGTGGAAACGGAAAAAGAAGCGATGGTGAACGCCACGAAAAAGGAGCGGCAGGGGTGAGGGCAATATCCGGCCACATCCGGAGCAGGCCCCAACGCAAGTGGGTCGGGGGTAATGCGATTGCCTTGCTGGAAAACGGCCAAGCTTATTTTCCCGCCTTGGAGACCGCTATCGACGGCGCGAACCGGGAAATATTGCTCCAAACTTACATCTTTGCTTCCGACGCGACAGGGCGGCGCATTGCCGATGCGCTGATGCGCGCGGCCGGGCGCGGTGTTGCTGTGCGGCTGCTGGTCGATGGCTTCGGCGGACGCCCCTTGTTGCGTGATCTGCTGGAGCGCCTGATTTCCGCCGGGGTCGAGGTACTGGTTTTCCGGCGCGAATTGCGCCTGCTGTCGATACGCCGCCGGCGATTACGCCGCATGCATTGCAAAGTTGCGGTGATCGACGGCAAGACGGCATTCATCGGCGGTATCAATATCGTCGATGATTTTGATGCCGAAGCGCCGGGGCATCCCCGCTACGACTACGCTGTGCGCGTCGAAGGCGCTTTGCTGGAACCCATCCTTGGCGTTTCCCGCCGCCTGTGGCGTCAGGTTGCCTGGGCCAGTTTGCGTCGCCGCATGCGCGGGCAGAGCGGCGCGAGCGCGTCCACGCAAGCGGCGGGCGATGTCCGCGCGGTTTTTCTGGTGCGCGACAACCTGCGCCATCGCAATGACATTGAAAACGCTTATTTGGATGCCATTGCGCAAGCCCGCGATGAGATTCTGATCGCCAATGCTTATTTTTTCCCGGGCCGCCGCTTTCGGCATGCCCTGCTCGATGCCGTGGCGCGAGGGGTAAAGGTGACGCTGCTGCTTCAAGGCGTGGCCGACCACCCTGTGATGCAATATGCCACGCGCGCGCTTTATCCACTGTTTCTTGGGAAGGGCATACGCATTTTCGAGTATCGGCGCAGTATCCTGCATGCCAAGGTTGCCGTAATCGACGGGCATTGGGCAACGGTAGGATCAAGCAATATCGACCCGTTCAGCCTCTTGATGGCGCGCGAGGCGAATGTAGCGGCGGACGATGCGGGGTTTGCTGTGATGCTGGCGGCGAGTCTGCGCGCCGCCATACGGGAAGGCGCGGAAGAACTATGCCGCGAGGATTGGGCGAAGTTGCCAAGAATGCGCCGCGTGCTGTGTTGGCTGGCTTATCAGACGGTGCGGTTCGCCACGGGAGTGGCGGGGTACGGCGATTACGTTCGCGGCAATATCAACGTGGGGGAATAGATCAGGGAAACGCCGACCTGGACGGAAAGGCGAACCCGTCATCCTGATAAGCCCCTGGCGAACAAGGCTGGCGAATAGCGCCTTCACGATCTGCGGCATATCTGCGCATCGCGGCTGCTCAGTGCCGGGCAGCCGTTAGCCATTCGTGATCTGCTCGGGCACGCCACAGTCAAGAGACGGAACGCTACGCACATCTGGCCCCGGAAACCGTCCCGCACGCCGTGGCGGTGCTGGATAGCGTGTCACGACGATCTTGTCACGCCGGACAAGGGAAGGACTTGGAAAAAGCGGGGCAAGTCCTTGAATATTGGGGCGACATACCGGAATCGAACCGGTGACAACTGGAGCCACAATCCAGTGCTCTACCAACTGAGCTAATGCCGCCGCCGAGCGGCCTCGCTAGTGCGAAGCGCGCAAAACCACTTGGCCTGCCCGGCAGGGATCGAACCTGCAACCCCCGGCTTAGAAGGCCGGTGCTCTATCCAATTGAGCTACGGACAGCCGTCCCTGCGGGCGTCCCGGAGTGAGCTGGTCGGGGTGGAGGGATTCGAACCCCCGACATCTTGCTCCCAAAGCAAGCGCGCTACCGGACTGCGCTACACCCCGAGAAACGCGCACTCTACCGAGAGTTCGATACGTCGTCAAATGCCTGCACGGGCTATCACACACGCGGTTGTCGAGATGATTCCCTGCGCGCGAAATCCACCCCTGCCTTCAAAGCCAAGGCCCCGACCTCCACCACGCCCTGAAGGGCCGAGCCGCACCCTGGGCCTGAAGCTGGACGCCGCGCGGACATGAGGTTTGCACCCAGCGGCTTTCCCCGTCGAGCGGCAGGCGGCGCGCTTCACTTTGCCGCGCCAGATTTGGATTGCATGAAGTAGCAGCGGCCCTGGTTGCGATCCATCGGAAGCGGGCAGGACTGCGTTGTTTGCAGTTGTTTGATGTTGTTAGTTGTTTACACATGTTTGAGTTTTGTACTATAACCAGCAACAACCATCAATAAAAGCGCCATCATGGATCCCATCGATAACCCATTTGCGCCGGGCGCGGGAACTCCGCCGCCAGAACTCGCGGGCCGCGACGGCGTGCTCGAACAAGCCAGAATCCTGCTAGGGCGGATCAAGCGCAAACGCCCGGAAAAAAGCCTCATCATCACTGGCCTGCGCGGCGTCGGTAAAACCGTGCTGGCCGGGGAAATAAATCGCATGGCGCGGGAGGACGACTATCAGACGGTTTTCGTCGAAGCGAGCGAAAATAAGGCGCTCGCCAATCTCATCTACCATCCATTGCGACAATTGCTGTTTGAATTGAATAGACTGGCCAATATAGGCCAGAAAGTACGGCGGGCGCTGGCAGTGTTGCGCAGTTTCATCGGGAGTCTGAAAATTACGGCGGGCGACTTTACTATCGGGTTAGACATCGAACCGGCCACGGGAACCGCAGACAGCGGCGACATTGAAGCCGACATCCCCGCGCTTTTCATCGCCATCGCCGAGGCTGCCGAAGAACATAGCACTGCGATCGCCCTCATTATCGACGAGATTCAATATTTGACTTCCAGAGAACTCGGCGCGCTCATCATGGCGATGCATCAGATGCAACAGCGTCAGTTGCCGCTCGCGCTAATTGCAACGGGCTTACCCATCATGCCGGGTTTGGCGGGCAAATCGAAAACCTATTCCGAGCGCCTTTTCAACTTTCCCAATGTTGGAGCGCTGACGGAAGATGACGTTTTCAGGGCGCTGCAAGAGCCAATGCGCGCGGTCGGGATGGCGTTCAGCGACGATGCAATGCGGGAAATATCTCAACTAACGCAAGGCTATCCCTACTTCGTTCAGGAATGGGGATACCAGGCGTGGAACCGGGCCGATACAAGTCCAATCACGCTGGACGTGATCCACGAGATCACGCAGGAAGTCGGCAAGCGCCTCGATACAAATTTTTTCAGGGTGAGGTTCGACCGGCTATCGAACACTGAAAAGACATTTCTGCGGGCAATGGCAGGATTGCCGCCGCCCAGGCGAACGGGACAAATTGCAAAGGCGATGAAAACCACGTTGAACGGCAGTACGACACTGCGTGCAAATCTAATACGCAAAGGCATGATTTACAGCCCGCGCTACGGCGAACTGGCGTTTTCCGTACCGCTGTTCGACAACTTCATGCTGCGGACGATGCAAGGACTAACTAACGGCTAGCTATGAAATCGCTCAACATGGGATGAATACACGTTGCTAGCCGCCGCCGCTGCGCCCTTGCCGGAGAGGCCGGACTCCACGCCCGCTTCCGCCGACAGCCTGGTCAGGCCGGAAAGCGGCAGTTTGCTGTAAGCCTTGATGCCGCCTGTCAGGCTGGAGACGCGCTCGGCGCTGGCGTTGGCGCTTTTCTGCGCGCAGATGCGCTCGACAAGATTGACGTCATCGTAAAAATTTATCGTGTACAGCAAAATAATAAATTTTTTGCTTCTATGTGCAGTTTTCCGCTATATCCACACACCGATATCTTGAGTATGCTTAGCAGCGTTCTTGTAAAGTTTGTCCAGTTGGGACACGCATAAAAAATATGCTTGTAAAACTCAAAGTCTCTACATTTGCACAAAGCATCAGAGGCTTCCTTACAGGCTGCGCAACAATTAGCCAGCAACAATGTTGTTCTTGGCAAGTTACGTAAAACGGGGACGATAAAAGATGCTAGAAGCCATTCGGAATTTTGGTTGCCGAACGGGGGGTGTTCCCTATTATCTCCCCGCACTTTGCTTGGGGTATTTCTGCATCTTGATGATCCCGGAAGCGTTCTGGGAAACGATTGGGCTGGAAACGATCAATCAGGAAAATATTCCGGATTTCGTCCTCGCCATGATGAAAAGATCACGATTTCCTATGAGCATTTATGTTCATTGGCTGGTAACGCCTTTTTTTACGCTAACATCAACCTTTATATGGGCGAAACACTATCTTTTCGATCAAGATATATATAAGGAATATTTATTGCGCGGGGAAGAGCGACTAGCTAAGGGGGGAGCTGGAGGCGCTTGGTATTCGGCGATACTTACGGGGGTTATATTCGTGATCATGCCTATAGGGGCCGCATTGTTTTTTACTGAAGAGACTACGGACACTGTACTTCGACGATTACAGCCATTTCACTATAAATTGTCGTTTTTTTTCTTTTTGGTTTAGGGTTTGTCTTATTGTGCCCAGCAGGATTCACTGTAATCGTTGCTGAAATCCGGGTATTTTTAACTCACAGGAGGTAGTATGGCTTCAAACCAAAGTACAGACAACACGGCAAGCGCCGAGGGTATGTCATCGGGTAATCCCTTTTCCTTTTCAAATGGATCGATGCTGGCGACTGCTGTAGAGAGTTTTCTGGCTCAATGGACGAGCTATTCCATAACGATGATTTCCTCCGCGCTCGTGACTGAGTTGCTCCCCGCGACCCGCTTGCCCTCGACGGCATCGAAACCGCCAACACCGTTTTTTCTTGACCACGACGCTGACGGCATTCGCACCGGCTAGCTCAAAGGCGACGATGCCTTCCTCGTGCTCGACCGCAACGGCAACGGCATAATCGACACCGGGCGTGAACTGTTCCAGGCGAACGGCGGTTTGTTCTCCGTGATCGGCTGGTCGGCTGGTCGGCTGCGGAAATATTGCTGGAATGGAATGCGATTGCGCAGGGCGATCTCGCGTTGGTCGAACTGCTGGCCGAATTCAACATCCGTTCGGGTAACGGCAATCTTACAGGCACGGGCGAAGCCGACGTACTGATCGGCAGCAACGGCAATGACACGCTCCGCAGCGGCAACGATATCCTATCCTGATCGGCGGTACAGGCAACGACAGACCTGAGGGCGGTTCCGGCAACAACATTTACCGATTCGCCCGTGGAGACGGCCAGGACACAATCAACGACTACGACTCGACCGCAGGCAACGTAGACGCCATCGAGTTCGCCGAGGACATCACCGTCGCTGACGTACTGCCACGGCG
>JAIRMC010000085.1 GCA_031258965.1 Azoarcus sp. | reverse complement strand
TGGACGATACGCCAATACGCGGGCTTTTCCACCGCCGAGGCGTCGAACGATTTCTACCGCAAGGCGCTGGCCGCCGGAGGGCAAGGCGTGTCGGTGGCCTTCGATCTCGCCACGCACCGGGGCTACGACTCCGACAACCCGCGCGTGCTCGGCGATGTGGGCAAGGCCGGGGTGGCGATCGATTCGGTCGAAGACATGAAAATCCTGTTCAACGGCATCCCGCTTGAGCGCGTTTCCGTGTCGATGACCATGAACGGCGCGGTGCTGCCGATCCTCGCCGGTTACATCGTCGCCGCCGAGGAACAGGGCGTGCCGCAGGAAAAGCTCTCGGGGACGATCCAGAACGACATCCTCAAGGAGTTCATGGTTCGCAACACCTATATCTACCCGCCCGCGCCGTCGATGCGGATCATCGCGGACATCTTCCAGTACACCTCGGCGCACATGCCGAAGTTCAATTCCATTTCGATCTCCGGCTACCACATCCAGGAAGCGGGCGCGAACCAGGCGATCGAACTGGCGTTTACGCTTGCCGACGGGCTGGAATACGTGCGCACCGGCATCGCTTCCGGCATGGATGTCGATACTTTCGCCGGGCGTCTGTCGTTCTTCTGGGCGGTCGGGATGAATTTCTATCTCGAAATCGCCAAGATGCGCGCCGCGCGCCTGCTGTGGTGGCGGATCATGAAGCGGTTCAACCCAAAGAACCAGAAGTCGATGATGCTGCGCACCCACAGCCAGACTTCGGGCTGGTCGCTGACCGAGCAGGACCCGTACAACAATGTGGTGCGCACCGCCATCGAGGCGATGGCGGCGGTCTTTGGCGGTACGCAGTCGCTGCACACCAATTCGCTCGATGAGGCCATCGCGCTGCCCACCGAGTTCTCGGCCCGCATCGCCCGCAACACCCAGATCATCATCCAGGAAGAGACCCACATCTGTAACGTGGTCGACCCCTGGGCCGGTTCCTACATGATGGAAACGCTCACGCAGGACATGGCCGGCAAGGCGTGGAGCCTGATCGAAGAGATCGAGGCCATGGGCGGCATGACCAAGGCGGTCGAATCCGGTTGGGCGAAGATGAAGGTGGAGGAGTGCTCCGCCGACAAGCAGGCGCGCATCGACTCGGGCAAGGATGTGATCGTCGGCGTCAACAAGTACAAGCTCGCCAAGGAAGACCCGGTCGAAATCCTTGAAATCGACAACCACGCGGTGCGCGAGTCACAGATCGCCCGCCTGAAGCAAATCCGCGCCACGCGCGACAGCGCGGCGGTGACCGCGGCGCTCGACGCCCTCACCCGCTGCGCCGAAACCGGCGAAGGCAATTTGCTCGACCTGGCGGTGAAGGCGATCCGGTTGCGCGCCACGGTGGGCGAAGTCTCGGACGCGCTGGAAAAGGTCTTTGGCCGTTTCCGCGCCAATCCGCAGGCGGTCTCCGGCGTCTACGCCGCCGTGGTCGCGGAGGATGAGGACTGGAAGGCGCTGAAGGCCGACATCGAAGCCTTCACCGCCGAAGAAGGCCGCCGGCCGCGCATCATGATCGCCAAGCTCGGCCAGGACGGCCACGACCGGGGCGCTAAGGTGGTGGCCTCGGCCTTTGCCGATCTCGGCTTCGACATCGACATCGGCCCGCTTTTCCAGACCCCGGAAGAAGCGGCGCGCCACGCGGTGGAAAACGACGTGCACGCCGTGGGCTGCTCCAGCCTCGCCGCCGGACACAAAACACTGGTGCCCGAAATCATCCGGGAACTTAGGAACCTGGGCGCGGACGACATCATCACCTTCGTTGGCGGCGTCATTCCGGCGCAGGATTACGAAGCGCTCTATGCCGCTGGCGCGAAGGGCATCTTCGGCCCCGGCACGCCGATCCCCGCCTGCGCGCGGGAAGTCCTCAAACAGATCCGCGCCGCGCGTGCGGCGGCGGCGGCCTGAGCGGCGGCGAGATCGGACAGGCAGGACGATGAACGATCCCATACAACAACGCCTCACGCTGGAACCCGGCAAGCGCGGCGCTCGTCCCGGCATTCGCGGAATGCGCATCACCGTCCGCGACGTGTTGGGCGGGCGGGCTTCGGGGACGGGCGAGGACGACATCCTTGCCGGTCATCCAGAACGTGAGCGCGACGGCATTCGGGCCAGCCTTGCCTTTGTGGCGGCTCGTGCGTCGCGCATGACGAGGTTCGCGGCTTGAAACCGTTGCTCGACCAGAACCCGTCGAGGCGTTTGCTTCCCGAACTGGCGTCATTGTTTCCGGGGTCGTCCCCTGCGCAGCCGGAAAGGCTGGCGTCGGCTGGCGACAGGGCGCTGCGGCGGTTTGCGGGCGAGCATGGATTTGCAATCGTCGCCAAGAATGCGGATCTTCTGGCATTGCAATTGATCCAGGGGTTCCCGCCACGAAATCGCGCGGCGGGATTGCGGCAACGTACCGAATTCGGAAGCGGCGCGCGAATTGACGGTACATGCGGAAACGATTTCCTCCACGCCGGTCGCGACCGGCGTAAGCGGAGTGGAAATTGAATAAAAGCGAGCGATTATCCTTGGATACCGATGCCGACCGCGCCCTGGCCGATGGCGTGCTGGCCGGGCAGCGCCGCCCGCTCGCCAAGGCCATCACCCTGATCGAATCGCAGCGCGAAGATCACCAGGCGCGCGCGCGCCGCCTGCTGGAAACCTTGCTGCCGCACACCGGCGG
>JAIRMC010000130.1 GCA_031258965.1 Azoarcus sp. | reverse complement strand
CCCTGCTCGACGGCGGCGCGAACATTCAGGGAGGCTGGCTCAGCAGGGATGATAAATATACCTATACGATGGTTGGCAACGACCTGCTCATCAAGTCCGTGAGCACGACGGCAAATACCGTCACCATCAAGGACTTCGAGAACGGCGACTTGGGCATCCTCCTGGGCAACAAGCTGACAACCGACCCCGGTCGCGTCGATCGGGTTTTCGGCAGCAGCGGTAACGACATCATTTATACCCTGGATGAAGAAGACGTTATCATTGCCCTCGATGGCGACAACATCGTCTATGCGGGCACTGGCAATGATCTCGTTTGGGGTGATCGAGGCAACGACATCCTCCATGGAGAGCAGGGGCTGGATTTCCTTGACGGGGAAGCCGGTAATGACTGGCTGTACGGCGGCAATGGTGCGGACCTGATCGAAGGCGATGCGGGCAACGATACCCTGTATGCCGACAATGGCCCGGAAGACCTTGCGCTACTCGCCGCGAGTGGGCAAGGCGACTGGCTCAACGGCGGCTCGGGCGACGATGCGCTCTTTGGCAGTGTCCGTGCTGACTTTCTGGCGGGTGGCGCGGGAAAAGATACTTTGCACGGTGGTGCGGGTGATGATGTACTGACTGGAGATGGCGATTACCAGCCTTTTTATCAGCCTTGGTACATTGAAGTCGTGAGCTTGACTGCCCTGCAAATGCAGATCGAACTGGGAGCATTGCTTACAACTATTGCGGGCATGCCCGGCATGCTTATGGAAGCCATATACACGCTCAGTCAACTGCAAAGCGGTGAAACCTTCCTGCCGCCCTTGGGATCGGGCCGGGTCGGTGCGGACTGGACGTGCCATGCGCCCACGGCGGCCTATCCAAGAGGGTACTGGGAACGTACTGCGCCAACGTATCAGATGTCTCCCAAACCGGAAGCACACGCTTGGACGGTCACGTTCAACGGAGACGGCAGCTTTACCCTCGTCCCGCAACTGGCCCGCGATTCCAGCCAGTTCGTCGCCGCGGCGGCAGGGGGCGCAGCTGATTATCTCGAAGGCGGCAAGGGTAATGA
The DNA here is from genome assembly GCA_031258965.1 of Azoarcus sp. Taxonomy (GTDB): domain Bacteria; phylum Pseudomonadota; class Gammaproteobacteria; order Burkholderiales; family Rhodocyclaceae; genus WRNU01. The sequence continues at coordinate 18,890 of JAIRMC010000130.1, read as the reverse complement.
TGCGCTCTATGGCGGCGTGGGGGACGATGTTTATTATTTCGCTTCAGGCGACGGTGTAGACAGCGTTCATGACAGCCTTTCCGAAGGCGACAATATTCTCAGTTTCGGCGCGGGCATCCGGAAAGAAGACATCCACATTTCGGAATACGGCGGCGGTCTGAGAATCGACTACGGCAACCAGGGCGACGCCATCCTGCTGGACGGAGCCGACGCGGCGGATACTGTCTTCCGCTCGGTACGTCTTTCGGACGGAACGGAATTCGATTTCTCCGACTTGCTGTTGCCGCCTGCCATCATTGGCACGGACGACGCCGACGCCTTGATTGGCGGTGCGGGCGACGACTATTATGTGGGCGGCAACGGCAACGATACCCTGCGCGGCAACGACGGCAAGGATACGCTGGACGGCGGTAACGATGCCGATATCCTTTACGCTGGACGCGGTAATGACCTGTTGCGCGGCGGCGGCGGCAACGACAGGCTCTACGGCGAAGCAGGTAATGACGTGTTCTACGGCGGCAAGGGCAGCGACATCCTCGCCGATACGCAGGGCGACGATACCTATTTCTTCGCCTTGGGCGACGGCGCGGACACGATACTCGACACACAGGGCAACGACGCCCTGGTTTTCGATAACGTCGCGCATACCGACCTCTGGTTTGCCCAAACCGGCGTCAATGGGCGCAATCTGGAAATCAGCGTGCTGGGCGCGAACGACAAGATCACGGTGACGGACTGGTTCCTCGGCGCCAGCCGCCAGATCGAGCACATCCAGGCGGGCGAGTACACGCTGGATGGCGCGGAAGTGGCGGCATTGGTCGAGGCGCTGGCGGACTTCGATGCGACGCCGGTCGATGAGGGAGATGGCGTTTTGCTGCCCTCGCCCGACGACATCCTCGCCGCTTACTGGAACGTGGCGTAGCACTTCGCTTCCAGGCGAAAACCGCGGCAGGCTTTCTCGGGACTACCGCGGGTTCTTGTTTGCGCGAACCGGTTGATCGGGGCGCGGGCGTGCCATTTAAACGACGGCGGCCTCGGAGACTTCGTCTCGATCAAAGACCAGTTTGATTTTTTCGTCGCTGGGGTCGATGTCGATGGTGACTTTGCCGCCGCTGGCAAGCCGCCCGAACAGCAGTTCATCCGCCAGCGCGGCGCGGATCATGTCCTGGATCAGTCGTGCCATGGGCCGCGCGCCCATGAGCGGGTCGAAGCCTTTTTCGGCCAGCCAGGATTTGAGCACATCGGTGAATTGCGCTTCGACTTTCTTTTCGTGCAACTGGGCTTCGAGTTGCATCAGGAATTTGTCGACCACCCTGAGGATGATCTGGCTGTCCAGCGCCTTGAACGAAATGATAGCGTCGAGCCGGTTGCGGAATTCGGGCGTGAAAATGCGCTTGACTTCGACCATCTCGTCGCCCGTTTCATGCCGGGCCGAAAAGCCCATGACCGATTTCTGCATGGCTTCCGCACCGGCGTTGGTGGTCATGATGAGAATCACGTTGCGAAAATCGGCTTGCCTGCCGTTGTTGTCGGTCAGCGCGCCGTGATCCATGACCTGGAGCATGATGTTGTAGGCATCCGGATGCGCTTTTTCCATTTCGTCGAGCAGCAGGACGCAATGCGGTTTCTTGGTGATCTGCTCGGTGAGCAGCCCACCCTGGTCGAAGCCGACGTAGCCCGGCGGCGCGCCGATCAGGCGGCTGACCGCGTGGCGCTCCATGTATTCGGACATGTCGAAGCGCACCAAGTCGATGCCCAGTGTGTAGGCAAGCTGGCGGGCGACCTCGGTCTTGCCGACGCCGGTCGGGCCGGAAAAGAGGAAGGAGCCGATGGGCGTCTGCGGATTGCTCAGGCCCGAGCGCGACATCTTGATCGCCTTTGCCAGCGCCTCGATGGCGGCATCCTGGCCGAACACGACGTTCTTGAGATCGCGGTCGAGCGTTCGCAGTGAGGCGCGGTCGTCCTGCGATACGTTGCGTGGCGGGATGCGGGCGATCTTGGCGACGATGTCCTCGATTTCGCTCTTGCCGATGGTTTTTTTCTGCCGGGATTTGGGCAGGATGCGTTGTGCCGCACCCGCTTCGTCGATAACGTCGATGGCTTTGTCGGGCAAATGGCGGTCGTTGATATATTTGGCCGACAGCTCGGCGGCGCTCGCCAAGGCGGAAAGGGAATATCTGATGCCGTGGTGTTCCTCGAAGCGGGTTTTCAGGCCCTTGAGGATTTCGATGGTTTCAGCTACCGACGGCTCGACGATGTCGACTTTCTGGAAACGCCGCGAGAGTGCGTGGTCTTTTTCAAAAATCTGGCGGAACTCGGTATAGGTTGTCGCGCCGATGCATTTCAACTGGCCGCTGGAAAGCGCCGGTTTCAGGAGATTGGAAGCGTCCAGCGTGCCGCCCGAGGCGGCGCCCGCGCCAATCAGGGTATGGATTTCGTCGATGAAAAGGATGGCATCCCTGTTTTCGACCAGTTGTTTCAGCACGGTTTTCATGCGCTGCTCGAAATCGCCGCGGTATTTGGTTCCCGCTAGCAGCGCGCCCATGTCTAGGGCGTAGACCTGTGCTTTTTCGAGGATTTCAGGCACCCGTCCGTTGACGATGCGATGCGCCAGCCCTTCGGCGATGGCGGTCTTGCCCACGCCGGCCTCGCCGACGAGGAGCGGATTGTTCTTGCGGCGGCGGCACAAGGTCTGGATGACACGCTCAAGCTCCTGGTCGCGCCCGATCAATGGGTCGATCCTGCCCTGCAATGCGTGCTGGTTGAGGTTGTGGGTGTAGGTTTCGAGCGCGCCGGCACGCTGCTTTTCTTCCTGCTCCTGCTCGGTGGCTTCCTGCTCGCCGCGATGGGCCGCCGGCATGCTGTCCTGATGCGTCTTGACGATGCCGTGCGAGATGTAGTTCACCACATCGAGGCGGGAGATGTTTTGACGCTGGAGGAAGAATACGGCGTGCGAATCCTTTTCGCCAAAGATGGCCACGAGCACGTTGGCGCCATTGACCTCCTTTTTTCCCGAGGATTGCACATGCAGGATGGCGCGCTGGATGACGCGCTGGAAACCGAGCGTGGGCTGCGTTTCGATTTCTTCGTTGCCGCCGATCTTCGGGGTGTGCTCGCTGATGAACTGGGTCAGTTCCCGGCGCAATTCGTTGGTTTTGGCCGCGCAGGCGCGCAACACCTCGGCAGCGGAGGGGTTGTCCAGCAACGCGAGCAGCAGGTGCTCGACGGTAAGGAATTCATGTCGTTTTTGCCGGGCCTCGACAAAGGCCATGTGTAGGCTGATTTCAAGTTCTTGGGCGATCATTCGGTTTCCTCCATCACGCATGCTAGCGGATGTTGGTGTTGCCGGGCGTAGGATACGACCTGTTCAACCTTCGTTGATGCTACATCTTTGGTGAAAACACCGCACGTCCCCATGCCCTCTTTGTGAACCTGGAGCATGACCTGTATGGCGCGCTCGCGGTTCATACTGAAGCATTTTTGTAGTACGGCAACGACAAAATCCATTGGGGTGAAATCGTCGTTCAGAAGCAACACTTTATAGAGCGGAGGGCGGCGCATCTCCGTGCGAGTGGCTTCCAGTACGAAATCATCTTGTTTTGTCGTTGTGGTCATGCGGGTAATTCTAGTCGAGCTGGCGCGCCGTTGTGGCGGCAAGTAATGGACGGAGAGCCTTTGGAATGGCCGACGGTTCACCCCTCTCTTTCCGGAAGCGAGAAGTATGCCAGAACGGGTGAAAAGCGGGTCTGGGCGTTCCCGTCATCGTGCGATGTTGCGTGAATAGCTCAGATACGAGTTGACGGATGGGAAATTCGTTGACGAGCGGCGGACAAATGCGTAAAAACGAGACGCGCGTCACATTCCGTTGCGGGTATTTGTCGGCGCTTGTCCGGTTGTTGTGGTTGTTGCATCTCCGACAAGGCCGCGGGGTGGTAGCCCGGACGTTTGATGAATGCGTTGGCAGGAAGGACTCCTGTTTGTGTATCAAGTCACTTTGAGGAATTAAGGGAATATGGCAACTGGCACCGTGAAATGGTTCAACGACTCGAAAGGTTTCGGCTTCATTACGCCCGACGATGGCAGTGAAGATCTGTTCGCGCATTTCTCCGCTATCAACATGAATGGTTTCAAGACCCTGAAAGAAGGCGAGAAGGTTTCCTTCGACGTCGCGCAAGGGCCGAAAGGCAAGCAGGCCGCGAACATCCAGCGCGTGGCCTGATGATTTTCGTCATGTTGGTTTGACACGACAAAGAAGGAAAAGAATACCGCCGCTGCCTGTCGGTATTCTTTTCCTTCGCTTCCTTGCGTTCCGTCTTTATGTATCGGACGGGGCTTGGTTCACACCAGTTTCGGTCTGGCGCAGGCGGATGTGCAGTTCCCGGAGCTGCTTTTCGTCGACCGCGCCTGGCGCGCTGGTCAGCAGGCATTGGGCGCGCTGGGTCTTGGGGAAGGCGATGACGTCGCGGATCGAATCGGCTCCGGCCATCATCGTTACCACGCGGTCAAGCCCGAAGGCGATGCCGCCGTGCGGCGGCGCGCCGAATTCGAGCGCATCGAGCAGGAAGCCGAATTTGGCCCGTTGTTCTTCCGGGCCGATGTCGAGCGCGTCGAATACCGCTTCCTGCACGTCGGCGCGATGGATGCGAATCGAGCCGCCGCCGATCTCCCATCCGTTCAGCGCCAGGTCGTAGGCTTTGGCGAGGCATTCGCCGGGGTTGCTTTTCAGAAGGGCGATATGCTCGTCTTTCGGGCTGGTGAAAGGGTGATGGCAGGCGGCCCAACGCTTGCCGTCTTCGTCGTACTCGAACATCGGGAAATCGACCACCCATACCGGACGCCAGGCTTCGCCGGTGAGAAGGCCTTTTTCGTGCCCAAGCCGGATGCGCAAGGCGCCGAGCGCATCATTGACGATCCGGGTCTTGTCCGCGCCGAAAAAGACGAGATCGCCGGATTGCGCGCCCGTGCGGGCGAGAATCTCGCGCAATGCGGTTTCGTGCAGGTTCTTGACGATGGGCGATTGCAGGCCGGTTTCGTTCGGTTGGCTGGCGTCGTTGACTTTGATGTAGGCCAGGCCCCTGGCGCCGTAAATACCGACGAAACGGGTGTATTCGTCGATTTCGCCTCGCGTGAGGCTGGCTCCGCCCGGTATGCGCAAGGCGGCGACCCGTCCGCCGGAATTGGCCGGGCCGGAAAAGACCTTGAAGGCGACATCCTTGACCACGCCGGTGATTTCGGTGAGTTCGAGCGTCACGCGCAAATCGGGTTTGTCGGAACCGTAACGGCTCATGGCTTCGGCGTAAGTCATGCGCGGGAAAGGATCGGGCAGTTCGACGGCGAGCGTTTCCCGGAATACGCAGCGGATCATTTCCTCCATCAGCGCGATAATGCCCGCGGCGTCCAGGAACGAGGTCTCTATATCGACCTGGGTGAATTCAGGCTGGCGGTCGGCGCGCAAATCCTCGTCGCGGAAACATTTGACGATCTGGTAATAGCGGTCGAAACCAGCCACCATCAAAAGCTGTTTGAAAAGCTGCGGCGACTGGGGCAGGGCGAAGAATTGCCCGGCGTGGATGCGCGAGGGCACCAGATAGTCGCGCGCGCCTTCGGGCGTGCTCTTGGTCAGCATCGGCGTTTCGATGTCGACGAAGCCATGGGCGTCCAGGAAACGGCGGAAAGCCATGGCGGCCTTGTAGCGCAGCATCAGGTTTTTCTGCATCCGGGGACGGCGCAGGTCGATGACGCGATGGGCCAGGCGCACGGTTTCGGACAGATTGTCGTCGTCGAGCTGGAAAGGGGGCGGCGCCGAAGTATTGAGAATCTCGATGTCGTGGCACAGCACTTCGATTTCGCCGGAAGCGAGATTGGGGTTTTTCGTGCCCGCCGGGCGGCGGCGCACCTTGCCGGTAAGCTTCAGGCAAAACTCGTTGCGGATGGCTTCGGCGGTCTTGAACATGTCCGGGCGATCCGGGTCGCACACGACCTGCGCCATGCCTTCGCGGTCGCGCAGGTCGATGAAAATGACGCCGCCGTGGTCGCGGCGGCGGTGAACCCAACCGCAGAGCGTGACGATCTGGTCGAGGTGGGTGGCCGTCACCTGGCCGCAATAATGAGTTCGCATAGAAAGGACGCCAGAGGCTCAGTGGGAATCGGAAACGGGGAGGATGGGTTCCGGCGCGTGCGCGGGCGGCGCAACGACCCCCATCGAGATGATGTATTTGAGCGCCTCATCGACGCTCATGTCGAGTTCGATGACGTCCGCCGCGGGCAGCATCAGGAAAAAGCCGGAAGTCGGGTTGGGCGTGGTGGGAACGTAGATGCTGAGATAGCCGCCATCCAGATGCCGGGCGACATCGCCGCCCGGCGCGCCGGTGAGGAAGGCGATTGTCCATGTGCCCTGGCGTGGGTACTGCACCAGGAGCGCCTTGCGAAAAGCCTGGCCGCTACTGGAAAAAAGCGTGTCCGAGACCTGCTTGACGCTGTAGTAGATGGACTTGACCACGGGAATGCGCGCCAGCAGTCCTTCCCACAGCCGCACGAGTTTTTGCCCAAGGACGTTGGCGGCGATGACGCCGGTGGCGAACAGGATGAAGATGCACAGGACGACGCCCAATCCGGGAATGTCGAAACCGAGGACGGTTTGCGGTTGCAGGTGCCGGGGCAGCCAGGGTACCACCCAGCCGTCGAGCATCTCGACGATCCAGGTCAGCACCGTGAACGTGATGGCAAGGGGAATCCAGATCAGCAGGCCGGTGATGAAATATCTTTTCACGTCGGAAAACCCGGTTTGCATGGAGGATCAGGACGGCTGGCAGCAGGCGCAGTTGGCGCCGCAGGGCGGCGGGGTTTCACTCGCGGCGGGGGCGTTGCCGGTCTTGTCGCCCCTGTTCGCCTTGTTGCCGCCCTTGAAATCGGTGGCGTACCAGCCGTTGCCCTTGAGCTGGAAGCCCGCCGCCGAGATTTGCTTGACGTAGTGGCCGCCGCAGGCCGGGCAGACGGTGAGCGCGTCGTCGCGCATCTTTTGCAGATGTTCGTTCTGGAAGCCGCAATCTTCGCAGCGGTATTCGTAGATGGGCATGAAAGCCTCCCTGAAAATGAAGCCCGACAGTTTAGCGTAACGCGCGGGCGCGCGTCGCCGGAAGTGTGAGATGAGGGCGGGGACGCCCGTTTCAAGGCAGCGGGACGATGGCGGGCAAATAGGCATTGATCGCCGCGCCGTGGAAAAGGGCGATCAGTCCCGCGATGGCGAGGTAGGGGCCGAAGGGGATGGGGGCGCCGCGATTGAGCCGTTTCGCCGCGATCAGGCCGATGCCGACCGCGGCCCCGGCGAGTGAGGCCAGCAGGATGACGGGCGGCAGTATTTGCCAGCCAAGCCAGGCGCCGATGGCCGCCAGCAGTTTGAAATCACCATGACCCATGCCTTCCTTGCCGGTGATGAGCTTGAAAAGCCAATACACCGACCACAGGAAAAGGTATCCGGCCATGGCGCCGGCGACGGCGTCGGCGAGGGGGACGTAGGTCGCGCGCAGATTGAAGGCCAGGCCGAGCCACAGCAGGGGCAGGGTCAGGCTGTCGGGCAGCAATTGGGTGTCGAAGTCGATGAAAGCCAGCGCGATCATCGTCCAGAGGAAAACCAGGGCGCCGATCGTGGCCGGGCCGAAGCCGAAACGCCAAGCCGCGTATCCGGAAAGCGCCGCCGTCAGCGCTTCCACCAGCGGATAGCGGAGGCCGATGGGCGTTTTGCATTGGCGGCAGCGGCCACGCAGGGCGATATAGCTCAACAGCGGGATGTTTTCCAGCGCCGGAATCATGTGCCCGCAGTGGGGGCAGCGCGAGCGCGGCCTGGAGAGGCTGAGACGTTCGCCGCCGGGGGCGGGAACGGCCTCGCCGCGCAAGGCGGCGGCTTCTTCCAGCCACTCGCGCTCCATCATCCTGGGCAGGCGATGGATAGCGACATTCAGGAAGCTGCCAACGCAGAGGCCGAGCAGAGCAACGAGAAAGGTGAAGCTGAATGGGTCTTGCATGCGGGAAAAGGGGAGGGAAAAGGGTTAGACGGCGCCGCCGAGCTTGAATATTGGCAAGTACATGGCGACGACCAGGCCGCCGATGACGACGCCGAGGAAAACCATGATCAGGGGTTCGAGCAAAGTAGACATGGCGGCAACCGCATCATCGACCTCCCGGTCGTAAAAATCGGCGACTTTGGTGAGCATGCTGTCGAGCTGGCCGGATTCTTCGCCGATCGACACCATCTGCACGACCATGGTCGGGAACATTCCGGAATCCTGCATGGCGAGATTCAGGCTTTGCCCTGTGCTGATGGAAGTCTGGATATCGCGCGTGGCCAGCATATACAAATGGTTGCCCGACGCGCCGCCTACGGAGTCCAGCGCCTCGACCAGCGGCACGCCAGCGGAGAACATTGTAGACAATGTCCGCGACCAGCGGGCAATCGTGGCCTTGCGGATGATCTCCCCCAATACCGGCAGTTTGAGCATCAGGCGGTCGGAAGCGATCCGCATGGGCACGGATCGCTTCCAGGAAGCGATGAGCGCCATGACGGAGCCGGCCAGGATGCCCAGGATGGCCCACCAGTACGCGACGAAAAAGTCGGATATGGCGATGACGAGCAGAGTCGGTCCCGGCAGTTCGGCCCCGAAATTAGCGAATACGTCCTTGAACGTGGGTACGACCCAAATCATGATGATGGCGACGACGATCATCGAGACGGTGATGACGGCGGTGGGATAAAACAGCGCCGATTTGATCTTGCCCTTGATGGCGAGGATTTTTTCCTTGTACGTTGCCAAGCGATCCAGGATGGCGTCGAGGATACCGGCCTGTTCTCCCGCCGCGACCAAGTTGCAGAACAACTTGTCGAAATATATCGGGAATCTGGAAAATGCCTGCGACAGGCTGGAGCCGGTTTCGACATCGCCGCGAACCTCGTTGAGCAGGCGGCTCAGGCTCGGATTGGCGGCGCCCTTGATGCCGATGTCGAAGGCCTGCAACAGCGGCACGCCGGACTTCATCATCGTCGCAAGCTGGCGGGTGAAAAGCGCGATGTCCTTGTCGGACACTTTGTGGCCGCGCGACATTGCCTGTTTCTTGACCTTGGTGACGATGATACCCTGCCGGCGTTGCGAAACCCTGACCACGGTGTCGCTGGCCGCCCGCATTTCACCGCGAATGGGTTTGCCGGTTTTATCTCTGCCTTCCCAGATGTAGAGGTTTTCCTTGGAATGCCCTTGCGGGCCGCGAGTGGCCCTGGATGCCGGTGCGGATGCTGTTGCCATGATGTCCTCTTTGTTATGCCGCCGCCCTTCCTTTTACTCGTTTGTCACGGCCAGGACTTCTTCGAGGGAAGTGACGCCCTGGCGCACCTTGAGCAGACCGGAACGGCGCAAATCGCTGACGCCTTCCGCCTCGGCCTGGGCCGCGATGTCCATCGAATTGCCGCCTGTCATGATGATGCGGGCGAGTTCCTCGCTGACCGGCATGACCTGATAGATGCCGACCCGCCCCTTGTAACCGCTTCCCTTGCAGCGGTCGCAACCCGCCGGGCCGTAGGGCCGCCAGCTATCATCGAGTTCATCGCTGCGGAAACCCGCTTGCAGCAAGGATTCAATTGGGATGTTGGCGGGTTTTTTGCACGAACACAGACGCCGCGCCAAGCGTTGCGCCGTGATGAGGATGACCGACGAAGCGATATTGAAAGGCGCGACGCCCATGTTCTTGAGGCGTTCGAGCGTGGTCGGCGCGTCGTTCGTGTGCAGCGTGGAGAGCACGAGGTGTCCGGTCTGTGCGGCCTTGATGGAGATTTCGGCGGTTTCGAGATCGCGGATTTCGCCAACCATAATGACGTCAGGATCCTGGCGAAGAAAGGCGCGCAAGGCCGAGGCGAACGTCAGGCCAGCCCTTTCATTGACGTTGACCTGGTTGATACCGGCGAGATTGATTTCCGCCGGATCTTCCGCGGTCGAAATATTGACGCCGGTCTTGTTGAGAATATTGAGGCAAGTGTAGAGCGACACCGTCTTGCCCGAGCCGGTCGGCCCGGTGACGAGGATCATGCCGTAGGGGCGGGCGATGGCGTCGAGCAACATCTGTTTCTGATCCGGCTCGTAGCCGAGCGCGTCGACGCCGAGCGTGGCCGAACTCGAATCCAGGATGCGCATGACGATTTTTTCGCCGTGCAGGGTCGGCAGCGTAGACACCCGGAAGTCGATGGACTTGCTCCGGGACAGGACAAGCTTCGTCCGTCCGTCCTGGGGAATCCGCTTTTCGGAAATGTCCAGGCGGGAAATGATCTTGATGCGCGAAGCGATTTTCTCCCTCAGCGCCAAGGGCGGCTGGGCGACTTCGTGCAATATGCCATCGGTGCGGACGCGGATGCGGTAATACTTTTCGTAAGGCTCGAAGTGGATGTCGGACGCCCCATCATTGATGGCATCGACCAACACCTTCTGGATGAACCGGACAATCGGGGCGTCGTCGACGTCGGAGGCGGACGTATCCTCTTCGACGTCGCCTTCGAGCGCGACCTCCATCGCGCCCAGTTCGTCCCCCATGCTGAGGTTTTCCAGCGTCTCCCTGACCGAGGAGCCTGTCTGCTCGACGAGTTTGACCAGCTTGTCGATCTCGGCGATGACCAGTTCGAGCTGCATGCCGGTCTGGAAGCGGATTTCGTCGAACACCCGCATGTTCGATGGATCGGCGACGGCCAGGGTCAGGTGATTCGGATTCGTGCGCTTTGAGAGCGCGATGACTTGATGCTTGCGCACCAGATTGGCGTCGATGACATTCTTGGGCAGATGGTTCAGGTCGACGGCGGCCACATTGAGCAGGGGGTAGCCGAAAGTCTCGGAAGCGAACGTAGCGATGTCGCGCGCCGACAGCAATTTGCGCTGCGTCACTTCATGCAGGAAAGCGTTCGTCGCACCGTCGCCCGTCGTGCAGGCGACGGCGTCCGTTTCGGACAAGCGGTTTTTCTGGACAAGGGCGCGGGCAAGCCCGCTCAACGCAGTCTGTGGGTTGGCTGTCATTTCCCGTTCATCAGGCCGGCGGCGCCGTCCTGTCATCTTCAGGGCGCCGGATTGTGAAACGTCATGAAACGTATTGGATGATGGGGGTTAACCTACGCCAAGCCCTATCTATACAGCAGGACTTCTATCACGAAGCGGCTACCGACATAAGCCAGCATCAGCGCGATGAACCCCGCCAGCGTCCAGCGCAGGGCAACGCGGCCGCGCCAGCCGCGAAGATAGCGGCCAACAAGAAGCACGCCGAACAACAGCCATGAAATCGTTGCGAATATCGTTTTGTGTTCCAGCCGGAAAGCGGTGCCGAACAAACTTTCCGTGAAGGCGATGCCTGTAATCAGCGTCAGCGTGAGTAGTACGAAGGCCGCGCCGATCAGGCGGAAAAGCAAGGCTTCCATGGTCAGCAGCGGCGGCAGATTCGCCAATGCGCGGGAGAAGCGGGCATGGTGAAGGTGGCGCGCCGCCATCGCCATCAGCATCGCATGCAGGGCGGCGAGCATGAACAGACTGTACGCAAGCATGGCGATGATGAAATGTATGCGAAAGACCGGCGATGCGATATTGCTGTCGGAAAGCACATGATTGCCGGGGAAACATACCGTCAATATGCTTGCAAGCGCCCCGGCGGGCAGCACGATGGCGCGCAGCCCGTCCAAGCGGGTATAGAGCGTCTCCACCCAATAAAAGCAGATCGCCAGCCATACGGTGAGCGACAGCGCGACACTGAAACCGAAGCGCATTTCGCCGCCGGGAAAGATGGCCGCGCGCAAGGCAAAGCCGTGCGCGCACAGGGCAAGAACGAGTGCCCCGCGCTCAATGCGCGCCGCGACGGGAGACGACGCGACCGCCCGCGCGCGCCAACAATAAAGCCCGAGGGCCATATAAAGGACGGCGGGAAGAAGATGAAGTAAAATCCGTGACATTTGTGAGCTAGTTTACCCTGATTCGCACGTTTTCATTTCTGCCATAACTGTCGTCTGGAACAGCCCATATGCTCGACAACCTTACGCAGCGCCTGTCAAGGGTCGTCAAGACCCTGCGCGGGCAGGCTCGCCTTACCGAAGATAACATCCAGGAAGCGATGCGCGAAGTGCGCATGGCGTTGCTTGAAGCCGACGTCGCCCTGCCGGTCGTCAAGGATTTCATTGCTAAAATCAGGGAAAAAGCCCTCGGGCAAGACGTCATCGGCTCATTGACGCCCGGTCAGGCGCTTGTCGGCGTCGTGCATGACGAACTTTGCGCCCTCATGGGCGGTGCGCACCAGGGGATCAACCTCGCCGCGCAGCCCCCGGCGGTGATACTGATGGCGGGCTTGCAGGGCGCGGGCAAGACCACCACCACCGGCAAGCTCGCCCGCCTGCTGCGCGAAGAACAAAAGAAAAAAGTGCTGACCGTGTCCGCCGACGTCTACCGCCCGGCGGCCATCGAACAACTGAAAACCGTGGCCGCACAGGCTGGCGTCGACTTTTTCCCCTCGGATGCCGGGCAGCGCCCGGTCGACATCGCGCTCGCCGCGCTCGACTTCGCGCGCAAGCATCATCACGAGGCGCTGCTTGTCGATACCGCTGGCCGTCTGGCGATCGACACGGCGATGATGGACGAAATCCGCGCCCTGCACGCGGCGCTCGACCCGGTCGAAACACTATTCGTCGTCGACGCCATGCTTGGGCAGGACGCCGTCAACACCGCGCGCGCCTTCAACGAAGCCCTGCCGCTGACCGGCGTGGTGCTCACCAAGCTCGACGGCGACGCGCGCGGCGGCGCGGCCCTCTCGGTGCGCCACGTCACCGGCAAACCGCTGAAATTCGCCGGTGTCGGCGAAAAACTCTCCGGCCTCGAACCTTTCCACCCCGACCGCATGGCAAGCCGCATCCTCGGCATGGGCGACATCCTCGGCTTGGTGGAGGACGCGCGCCGCCGCGTCGACGAAGAAAAAGCGGTCGAACTCGCGCAAAAACTCAAGAGCGGCAAAGGCTTCGACCTCAACGATTTCAAAGCGCAGATCGGCCAGATGCGCAAGATGGGCGGCATCGCCTCCCTGCTCGACAAACTGCCCGCGCAGTTTGCCCAAGCCGCTGGGCAGATGCATGGCGGCATCGAAGAAAAAGCAATCGCCCGCATCGAAGGCATCATCAACGCCATGACGCCGCTGGAGCGCGCCCGCCCCGAACTGCTCAAGGCCAGCCGCAAACGCCGCGTCGCCGCGGGCGCTGGCGTACAAGTGCAGGAAGTCAACCGCCTGCTCAACCAGTTCGGGCAGATGCAGAAAGTCATGAAACAGTTCGCCAGGGGGGGCATGGGCAAAATGATGCGCGCCATGAAAGGCATGATGACCGGCGTCCCCGGTCTGCGCTGAAGACAGGACGATGTACGCCATTTTCATCGCCTTGGCCCGTTCGATACGCAGCATGTTGCGGCTTGACGTTTTTGGCCACCTGATCTGGCCGGGCATCGTTTCCGCGCTGTTGTGGCTGGGTGTGGCGGTGCTGTCCTGGACGGCGCTAGTCGGCGGCATCATGCAATGGGTCGAAGGATGGGGATGGGGCATCGGCGACCAGATCAGCGCCTCGGCCCTGTTGGCGGGCATAGCGTTTTTTCTCATCAAATTCGCGGTGATCTGTGCGTTCGTGCCACTGTTTTACGTCACCTCGCTCGCGCTTGTCGCGCTGGTGGCCCTGCCGAGGATGCTCGACCGCGTCGCGCAGCGCGACTACGCCGGCCTCGAACAGCGGCGCGGCGGCTCCAATGTGGGTAGCGTCGTCAATACCATCATGGCCCTGCTGTGGTTCATGCTCGTATTCATCCTCTCGCTGCCTTTGTGGCTGATACCCGGCGTATCACTGGTCGCGCCGCTGCTCGCCATGGGCTGGCTCAACCAGCGCGTATTCAGCTACGACGCCCTGATGCGCCACGCCGACCGCGACGAACTTGCCCGCCTGCGCGAGACATTGCGTCCCCCGTTGCTATTGCTGGGCGGCGCCACCGTTCTTTTCACCTATGTGCCATTGCTGAACATCATCGCCCCAGCCTTGTCCGGACTTGCGTTTGTCCATTTCCTGCTCGAAGCCTTACGCCGCGACCGTGGCGTGAGCATTTGCGGCCCCGAAGCGGCCAGTACGCCGTCCGGCCAGCAGCCAGTTTCGACTCTCGCCATGGGGAACGGCTCATGAGAATACTTCACACCATGCTGCGCGTCGGCGATCTCGACCGCTCGCTTGCCTTTTACACCGAAGTGCTCGGCATGCGCCTGCTGCGGCGGCAGGACTACCCCGACGGCAAATTCACGCTCGCCTTCGTCGGCTATCAGGACGAAGACGGCGGCGCCGTACTCGAACTGACCTGGAATTGGGGCGTCGACCGCTACGAATTGGGCGCCGCCTATGGCCATATCGCGCTCGAAGTCGACAACGCCCAAAAAGCCTGTGACGTAATTCGCGCTCGTGGGGGTAAGATCACGCGTGAAGCGGGACCAATGAAACACGGTTCCACGGTTATAGCATTCATCGAGGATCCGGACGGTTACAAGATAGAACTGATCGAGCGGAAAGCCGATGCCAGTGAAGGCGACAATGAATGAAAACGCCTCGCGTTTGTATTGCCCGGCAGTTTCGGGAAGGGGGAAAAGATGATTATCATGAAGCGTATTCCGTATGCGCTGGCTGTATTCCTATTCGTGCTTGGGGGGTTGTCGTTCGGGAGCGCGCCGGCGCGTGCGGACGTCACCGCGACGGGTTGTCTTGCTGGCAGGGACAAAACGGAAAACGAAAAAATCACGAAAATCGCCGAAGAGACGCGGCACGCGAAAAGAGCCGCTGATCGCGGCGATTACGCCATTGCCTTGAGGCGTTACCAGAATGTGCTCTCGAACATGGTGGAGATGCATGGCGCGCAGCATGGATGCGCCGCCCACTACCGGAACGAAGTCGGCATCGTCTACATGAACATGGGGCAATACGGCAAGGCGCGGGACATGTTCGCGCAGGCCGCCGAGATCGTCGGAAAACCGGGCGCCGACGACGCTAGTACCGATGCCACCGCGATTTACAACAATCTCGGTCTTGCGTTGGGCGAGTTGGCCGATTACGAAAAAGCTAGGGAGTGGCATCTGAAAGCGCTGGCGATCCGCGAAAAACGGGGAAGCGCCGACACGGCCAGCCTTTACGACGACATCGCCTCCCTGTACGACCGCCAGAGCAATTACGGCAAGGCGCTGGAGTGGTATGCCAAGGCCCTCGTGGTTCGGGAAAAGGAATTGGGAATACGCCATCCCCACATGGCCATCACCTACGACGGCATTGCCTCCGTGCATGAGCACATGGGCCAATACGGCAAGGCGCGGGAATGGCGAAACAAGGCGCTGGTGATGCGGGAGAAAATGTTTGGCGGCACCGGGCCGGAGATGGCTTCGACCTACCACAATGCCGCCGTGGCTTATTTCAAGCAGGGCGATTATGCCAATGCGCTCTCATCATACGAAAAGGCCCTGGCAATCGAAGAAAAAACCCTGGGCAAACAGCATCCCTCCACCGTAGCGACCTACAACGGCATTGCCGGCATCCACGACAAACAAGGTAACTACGCCAAAGCGGCGCAGTGGTACGAAAAAGCGCTCGCGGCCAGCCAGAAAGGCGGAGAAGGACGAAACGCCGTCACCTACAACAACCTTGCCATTGTCGTCGCCAGGCAAGGCAATCACAAAAAAGCGCTGGACTATCTACAGCGGGCGGCGGCGATCCAGGAAAAGCTGGCGGGCAAGGAACATCCCGACGTCGCCACCACCTACGCCAATATCGCATGGGTGTATTTCCAGCAGCACAATTACGCGCGGGCGGCGGAATGGGCGCGCAAAGCCCTGGCGATCAACGAAAAGGTATTGGGCCTGGATCATCCCTCCACGATCACGGCCTACAACAATGTCGCCATGGCCTATTACCGGCAAAAGAACTACAGCCAGGCGCTTTCCGAATACCTCCGGGCTTACCGGGTATACCGCGCCCGCTTTGGCAGGGATCATCCGCAGACGAAACTTTTCAGGACCCATATGGAAAACGTCTACCGGCAAATCCACCGGCAAACCAAGGAACCTCGGCCTTTCACCGACTGGCTGGCGGAATTCATGGGGTAATGCCATTACCGCATCGATGCGGCGGTTTTTTACGCGCCATCGCGCGGGGCGCCGCCGCGCCGGTCGACGCCGGTCAGCCAATATTACAGGGGCGGGAAGAAAAAACGGATATTGTCATGACCCGGTTTCCAGCCCCGCCGCGCGCCATGCTTTCCTCCAACCGCCTTTCCGGCTAAAGTTCCGCGCTCCGCCAACCTTTTCTTTGCCGCCGTGCATCCTTTCCGCCTTATCAAGATCGCTTCCGTCAGCCTGCGATTCGGCCTCGACCGCGTAGTGCTTGACGCCGATTCGAGCGGACGGCTCGTGCGCTGGTGGAGCAGGGTATTCTTCTGGCGGCGCTTCAGCGAACCGCGCGGAGTGCGTCTGCGCCGGGCGCTGGAGTCTCTCGGCCCCATTTTCATCAAGTTCGGGCAAGTACTATCGACACGGCGTGACCTGCTGCCGCCCGATCTAGCGGACGAACTCGCGCTGTTGCAAGATCGCGTACCGCCTTTCCCGGCCGAGCAGGCCGTCAACTTGCTGGAAGCGTTTTACGGCCGTCCCGTCGACGAGGTTTTCCGGCATTTCGAGCGCACGCCGGCGGCTTCGGCCTCGGTAGCGCAAGTGCATTTCGCCACGCGGCCCGATGGCGTGGAAGTCGCGGTCAAAGTATTGCGCCCCGGCATTGGCAAAGTAATTTCCCATGACCTCGATTTACTTGAAATCGGCGCGGCCCTGCTGGAAAAAGCCTGGCCTGGCGGCAGGCGGCTGAAACCGCGCGAAGTCGTGGCCGAATTCGCCAAGTCGCTGCGCGATGAACTCGACCTCATGCGCGAGGCGGCCAATTGCGCGCAATTGCGGCGCAATTTCAAAGATTCCAGGCTCCTCGTGGTGCCCGAAGTGTATTGGGACTGGTGCGGTTCCGGGGTGATGGTGATGGAGCGCATGCACGGCACGCCCATTTCACAGATTCCCGCCCTGATCGAACAAGGCATCGACCTCAAGGCATTATCGCGGGCGGGCGTCGAGATTTTCTTCACCCAAGTATTCCGCGACGGTTTTTTTCATGCCGACATGCACCCCGGCAACATCTTCGTACATCGAGATGGCCGCTACGTCGCGCTCGATTTCGGCATCATGGGCACGCTCAGCGATATCGATAAAGATTACCTGGCGCGCAACTTCCTCTTTTTCTTCAAGCGCGACTACCGTGGGGTAGCGATTGCGCACATCGAAGCGGGCTGGGTGCCCGCGCATACCCGCGTCGATGAACTAGAAGCCGCCATCCGCACCGTGTGCGAACCCATTTTCGACCGTCCGCTCAAGGATATTTCCTTCGGCAAGACCCTACTGCGGCTCTTCCAGACCGCGCGGCGTTTCGAAATGTCCGTGCAGCCCCAACTCGTGCTATTGCAGAAAACCCTGCTCAATATAGAAGGGCTGGGCCGTCAGCTCGACCCTGAACTGGATCTGTGGAAAACCGCCAAGCCCTTTCTCGAACGCTGGATGCAAGAGCAGATCGGCTGGCGCGCGCTACTGCGCGAAGTGAAAAACGAGGCCCCGGCCTGGGCCGCCATCCTGCCGCGCTTGCCCCGGCTCGTGCATCAGTCCCTGAACGGCGAGAGCCAGCAGAACATCGCGTTCCAGCATCAACTCGACGAGATCGCCCGCCGCCAGCGGCGCAGCGCGAACCTCATCGCCGCCCTCGGCGTACTGACCGCCGCGCTCGCGGCATTCGAGGCCTGGCGCTTCTTCGGGTAGATCCTTACCGCCGCCGCCGTTCATCCTGCACCGCAGCATACCGGCATGGCGCTGTTGCATAAAGCGCACAGACTGCCCGCATAAAGCGACATTCCTGTCCGTCCATTTAAAAAATCCCACTTTCCCGTCGGAATATGCGTAGTATCCACAGGACGGTTAACCATGGGCGGCAAAAGGAATGGGGATGCGAGCCTCAAGCCATGACCTTGCGGCGCCGGGCCACGGCTTTGCGGCGCCAGGCCACGGTTTTACCGTATCAAGCCACGGCTTTGCGGCATCAGGCCACGGTTTTACCGTATCGGGCCACGGCTTTACGGCATCAGGCCATGGCTTTGCGGCATCAGGCCACGGTTTTACGTCACCGGCCCATGGCTTTGCGGCATCAAGCCATGGCTTGGTCAATCAAAGATTCATCTATCAACGACGCGCCAAAAGCGCCAGGGAGAGCGGAAAATGCCTTCAGGAAATGACTGGATTCCTTCACGGGAGCAAGACCTCATCAACCTCATCGCCGTCTGGCAGGTCAAGCTTGCCAACGCGAGTCTGCAAACGGCCTATGGTTGGGTGGCGAGCGAGTGCACCGCCACCGTGACCGCCCTCACCACTTTCGTCACGGCCAGGACAGCGTACCAGACCACGCCCACGCATTCCAACCTGCTCGTCAAGGACAGCGCCAAGAAAGCGGCCATCGCCGCCATGCGCAAATTTGCCGCCGAGCGCATCCGCAACAACAGCAAGATGAACGAGGGCCAGAAAGACGAGCTTGGCGTGCTCACGCGCGACCCGAAGCCGACCCCCATCCCCGTGCCCGAAGACGGCCCGGCGTGCCGGACAAAAATCAGCGCCTACCGGCCCGGCGAAGTCAAAGTGTATTACGAGGGCGCAAAACCCTATGGGGTCGTTACCGTGGACGTTGCCCACGGCGTGCTGGCGGCTCCCCCCGAGTTTGCGGAGGATTTGCCCCATCGGGATTCCTTCACCCGCAC
>JAIRMC010000021.1 GCA_031258965.1 Azoarcus sp. | reverse complement strand
CGCCGTTGTGGATGTGTTGTCGATCATGGTCGGGTTTTTGCGTGCTCAAAACCGCGTGGAGGATGCGGGCGCAGGGGGGGGTGAAGAAAGCGCCGGTTAATTCCAAGTCAATCCGAAGGGAACCTGGATTACCGCGGCGGCTGCGCGCCTCGCAATGGCGGATCTCTCTCCTTCGTCATTGCGAGCGAGGTGTGGCAATCCATGGGCCGCATGGTACACATCACGGCGCTCCAGGTCCTTTTCGGATTGAGCCGGAATTGGAATTACGCGAACAGCCGCGCGATGCCTTCCAACCCGACGTGGTCAAGGCAACAGTCGGCGGCCTCGCGCAGCGCGGGCTTGGCGTGGTAGGCAATGCCGAAACCAGCGGCGCGGAACATGGGAATGTCGTTGGCGCCGTCACCGGCGCAGAGAACTTTTTCCGGAGCAAGGCCGAGGGCGTCACGGGTCGCGGTGAGGCGGGCGGCCTTGGCTTGGCCGTCGATAACGTCGCCGGTCACGCGGCCCGTGAGGCGGCCATCGACGATTTCCAGTTCATTGGCCCAGGCGTAGTCAAAGCCGAGTTCGCGCCGCATGTGTTCGGTGAAATAGGTGAAGCCGCCCGAGACTAGCGCCGTGCGCACCCCGGCGGCCTTGAGGCTGGCCATGAGCGCTCCGGCGCCGGGGTTGAGCCGCAGGCGCTTGGCGTAGACTTTCGCCAGCGCCTGTTCGGGCAGTCCGGCAAGCAGTTCGACCCGCCGGGCCAGGGAGGTGCGAAAGTCGATTTCGCCGCGCATCGCCGCGTCGGTGATTGCGGCGACTTCGGCCTTGACGCCCCGCATGTCGGCGATTTCGTCGATGCATTCGATGTTGATGAGGGTGGAATCCATATCGGTGACGAACAGGCCGAAATCGCCGAGCCGCCATCCTTCGGGCGCCCAGGCGGCGTCGAGGGCGGCATCTTCGCAAAAGGCCGCGACGGCGGCGTCGAGTTCGTCGCGCCGCAATCCGGCGAAACGGAAGGCGCGCGCGTCGATGATGTCGACCTTGCGCGCGCCGGTCAGGGTGGTGAGCCGCCGGATCGTGGCGAGGGTGGGCGCTTCTCCCTGGACGACCAGGTTCATGCAGGCATGTCCCGTTTCTCCAGCGCGCCGCGCAATACCGCGTCGGCATTGCGGATCATTTGCGCCGTGGTCTCCCAGCCGACGCAGGCGTCCGTGACCGAACAGCCGTATTTGAGCCGCGAGAGATCGGCGGGGATGGGCTGGTTGCCAGCGACGATGTTGCTTTCGATCATCAGGCCCACGATGGAGCGGTTGCCGTCGCGGATTTGGTGGATGACGTCTTTCATCACCAGGGGTTGCATTTCGGGCTTTTTCCACGAATTGCCGTGCGAACAGTCGATCACGATATTGCGGGGCAGCCTGGCTTTGGCGAGCGCCTCTTCGGCGAGGGAGACGGAGACGGAATCGTAATTGGGCCGCTCGCCGCCGCGCAGCACGAGATGGCCGTAAGGGTTGCCGCGCGTGCGCAGGATGGCCGATTGCCCCTGCACGCTGATGCCGAGAAAACTGTGCGGGCTGGCCGCCGAGACGATGGCATTGACGGCGGCTGTTACATCGCCGTCGGTGGTGTTCTTGAAACCGACCGGGGTCGAGAGGCCCGAAGCCATTTCGCGGTGCGTCTGCGATTCGGACGTGCGCGCGCCGATGGCTGTCCAGGAGATTAGGTCGCCGTAGTATTGGGGCGCGATGGGGTCGAGCGCCTCGGTGGCGATGGGCAGCCCGGTGCGGGCGACTTCGCGCAGGAAATGGCGCGCCTTTTCCATGCCAAGGTCGATGCGAAAGGAGTCGTCCATGCAGGGATCGTTGATATAGCCTTTCCAGCCTGTCGCGGTGCGCGGCTTCTCGAAATACACCCGCATCGCCAGCAAGAGCGTGCCCGAGACTTCATCGGCAAGGCGGCGCAAGCGGCGGGCATAGTCGAGTCCGGCTTCCGGATCGTGGATCGAGCAGGGGCCGGCGATGATGAAAAGCCGCGGGTCTTTACGGTCGAGAATGTCGATGAAGGCTTGGCGTCCCGCAACGACCGTGGCCGCCGTGCTGTCGTCCAGCGGCACTTTTGCCTTCACCTCCTCGGGCGAGGGCATGTGGTCAATGGCGCGGATATTGATGTTTTCTGTCTGGGCGGCGGACATCGTGATGACTCGCAGGGCATGGCGGGGGAAGGCGGGCGATTGTATACCCTTAATCCTTGCGGGAGGCGCGGCTGATGCGCAGACGGCGGCCTGGCTGGCTGGCGGTGATGTTGGAATGGATTCCGGATTTCAGCGGGAAATTCATTTCTTGTGGTACATAGGCGGTGGAAAACCCCGGTTGTCGCCGGATTGCGCCGTCGTCGAGCGCGGACTGTCCAGTGCGACGCGCTCGCCAGGGTCGATTTGCAGTCTGGCGTGGTCAAGCAGGCCGGCATGCCCGAAGGCGAGACAAGCGCCTTCAACTGAAAGAAGCAGCATGGTATTTTCCCGAAACCGATGGAGACGAAATTTTGATGGCTCTTGCCTGGAACCCCTTTCGCAAAGACAGAAACAAGGCTTCCGATGAAAGCCGCTTCGCGCCCCTGTTCGACCGTTTCGTTTCGGGCGGCGACGAGATTGCCCTTTGGGTGGCGCTGGTCGACGCGGTGCGGCCCGCCCGCCGCGCGAGAGACGCTGGCGGCGCGCTCGCCGCGCTCACCCGCGCTCTCGCGGCCCGGCCCGATGCGCGCGCGGCCTTGCGCGCGGCCTTGCTGCGGCTTTTCGTCGAACACAAGCAAGTTTCGCTGTACGTCGCCTCCGGCATGTTGCCCCATCGCGGGTTTTTCAGCGAAATGCTTCGCCGCGTCTCTCATCGCTTGCTGCCCGACGTGGTCGATACCGGCTACCTGAAGGATTTGCTGGCAGTGATTTTCCACTGCAAGGGCGATGAATATTGGGTCGAGGCGATTCCCGATGAGACCTGGACGGCGTTTTTCCATGCCGTGCTGACTAGCGAGGAGGGCAGCGAACTGGACACGGAGATCGCGGGCGATACGTTGCCCGCGGCAGTCTCCGAAATGCTCGAAGCCTTGCGGATGCTGTCTTATCACGTTTCGTCGATCGGCCTCGATCCCGAACTGGTGCGCGTCGATCCCCAGCTCGAAGAAGTGGAGTCGCCGTTTCTCGCCCAGAACGCCGAAGTCGTGGAGTACCTGCACGCCTACCGCGAATGGTGGGGCGACCCCGCCACGCCGCTCGAAAGCGAGGCGCATCTCGGCGTAATGCTCGACCAGTGCAACGAAGTCCTGCAACGCGTGCGGCGGCGGGCGACCCGGCGCGGGACGAGCCTGACCCTGACCCTGACGCTCGAACGTCTGCGCCAGCACCTCGACCGCATCCACGAACTGCTCGGCTTGCTGCGCGAACTGCATCAGACCCGCAAGGTCGCGCCGCTCCTGCCGCAGGCCGTCGCGCTGTTCAAACGGCTGGTGCGGGCCGAATGCCGCAAGAACAGCCTCTCCGACTACTGGAGCACCAATGTCGGCCTGCTTTCGCGGCGCATGACCGAGAGCGCGGGCAAGACGGGCGAAAAATACATCACCACGACCCGGCGGGAATACTTTGGCATGCTGGGATCGGCGGCGCTCGGCGGCTTCATCATCGCCTTCATGTCGGCCTTCAAGATCGCGCTTGGCGCCCGGCACATGCCGCCGCTCACCGAAGCCTTGTGCTTCTGCCTCAATTACGGCATCGGCTTCGCGCTCATCCACATCCTGGGCGGCACCGTCGCCACCAAGCAGCCCGCGATGACCGCCAACGCCATCGCCGCCTCGATCGAGGAGACGCGCGGAAAGATACGCGACCTCGATAACCTGGCCGACACCGTGGTGCGCACCCTGCGCAGCCAGTTCGCCGCCATCGTGGGCAACCTCGGTCTTTCTATCCCCGTGGCGATCTTGTTTTCGCTTGTTTTCCAGTATTTGAGCGGCGGCGCTTTCATCGACGCGGCCAAGGCCGACGAGCTGCTCGCCGACGCCAGCCCCTTGAGCGGCGCGCCGCTTTTCGCGGCGGTCGCCGGCGTCTGCCTATTCCTGTCCGGCCTGATCGCCGCCTATTACGACAACCTGGCCGCCTACAACCGCATTCCGGAACGGCTGGCGCAACTGCGCTGGGCGCGCCGCCTGTTCGGCGAAGCGGTCATGCAACGCTTCGCCGCCTATGTCGAGAACAACCTTGGCGCACTGGCGGGCAACTTTTTCTTTGGCTTCCTACTCGGCGGCGCCACGGCCATCGGCACGCTGTTCGGCCTGCCGCTGGACATCCGCCACATCGCCTTTTCCGCCGCTTACACGGGGTATGCCGCCGCGGCCCATGGCTTTGCGCTGCCGACGGTCATCATCGTCACCACGGCGGCGGGGGTTCTGTTGATCGGCCTCGTGAATCTGCTCGTCAGTTTCACGCTTGCCCTGTACGTGGCGATGCGCTCGCGCGGCATCACCTTTGCACAGGGGCGCGTCCTCAGCACACTGGTGCTGCGGTGCTTTTTCACTCGTCCGCTGACATTCTTCTTTCCGCCGTCCGTCGAAGCTCCTCCCGCACCGCCGCAAGAAAACAGCGGCGCAACGGGGAACGGGTCGTAACGGTATATTTATCACGGACAGGTTTTTACAACGCGGCGCGCCGCCTTTATAATCCGGCCCTTCTCCGGGGAGCGTTGCGAGATTTTCACCATCCCAGGCCCGGAGACCGCCGCCCGCAACGGGCGGTCCGGTTTCAACGGCGCTCGCCCCGACAACCCTTGCCGGATACGGGGCGGCGGACATGTCCATCGCCGTTTCCGGCCATAGTCTCGAAGGAGTCCCGCCATGGCCGCATCCCAGAACCACGTCGTCGCCGACCTCGCCCTTGCCGGGTGGGGCCGCAAGGAAATCGGCATCGCCGAAACCGAAATGCCGGGCCTCATGGCCATCCGCGAAGAATATGCCCGCGGCCAGCCCCTGAAAGGCGCGCGCATCGCCGGATCGCTGCACATGACCATCCAGACGGCGGTACTCATCGAAACGCTCGCCGCGCTGGGGGCCGACGTGCGCTGGGCCTCCTGCAACATCTTCTCCACCCAGGATCACGCCGCCGCCGCCATCGCCGCGCGCGGCATCCCCGTATTCGCCGTCAAGGGCGAAAGTCTGGAAGACTACTGGCGCTACACCCATCGCATCTTCGAGTGGCCCGGCGGCGACTTCGCCAACATGATCCTGGACGACGGCGGCGACGCTACCCTGCTGCTCCACCTGGGCGCGAAAGCCGAAAAAGACAGCGCCGTCCTGGCGAACCCCGCCAATGAAGAAGAAACCGTGCTTTTCGCCGCTATCCGGGAGCGCCTGAAAACCGATCCAGCCTGGTATTCCGCCCGCGCCGCCCGCGTCAAGGGCGTCACCGAAGAAACCACCACCGGAGTGCACCGCCTCTACCAAATGCACGCGCGGGGCGAACTCAAATTCCCCGCCATCAACGTCAACGACTCGGTGACGAAATCCAAGTTCGACAACCTCTACGGCTGCCGCGAATCGCTGGTCGACGGCATCAAGCGCGCCACCGACGTCATGATCGCCGGCAAGATCGCCGTCGTCCTCGGCTACGGCGACGTCGGCAAAGGCTGCGCCCAGTCCCTCAAAGGACTCGGCGCCACCGTCTGGATCACCGAAATCGACCCCATCTGCGCCCTGCAAGCCGCCATGGAAGGCTATCGCGTGGTCGACATGCTTGATGCCGCCGCCTTGGGCGACATCTTCGTCACCACCACCGGCAACGTCAAAGTCATCACCCACGAACACATGCGGGCGATGAAACACAACAGCATCGTTTGCAACATCGGCCACTTCGACTCCGAAATCGACGTGGCGAGCCTGCGGCAGTACTCGTGGGAAAACATCAAACCGCAGGTCGACCACATTATTTTCCCGGACGGCAAACGCCTCATCCTGCTGGCCGAAGGCCGCCTCGTAAACCTCGGCTGCGCCACTGGCCACCCCAGTTTTGTGATGAGCAACTCCTTTGCCAACCAGACCTTGGCGCAGATCGAGCTTTTCACCCGTGGCGGTGATTACCCGGTCGGCGTCTACACTCTGCCCAAGAAACTGGACGAAATGGTGGCGCGCCTGCACCTCAAGAAAATCGGCGCGCGCCTGACCACGCTCACGCCGGAACAGGCGGCGTACATCGACGTGCCAGTCGAAGGGCCGTACAAAGCGGAGCATTACCGGTACTGAAAAAACCGCGTGCGCCGGAATGATTGACTTCGACATGTCCGCCGCTATAATGCTCCGCTTTCCGGCCAGTTAGCTCAGTTGGTAGAGCAGCGGACTGAAAATCCGCGTGTCCGTGGTTCGATTCCGCGACTGGCCACCACTATTCAGCGCCTAACCGTTCTCGGTTGGGCGTTTTCGTTTGTAGGCTCCCCAAGCCGCGTGGGGTTCCAGGCCATTTTGCGTGTGCTAGCCTCTCCGCCCGTGGGCGGCATGACCGGCCCGGTTCGCCCCTGTTCCGCCCTATCTTCTCTCGAAACCTGCGCCAACTTCTTCGCCGTGGCACACGCAGGCGGCGTTTTTCGTCAATGGTTTGTGCGTGTGCCGATGGGAATGGTTGGCTCGCGGGTTTGCTGTTCCAGATTGCCCGTGCAAACCCGCGAGGCCAGCCCCAACATCAGCCCTTGGGCGGGAACGGATCGTCACCGTAGCTGTTGCGCTCACGGATCTGGCCGTCACGACCTTGGATGAACATCTCGCTCTGCTGGTTGATGGCGATGTCCCGCGCACGGTCAATCGCCTGTTGCTGCGTGCCGTGGACGGAGGTGAGGCGGTCGTTGCCTTCACCGCGCACGCCCCACTGATCACCGCCGTTGACGGGTACGACCCATTGGTTCTTTCCGCTCATTTCAAGCACTCCAAAAATTGAAAAGGTCAGGCTCTTGATATCGCGCGAGCCTCGGCGCGTCGGGTGGTGTGCTCACGTCATGACAACCTCCTTTCTCGCTGCCGCACACGGCATCGCATACAGCCCCGCGCGTTGCTGCGTGACCACGAGCGCGCCGTAGGCCGCAAGCCGTGCCGCATGCAGAGGATTGCCCTTGTCTTTCGCTTTGATCTTGAACAGGTCGATGGGCTTGTCGCTCTTCTGGCCGGCGCGCTGCATGACCCTTTCGCCGTCCACCTCGACGCCCTTGAGTTCCCAGAGAGCTTTGAACACGCTGGCCTGACCTTTGGTGAACTGGATCGGCGTGGCCTGAACATCCGGCAGCGTCGCCCACTTGAAATCCGCCGAGAACGGCCCGTTCACCGAAGTGGCCGGATCGGCAACTGCTGGCGTCATGGGCGGTGACGTGGCGATGAACGAAATTGCACCGCCGTAGAGCGTGAAGCGTTCCTCCAGCACCAGCCATTCCACGCCCGTACTGAAAGGCGCTCCGCGCGTCGTGCTCGGCCTCGGCGTGATCACCCGGATGTCGCCGCCGCCCGCCACGCGCACGCGGTTCAGCAGTGCGGGTTCGTGCAGCACCCGTGTGAGATCACGGGCCAACACGACGGGCGACCGTCGGGCATCGCCCAGCCGCCACGCTCCGCCGCCGAGGTCATCGATGCCATCGCGGCTTTCGATACCGAGCGCAAGGCGCATCTTCTGGCGCAGCCAGTCCTCATCCAAGACCAGCGCCGCACCATCGGCGGCCTCGACGGTCACTGGCCCGCAGTCCGGGCAACGGCACATCCGTCCGCCACGACCATCGCCCCACACCTGCGCCCGATGCTGTTGGCAGTGCGGGCACAGCACGAAGGACTGATCCATGACCGTCGGCTTGACCGCCTTGCCGAGGATGGACAGCGCCGCTGCCTCGCGCGGCGACAACATGGCGCGCAGTACAGGCGTGCCACCCGCGAACAGGCGGCAGATCAAGGCCCAAGCGTCGTGCGCCGCCATCGTCAGTCCTCGATCACTGGGGTTGAACCGACGGCATCCGTTTCCGGCGGCATTTCGTGCGCGCTCAGGGTTTGGCCCTTCTGCAAGATGCCGACCGCGACCAGATAGCCTTCCAGTTGCGCCTGCATCTTGGCGTCGAATTTGTTGAGGTTCAGCCGCCCTTTGCTGGTCACTTCGATGCTGACCACCTTGGGACGTGTGCGTCCTGGCTCTGGCGGGTAATACAGATTGACCTGCGCCGCCGTCACCGCCCAGTTGCCTTCCAGCGGGCCGGGCAGTTGTTCCTTCAGCAATTCATGCACGGAGCGTTGCTGGCTGGACTGCATCGCGGTGCATTCGAGTTTCAGCGCACCGTCCGGACTGAGGAAGGTCAGCGCCTTCAACTGCACCATCGAGAAGCCGTCCTCGAACGCCTCCGGCACGTCGAAGCCGGTGCGCAGCATCGACAAGTCCAACGTCGGCGACTTGATGCGGCTCGCGCTCGCCTTGACGCCCAGCGCATGCTCGGCGAAGGCCTCGACCAGCATCTGCTGGTACTTCTGGCCGCCGCGCACCAGCGTGCGGACGACGCCCGTGGTCTTGGCGTACTCCAGCACCATGTGGATGTTGGGATTGCCGACGCGCCGCTTGAGGGCACTGGCTCGTGCGCTCACCGATGTGCAGCAGTTCGAGGGTGCGCTCAAGCAATGCGTGACCGTGCCGCTGGCCCAGCACGAGTACGACGCGCTGGTCAGCTTCTCCTACAACGTCGGCAGCCGGGCGTTCTGCCAGTCCACGCTGGTGCGGAAGCTCAACGCCGAGGACTACGCCGGAGCGTGCGCCGAGTTGCTGCGCTGGCGCTTCTTCCAGGGCAAGGACTGCGCGCTGCCTGCAAATGCGCGCCTGTGCGGCGGGTTGGCCACACGGCGCGAGGCCGAGTACCGCCAGTGCATGGGGGAAGCGCCATGAGCCTGATTCCTTGGCCCTACCGCTGGCTGGCCCTCATCTTGCTCGCCGCTGCCCTGATCGGCTTCGGCTGGATCAAGGGCGCGGGCCACGTTCAGGCCCAGTGGGACGTCGCCGTCCAGAAACAAACCCTGCAGGCCGCCGCCGTCCGCGAGCGGCAAGCGCAGGCCACCGTCAAGGTCGTCACGCAATACGTCGACCGCATCCGCGTCGTCCGCGCGAAGGGCGACACCATCATCAAGGAGGTTCCCGTCTATGTGCCCGTTCAGGCCGATGTTGCTTGCACTATCAACCGTGGCTTTGTGCGCCTGCACGACGCTGCCGCCGCAGGTGAACTGCCCGAGCCCGCCCGAGATGCTGATGAGGCCCCCGCAGGCCTTGCGCTCTCTGCCGTCGCCGGAACCGTTGCCACCAACTACCAGACCTGCCACGAAAACGCCGAGCAACTGAAGGCGTTGCAGGCGTGGGTCAAAGAGATGAAGGCTGCAAAGTGATTACACCCAGACTTCATCCAGATTCTTCGCCGCCAACAACTTCTCCCGCAGCGCGTAGCGCGACGACTGCATGTTGACCTCGCTGTTTTCCGGGCGCGGGATCGGGACAATCGCTGTCGCTGGCCCTTTGAACTTGATCATGTACTTGCCGGTGTCGTTGTAGGGCAGGATGGCCTCGACCTCGGCGATGTGGGTGATGGCTGCGACGGGAGCGACCTGATAGGCCGCGATGAACTTCAGCTTCGAGATGTGTTTCGCATTGATCCGAACGGCAAACCAGCAGTTCTCGTTGAGGAAGCGTTGCTTGAACCCTTCCTCGCGGGCGGGCACGACGATGGTGTCGAACTTGTCGCTTTCCGATCCCACGGGCTGCACTAGATCGCTCGGGTCTTCCTGCTTCGGCGGCGTGAAGGCGTTGATGCCGAGCATCGGCAGGATCAGCAGCATATCGGCCAGAAACGCCTGCGCAGTGGCCTTCGCTGCAGGGGCCATCGTCGGGGCCGTCGGGTTGTTCTTGTTCAGCAGAATGGCCCGGTCGTGCTTCTTGGCCAGTGCAACCAGCGCCGATTCAAGGTACTGAACCTCTGTCTTGCCGATCTTGTGGTTGCGGTCAAAGAAGTAGACGCCCCACACCCAACCCTCCTTGTTCGAGACGTGGTTCTTCAACCGGTCGCCGACAGGGTCGGCCTCGCCGATATAGATCGTCTCCTCAGCGGCGTTGCCGACAAGGATGTAGATACCGGCCTGCGAGAAGCCCGGCTCCTGCTTCAACAGATGGAAAAGCTCCTTGTTGAAGACGACGCCGTAGCCCGACCAGTTTGATTTGTCGAGGTGACGAATGCCTTCGGGGTCGCCGGAGGTTGCGAAAAGCGTGATGGAGAACGGTTGCATTGACTACCCCCAAGCCGCGCTCATCAGCGTCGCCAGATCGCGCCGCGACAAGACCTCTGTGAACTCTCGCCAATCCTTCTCCGGCGGCATCATCGTGCCGGTGTAGCGCAGGTCGAAACCGGTCGCGGTTTTCTGCGCGTTGATGTACTCGTCCAAGCGCTCGCCGAGTGTTTCGATGTCGTCGATCCACTCGTCCTTGATGGTGTCCGGTAGCGAGCCGAAGAGGTCGTAGCGGTTCTTCATGCGCTCGGACAGGCGGTCGTAGATCTTCTCGTCCACGGTCTGCTCGAACACCAAGTTCAGCATGTCCACGGTTTCGCGTCGCTGGCCGAAGCGTTTGATGCGGCCAATGCGCTGTTCGAGCCGCGTGGGGTTCCACGGCAGATCGACGTTGATCAGCGTGCCCAAGGTTTGCAAATTCAAACCCTCGCACGCGGCATCGGTGGCCACCATCACGCGAATCTGGTGCTCGGCCACCATGCGCTTCAAGGTTTCGCGCTCGACGCTCACGCTGTCGCCACGCTGGTACAGGCGGCTACGGCCCGCGCCTGCGTACAGGCCGACCGCTTCTTCCGGGTAGCGCGCCGCCAGCGAGTCGGCCAGCCACTTCGCCGTGTCGTAGTACTGGCTGAAGATGATGACGCCCAATTCCAGCCACTTTTCCTTGTCGAGAAAGTGAACGACGGCTTCCATCTTCGGATCGACTTGCAGCCGCTCCAGCCGGGCAATCAGCCGTTGCAGGACTTCGATTTCCTCGCCCGTCTCGACCTTGATGTCGGCTTCCTGCTCTTCGTCTTCCTCGTGCTCGGCATCGCCTTGCAGCAAGCGCCGCGCTGTCGCCAAACCTGCGTGGACACTGGAGCAGATGCGCTGCTCCATCAGGTTCTTCATGAAGCCGCTGCCCTTGCCGCGCTTGGCCAGCGCCTTGCCGAAAGCGCGAGCCTCGCCATAGGCTTGTCGGAAGTCTTCCGACGTTCGCAGCGCCTTGCCTTCAAACAAGGCATCGAAGGCGCGTTGTTCCGAAACCTGCTCGCGCTCCGGGTGAACGTCCACGGCTACACGCGCCAGCAGCCCCGCATCTTCAAGCTGCTGACGTTTACGCAGTACGACATGGCGCACCAGCGGGTTTTCGCGCTGGAACAGCGTGGCCCCCGCAATGCGGCGCTCCAGTTCTTCTTCCAGAATTTCCCGCGTTTCTTCCGTCAGATCGGCCAGCGATCGATTGGCTTGCCACTCGCCGTTTTGCAATCCCAAGTCTTGCCGGATGGCGGAGAACAAGCGCCGCGCGCGTGGTTCGCTGGTTGATTCCGTGCGTGGCAGTGGCGAGCGCAGCAGCTCCCATGCGTGGGCCAGCGATTCCACCTCCACTCGGCCCGCGAGGATGTCGAGCACTTCGTCGGGCCGGTGCCACGGCGCAAGATCGTGGCCCAGCACGAAACGCCCCGGCCCTTGGTGCAGGATGCCGAGCAAGTCCCACAGATCGGCAGGGTTGGTCTGGATGGGTGTGGCCGTGCCCAGCAGTACGTGGTCGGCCCGCGCGGCGATTTCGCGCATGAAGGCCAGCAGTTCGTTGGGCGTTCCCGCCTCCTTGCCGAAGCCTTGCCGCGTTCTGGCCTTGTGCGCTTCGTCCAGGATCACGACGCCGAAGCGCATGCCCAGCAGATGCTGCTTCTCCAGCGAATCGCGCATCATCAGGCCGGTGGAGACGATGCCGATGCGCAGCGGGCAATGGGCGATCTGCTCCCGGCCCGCTGGCGACAGAACGCGCTCGTCCGCATCCAGCCAGACCTTGGCCACGGTGTCCCAACGCGCAGTCGGGATGCCCAGCTTGTCAAGCATTTCGGTTTGCCACTGCTCGGTCAGCGTGGCGGGGGAGAAGATCACTACCGGGCGACGCGGGCCAGTGCCTTGCCCCGTTGGCTTGTCCGCCAGCAGGCAGAGCGTCAGCGCGGCCGTGGCCAGCGACAGCGTCTTGCCCAAGCCCACCTCGTCGGCCAGTAGCAGGCGCACCATGCCGTACAGGCGCTGGTGCCGCAAGCATTCGGTCAAAAAACCCTGCTGCCACGGCTGAAGCTGCTGGCCTTCGCGGTACAGCGGTGACTCGATCAACGCCGCTGGCGCAAGGTCTTCTTCGTCCTCAATCTCGATGAACTCGATCTCGCGCCGGTAGCCACGCCGATGAACCTCGCGGATCACGGCCTGCGGTAGCGGTTTGGCGGCGTTCCAGAGAAAATCAAACTCCTCCTCGATCCACGCCACGCCCTCCGGGGATTCGTCTTCCCACAGGATTTCGTAGTGGCGCTGCCAGCCACTGCGGGTTTCGTTCATCGAGCCGATGAAGCCCAGCCTGCGGCCATCGGCCAGCGTGATCACACCCGCCTTGCCATGCACGAAGCCGCAGATGTCGTCCGGCGCAACGCGCACGGCTTGCCCGTGCTTGTGCAAAAAGGCATCCAGCCGCCGGTAGCGTTCGCGGTTCAGCAGGGCTTCGGCCTCCAGACCGCGTTCGTTCCAGCGGCCCAGCATCTTGCTCTCGCGCAGTTGCGCCACCTTCAAATCGTCCGGGTGGATGTCCACGTTGCAGACGATCTTGACCTCGGGAATCTGCTCCAGCGCTTCACCCGCCACCTCGAATAGCGAGCTGGTGAAGTAGCCCGCGATGCGCTTGTAGCTGCGAGCACCGGCCAGATGCTGCATCAGGAAGCTGGCATCCAGCCGATGGGTGCGCGAAGAGAAGCGACGGATGCTCATCCCGGATTCATTCCTTGGCCTCACTCGCCGAAGCGCAGGTTCTTCAGGCGCGCACCCAGCACTTCGGCGGAGGTGCGGGCGTCCGGCTCCGGCGACTTGCGCTCGATGAAGGCCAGCATATCGACCAGCAGGGAACGGGCTTCGAGGAAATCAGCCATCTCGGCGCGCAGTTGATCGACGATGACCTGTACCTCGGTGTCCTTGCCCAGTTGCTGCAAGGCGATGATGAGCCTACCCAGCCGGGTTGCGCCGATCTCCGTGGCGTCGGTCAGGTCGCGCGAGGCGTATTCACTCACACGCTTGAGGTGTGCGTGATTGGGGCGCATGTCGCCCATCACGCGGGCGTAGTCCTCGACGTGGAAGGCCTTGGCGAAGTTCTGGTAGTTGTCCAGCTTGGCGCTGCCTGCGGTTTCCATGTCCAGCATGCGCAGCACGAAGCGTTCGATGCCGGTGAGCCTAGCCCAGGTGTCCGCCGTCAGCCCTTCCGGCACCAGCAGGCTGGATGCGGTTTCCGCTGCCTGCTGGACGATCTCATCCACCACCGTCACTTCGCCGCGCGCGCGGGGGCGCAGGGCAAAGCTGGTGACGTCGTCGCCGCCGATGTGGGTGTAGGCCGTTAGCACCTTCAGCGCCGCCGCGTAGCCTGCCATCTGCAAGTCCGAGTCGTTGAACACCGGCTCGCCGTGGTGCGCCTTCACCGTGTCGTTCAGGTGCATCATGGTTTCGATCTGGCGGGCCACTTCCTGCCGCACGGCGGGCAGCAGGCGTTGCTTGAAACCTGCGTGCTCGCCCGCAGGGCGCTTCTTCAGCATCAGGATGACCGTGCCCTGGACGTAGCCGCCCTTCTTGAGTTCCGAAGTCGTTTCGGTGGCGATGTACCACGCGGCCACCACTTGCAGGCCCGCTGCCCAGAAGAT